>JBOFBS010000172.1:0-45540 GCA_051645725.1 Aeromonadaceae bacterium | reverse complement strand
GCACCACACTACTCAGCACCAAACTCTGCACCGCACTCTGCACCGAATTTCACACCTCACTCCGCCGCCCTTTTGCCCGCGACGCCCTTGCGCGTGGTCACACTGAGCAACGACAGCACCGAAGCCCTGCTGGCCTTGGGGTTAAAACCCGTCGGGGCCACACGTTCGCTCAATGGCAACCCCTGGTATCGGCACATAGCCGCGCAGATGTCGGGGGTGATGGTGGTGGGGCTGGAGAATGCCCCCAATCTGGAGCTGATTGCCAGCCTGCAGCCGGATCTCATCCTCGGCAACCGGCAGCAATCGGTGCGGCTGCTCTCGACGCTGGAGCGCATCGCGCCAACCGTGCTGGTTCGCGATAGCCGCAAAGGGTGGCAGCAGAATTTTCTGAGCTTCAGCCGGGCATTGGGGCAAGAGGCGGCGGCGCAGGCGCGGCTGGCGCGACTGCAGGGGCAGATCCTGTGCCTCAGGCAGGCATTGCAGCAGCAGCCGCTGCGCCGGATCAGCGTGCTGCGCTTTAATCCCGGCCAGGTGCGTCTCTACCAATTGGACTCTTTCAGTGGCGAGCTGTTTGCGGCGCTCGGCTTCACGCGCCCACCCAACCAGAATGTGCACGCCTATGGCGTCAACAACTTCAGCCGGGAGCGTATCGCCGAGCTGGATGCCGATCGTCTGTTCTACTTCACCTATGGTGCCCGTCGTCAACAGAGCACCTTGCAGTACCGCGAGGCCTTTATGAGCGACCCGGCGTGGCAGCAGCTGTCGGTGGTGCGCCGCGGCCAGGTGCGCAGCCTGGATGATGTCATCTGGAATACCGCCAACGGCATTCTGGCCGCCGAGGTGGCGCTTTCGCAGATCCCGAGTCTGTTCTCTCTACCCGCTTCAGAAGGAAAAACCTGTGCCGCTACTCTGTGAGGCGTTAACCCTGGGATACGACGCCACCCCGGTGCTGAGCCAGTTTTCGCTGACCTTGCCCCGGGGCCAACTGACGGTCTTGCTGGGCGCCAACGGCTGTGGCAAATCGACGCTGCTCAAGGCGCTGGCGGGGCAGATCCCGCCGCAGTCGGGCGCCATCCTCTTCGAACAACGCCCCTTGTCGAGCTGGCCAGCGGCGGAGCGAGCACGGCGGCTGGCCTATCTGCCCCAGTATCCCGAGCTGTTTGCCGATCTGAGTGTGTTTGATCTGGTGCGCTACGGACGCTATCCCCATCAGGCTGTACTGCGTCAGTGGCAAGTCGAAGATGAACAAGCCGTGCAGCGCGCCTTGAGTCAGACCGGGCTGCTGGCGTTGAGCGGCCGCCCTCTGTCGTCGCTCTCCGGCGGCCAGCAGCAGCGGGCCTGGATCGCCATGGTACTGGCCCAGGAGGCCGATGTGCTGCTGCTCGATGAGCCCATCAACCACCTGGATCTCAATCATCAGGTCGAGATCATGGATCTGCTGATTGACCTGCGGCTGCAGGGCAAGACGCTGGTGGTGGTGCTGCACGATCTGAATCTGGCCAGCCGCTATGCCGACCAGCTGGTGCTGCTGCATCAGGGCAGGATCCTGCAACAGGGCTCGGCCTGTGAGGTGCTGCAGGCTGCCGCCATTGAGCAGGCCTATGGCCAGCCCGTCGCCGTAGTGGCTGATCCTATCTTCGGTACCCCCTGGGTGATCCCCCAAGGACGCCACAGGCCGCACTCCGGGCTCTAACTCAAGCGGCATGGCGAGTCGAAACCAATTAGCGGCCATGGTAGTGAAACGAGGTGACGGACAACGAAGGATTCGCCTGAGTGCGAGCAGAACCTTTTCCTGGCCTGGATTGCCAGACGTAAAAACCGCTGCGCGCAACACCCAGGACTCGGCTATTAAGACCCCACTGGGCTGCTACCGCTAAGACCGATAACCTGCAGGCCGGACGCTACGGCTACAGCGCCGGATTTGCCACCAGCGTGCGCGATATGGCACAAAATAAAGAAAATAGCTCCTCGGTAAACGTTGGCCTTCGCTGGCGCTCAGCACCAACCTACCAGATCCGTTCGAATTAATTACGGATTATTGACAACCTGAAGCTGAACAAGGCATCCACTCTGTATTGTAGTACCGTGGCACAGCCTGATGCTGGCCATACACCATTCCTCACCAAACTGTAATCGCAGCAGGGCAATGCAGAGTGGGTGTCCGTTGCATTTTTCGTCCGTTGCATTTGTTGCACTTTTCCGTCACCTTTTCTTCAGCCGGTTTATTTCGTGGTTTCCGTAGAGTGAGTGACTCTTTTCTCATCCAGAGGATTGCAGATGTTTATTCCAAAAATCTTTGCTGAAAATGACCCCGATAAAATCAAACAGATTATTACTGCATACCCTTTGGCTACTGTGGTGTCGTATTCCGATGCCGGTCTCGAAGCAAATCACATCCCCTTGCTGTTAACCGAAAATGGAGAGAAGAAACTGATCCTCCAGGGGCACATAGCTAAAGCCAATCCGCTGTGTCAACGCATGCCAAACGCCGTGCTCGTTATTTTTAGCGGTCCAGAGTGTTATGTCTCACCCGGTTATTACCCTAGCAAGCAAGTTGATGGCAAAGCTGTGCCCACATGGAACTACGTCGTGGTACATATAAACGGTGCGCTGCGTTTTATCCATGATGCTGATTGGTGCCTGGATCTGGTGTCGAGACTTTCGAATCATCATGAGTACAACCGCAGCCATCCCTGGTCGGTTTCCGATGCGCCACAAGAGTACATAGATAACTTATTATCGGCGATTGTCGGCCTGGAGATCACAGTCGAATCTCTGGTTTGTAAAGCCAAGCTCAGTCAAAACCAGAGCGCCGACAATAAACAGGGGGTAGTAGATGGTTTACTCTCTGAAACTGACGCGACTCATTCACATCAAATGGCAGCATGGGTAAAACAGAGCTGATCTCTGCTCCCGGCATATGCGCGGCATGGGCACGTCACGTGGACGGGTAACGCCATCCCCCTCTTTGGCCTCTGACCCAGAGACATCTGAGCAATATCTCGACCAGCCCCGTCTAGCCAAGAGGGCGGTTGGCAGGCGGCGGGGTCATGACAGGGGTTCCCCGGATAAACCCTTAGCCCAGTAGGGCATATACAGGATGAGAAGAAATATGACGACTATCGCATTTTTTCTTTTATAATTCTGTCTCAAACCTATGCTCCTTGAGGCTGTTTCCATGTTTGCTCGCGCCCTGCTGAGCTTGCTGTTTTTTCTTTCCCTGACTGGTAGAGCCCTGGCCATGGACAACCCCTATCACCTTCTCACCGCTGCCGAACTACCGAACTTCTATCAGCAACTGCTGCCACCGTTCTGGCAACAGCACGCCCAACCCGGCGAGTTTGCAGGCGTTGGCAACTTGCCCATCCGCTATGTCGCCCTGCGCAACCCGCAAAGCCATAGAGCCATAGTACTGGTCAATGGCCGCATCGAGAGCTATATCAAGTATCAGGAGCTGGCCTATGAACTCTATCAACAGGGCTACAGCGTCTACCTCTATGACCACAGGGGACAAGGCTTCTCCGGTCGCATGCTGAGTGACCCCCACAAGGGTTACATAGACCACTTCAGTGACTACACGGCAGATCTGAAACAGTTCCATGACCAGATCGTGATGGCGGATCACCCCAGCCAGCTCTATCTGCTTGCCCACTCCATGGGCGGCACCATAGCCCTCGATTACCTGAGCCAGTATCCGGATGATTTCCAGGCTGCGGTCCTCTGTGCCCCCATGCTGGGCATCCAGTTGGGTGCCATGCCTACCTGGCTCGCCAAGTTCATCACCTGGCTGATGGAGTGGGCAACCCTGCTGCTCGGACTGGAATCACCTTACGCCCCCACCCAGGGGCGCTACGACCCACTGCCCTTTGCCGAGAATGAACTGACCCAGGATCCCCTGCGCTATGCCCACTTCCGTCAGGTATATCGCGACTACCCTGAAGTTCAGCTCGGCGGCCCGACAGCTCGCTGGCTCAATCAAGCGCTGAGTGCCACTGAGCGGACTATGACCCTGGCCCCTCGCATCACCACGCCCCTGCTGCTGCTCCAGGCCGGGGCCGACACTGTGGTGCGTAACGATCGACAGGACGAGTTTTGCCAGAACATGGCGGCGGCTCAGCGTAATTGTGATGGTAACCAGCCCCGCGTGATCGCCGGAGCCAAGCATGAACTTCTTAACGAAACTGATGAGATTCGAATGCAGGCCATATCGGCAACACTCGACTTCCTGAAAAGAAACCCGTAAGTTTCGAATGAAGAAAGCTGTTTCAGTTCGCGGCTGATAGGGCTAGACTTGAGTTCTGGCATCCTGCGTTTCTGAGGGCTTATGTATAAAGTCGTTGTCTCCGATCTCGATGGTACTCTGCTAAATAACCAGCATCAGATCTCCCCGCACACCCGTCGCACCCTGCACCGCCTGATGGCTCGCGGCATCCGCTTCATAGTCGCCACCGGTCGTCATCATGTGGATGTGCGTGGTATTCGCGATGCCTTGGGACTGGAGATCTACCTCATCACTGCTAATGGTGCCGTGGTCCACGACAAGCAGGACAACTGCATCTACAACCAGACCATACCCCCGGAACTGGCCCAAGAGCTGGTGGAGATCGAGCGCCTGCCCGATATCGCCCTGCACATCTACCAGGGTGATCGCTGGCTGGTGGAGGCGGAAAGCCCCGAGCTGCTGGCTTATCACCAGGAGTCGGGTTTCAGCTATCAGATAACAGACCTGGTCGCGCTACCGAAAGAGCAGATCAACAAGATCTTCTACGTGGGTGAGCATGAAGACCTGCTGGAGTTGGAGCATCGTCTGCTCTCTTACTACGGTGACCGCTTGAGCATCGCCTTCTCTACCCCCACCTGCCTGGAAACCATGCAGAAAGGTGTGAACAAGGGCAACGCGGTAAAAGCGGTACTGGAGCAAAACGGCTTTCAACTCAGCGAAGCCATAGCCTTTGGTGATGGCATGAATGATCTGGAGATGCTCTCCATGGTGGGTCAGGGTGTGGTGATGGGCAACGCCCACTCGCGCCTGAAGGCCGCCCTGCCGAACCACCCACAAACCCTCAGCAGTGATGAAGATGGCGTAGCCGACTATCTCGGCAAGCTGTTTGGCGAGTAAACCCTCCTGCCACCCGACTCGGCGCGGGTGGCGTTTTTTCAGGATTCAGGCAGACTGTGTAGTATATGGCCTATCTTCTAAGGCCCAACCTATTCAAGGAGTTGCCATGTTCCTGCGTTATGGCGCCATGCTGCTGAGTCTGAGCCTGCCCTTATGGCTGACCGCCTGCAGTTCTTCCCCCACCGAACCGGTCGAAACCACGACTCAGCTTGCTAACGAATTGACCCGCCCCGGTGTCGCCCTGTTTCGCGGCATACTGAGTGGTCAAGGCGACAAGGCAAGCTTCACCCCCTGTGACAGCAAACAGAGCTGGCGCTTCAACGCCGAGCCCGGCTTCTGGCAACGCTGGCAAGATCTGGGTAGCCCCAAGCAACTCTATGCCGAAGTGGAGGGCAAGCTCGATCTGGCCCAAGAGCGCGGAGCCCCCATAGCCCTGACCCTGAACCAGGTTGATCTGCTGACCCCAGAGCTGCAAAGCTGCCAGCGGGATACCAATTTCGCCTTTCGCGCCTTCGGCCACGAGCCAGAGTGGAACCTGACACTGCAAGGTGAAACCGGCCTCTACAGCACACCCGGGGGCAGCCAGACCTATACCCTCAAATCCAGCCATCAAGAGAGCAATGGCGTATTGACGCTCGCCCTCACCAGCCTGGAAGGGGAGGATGCCGAGCTCACCTTCACTCCGGCCCTCTGTCAGGAAAACCAGGCCAACCAGATCTGGGGCTATGAGGTCAAACTCAAGCAGGGTGAAAACCTGTTAAGTGGTTGCGGCGAGCGCGGTCGCCCACTGGCCGATCTCCTCCCCCCCTTGCAGTGGTATGGCGTTTCACCCCAGATGAAGGCCCAGGTCGGTCTGAGCCTGACAGTGGATCATCTGGCCAGCCTCACCTACTACCCAGACAGCGGCCCCAAGGTGGAGTACACAGGCGTCTGGCAACCGACCGCTCATGGCCTGGAGCTGCTGTTTAACCAGCGCAATGGCTGGGGGGTGAGTGAACAGATCCCCTTCACCCGTGAAGGACAACAGCTCACGGCCACCTATCGCAAGATCAATGGTGCACAAGCCTACTTCGATGAGCCGTTGCAACTGCGCCCCGGCACACCGGCACTGCCCATTGCCCCTCAGGCGCAAAGCAGCTCCCACACCAGCAGCAGCCAGACCCCGACGCGAGCAGCCTTCACTCCGGTCGTGTTGCAGGCCAGCTTTCAGGAAGATGGCGCCGTGAAACAGGCGCTGCTGGATTACTTTACCATCAACAAGAGCAACCCGGATGGCGTCCAGTACCGCTACCTCACCTACGATCTGAATGATGACAACTACCCTGACGCCCTGGTGCAGATGAACTGGTGCGACAAAAGCGGCTGCGTCTGGCTGCTTTTCCAGGGATCAGTGGATGGCTACCGTTTCCTGGGGCGCATCGAAGGGATGCAGGGGCCTATCCTGGTCTCCCCGAATACCACTCAGGGGTGGCACAATCTGGTGGTGCAGTCGGGCTTCCAGCAGTGGAGCAAGTTGCTCTTTGATGGCGTCAGCTACCCCATCACACTGAGTGGTGCCCCGGCTACCGAGGCCCCGGCCAGCAACAGTCACAGCCAGCTGCGCTTCGACACCAGCAACTGGCTAACGCTCAAATAGCCCCAGTTTGTCCAAGACAAAAATGGCGCCACAAGGCCAATGCCCGTCAGTTAGCGAGGGAGAGATAGCCTTTTGAGCCAACCGTTGGCGGCAGGGATGCCGCCATCGAGCCCCCAGGGAAGGGTTTACGGCGCGTTGGCGAGAGAGGTTGGCTCTCCCTAACTGATTAACTGACAAGCATTAGCGCCATCAGGCGCCATTTTTTTGCATGCTCAGGATGACCCTGTTACTCCAGGCCAACCTCCGAACTGGCCAGGGTCAACTCATCCTGACAGGCCAGAGCCCAGCTCACGAGCGCCGGATCCTCGAATACAGTCGTCAGATAGTCGGCCAGCTGCGGCGGCACCACGACACCATAGGTACGAAAACGAGAGACCACGGGAGCGAACATGGCATCGGCTATGCTCCAGCGGCCAAAGAGCCAGGGCCCATCGGCGGCGAACTCCTGCCGGCAGCTCTGCCAAAGGGCGATGATGCGTGCGATATCCGCCTCCAAAGCTGGCGTGGGTAGCACGTTGCGTCCTATGGCCCGCATGTTCATCGGCATCTGCTGACGCAGAGCCAGAAAGCCGGAGTGCATCTCGGCCGATACCGACCGGGCCTTGGCTCGCGCCAGAGGCGATGTGGGCCAGAGCCCAGGCACCAACTCGGCCAGATACTCGGCTATGGCCAGCGAATCCCAGATGACACTCTCACCCACAATCAAAGCCGGCACTCTGCCGCTGGGCGAAAAACGCGCCACATGCTGCTTGAACGCCGGAGAGCCGAGATCGAGGGAGATCTCGGAAAACTCCAGGCCACTGTGCTTGGCCACCAGCCAGCCACGCAACGACCAGGAGGAGTAATTCTTGTTACCTATCACCAGTTTCAATACCGACATGTAACCTCTCCTGCGAAATGAGCTAACGCAACACACTCTTTAAGAGACGACAGCTGACACTCTAATCCAGCACAGCTACAACAGTAGCAATAGACCACCAGATGAGCATGGCGTAATCGCACTCATCTGGCAATGCCACCCGCTAACCCTGCCCTTACTTCTCCCCGCCCCTTTGACTAAATCATGCCCTGCTCACCAGTCAATGGCACAAGGGCCTGACGCTGGTGGAGTCTGGTGACAAGAGCAGAAAACGGCTGGATCTCACCACCTCGGCCAACGATGAACAGCCTCTGTAAGGAGGGGGAAGAGGTGCGCGCCCCTATCATAGGTTCGCGCCTGCACCAGAAGCTGGTGGCGGAGAAATAAGAAGTGCGCAGGATCACTCGGGCCCGCCCGGGGTAAGGGGCCGAGCCGGGATTAGTGAACGACGGGATTGACCCGTATCGCTATGTTGTCGCTGGGAGCACCTCGGGTCAGTACGGCATAGCGCTCAGTATTGATAAATAACAGCTGGCTCCCTTGCAGCACACGGGCCTGCAGCGCATAACTGTTGCTCGGTACGATTTGCCTCGGATCATAGAGCAGGGTGAAATCGATAGGCACCTGCCGCCCGGGAGAAATGCGCCGGGTCGCCAACACCTTGGCCGGTGCATCGGCCAACGAGACATCCAGCAGCTTCACCTCCAGAACCGCATCGGCCGGCAGTGCACTGCGCTCCAGGTAGCTCACCTGGCCACTGAGTTTGACTCGAACCTGCACATTGGCTTCAACCTTGGCCGTCTTCCCCCCTGATGCCTCAGTCTGCTCGACTCGGCTACCATCAGGTTGCGTCTCACCACAGCCGGCCACTAATAACGCGCCACACATCCAGCTCATTAGCTGCCGATTTCCCATACCCAACCTCTGCATCAATTCAAAACAACCTAACTAACCGCTCCCGATTGTGCTACATCGACAAGGTAGCACAGGCTGACACGCCGTAAACCCATCCCTGGCAGGGTCAGCTTAGCGCCCCCCGTCACTGCGATAGGGGATCGACTAGTCGGAACCGCTACTTAGTGTGAAAGCCCGCCTAGCTTACTGGATAAAGACTCATATGTGCTACACCCTGACTCATTTCAGGTGCGGAATAAACCGCGCCATCTCCATGATCGCCACTGTGAACCTCGCATCTCCCTGCGTCATCGCCTATAGATAAGAGAGCGGTAGTTCTCAGGAGCTCAATGTGAATCATGCCAGTCTAGCACCGCGTATCCTCTTGGTGGACGATAGCCCCACCAATCTTAAGTTCCTCGGCAACATGCTACGCGGGATGGGCGACCTCTTTATTGCCACCAATGGTGACATGGCCCTGCAGATGGCCCATGACAAGCTCCCCGACCTGATACTGCTGGATGTAGAGATGCCAGGCAAGAATGGCTACGAGGTATGCCAGGCCTTGAAGAGTGATCCCTTGCTGTGTGACTCAGCCGTTATCTTCGTCACCTCCCACCAGAGCATGGAACACGAGATCCGGGCGCTGGAAGCCGGAGCCGTGGACTTCATCTCCAAACCCCTCAACCCCCCTGTAGTCCGAGCCCGGGTCACAACCCACCTGACCCTGAAACGGCAGGCCGACAAACTCAGACACATGGCCAATATCGATGGTATGACGGGCGTCTTCAACCGCCGAGCCTTCGATGGCATGCTGGCGGTGGAATTCCGGCGCCATCAAAGAGCGGCCAGCTCGCTGGCCCTGGCCATGCTGGATGTGGATCACTTCAAGCATTTCAATGACTGTTATGGCCATCTGGCTGGCGATGACTGCTTGCGCACCATAGCCAATACCGCCGTTGCCGTCACCCGTCGCCCAGCCGAAACCGTCTGCCGCTACGGCGGCGAAGAGTTTGCCATCATACTGCCCAACACCAACCTGGAGGATGCCCTGCGTTATGGCCAATGGCTAAACCAGCAGATCCGGGAGCTGGCCATCCCTCACCGTGGTGCCGTCAACCGGGAAATCGTCAGCATCAGCATAGGGGTCACCGCCTGCATCCCCTCCGCCCTAAGCTCCCCCATGCAACTCATTGCCGAAGCGGATCAGGCGCTCTATGCCGCCAAGGCTCAGGGGCGCGATAGGGTCGTAGCCTTCGCACCGCCAACCAATTGACCGATGAGACGGAGCGCCCATGCCCCTGAACCAGCACGCATTTTTACTCCGCTGGTCACTGCTAGCCACGGTGAGTGCGCTGCTGGCTTATCTGTGCATCCAACTCTCGCTGCAAGATCACGAGCTTGCCGATATCTGGCTCGCAAACGCCACAGGCCTGGCCTTCTTGCTACGCAGCGAACCCCTTACCCGACCCTGGCTACTGACGGCTCATGGCCTCGGTAATCTGTTAGCCTACCTGTTAAGCCAAACCCCTCTCCCTCTGGCCATAGGCTTTTCTCTAATCAACATGCTGGAGATAGGCATGGCCCTCTGGGTGCTTAAAGCCCCCAATGCCCAGATAGAGGGCGCAGCGCCGCTTGAGGCTGCCACCGCTCTGCGTACCCTCTTGCGCGTGATCCTGCTGGCCCTGCCCCCCTCCGCTCTGCTCGGCGGCTTGATGCTCAGCCTGGATGGCGGCTCTTCACCGGCTTGGCCGGCACTTCACTGGTGGTGGGAAAACAGCCTGGGGATGGCCATGCTACTCCTCCCCTGTTTGCAACTTGGCCGCTCCCACTCGCCAATCCGACGCGATCTGCTGTGGGGTGGCAGCTGTCTTGGCATAAGTGTGATCACCCTGCTCTGGATCCCCTTCCCCTTTCCCTACCTGGCCATCCTCTTCACTCTGCTGGCCCTGAATATCTCGCTCTTTGCCATGGGGGTCACAGCGCTCGCCACCATGATGCTCACCCCAGCCCTGCTGGAGTATCAACAGGTTCCGCAGTTAGCCCATGCCGCCCTGATAAGCGATATCACCATTCACAGCTTCTGGAGCGCAGGCACCGTCTGCTCCCTGCTGGCCCAATTGGTCGGGCTGCTGGTAAAAGAGGCCCGAGAGAAGAGCCAGAGCATCGCCGCCAGTGAACGACGACTCCGGAGCATACTGGATCTGGCGGCAACCGGCTTCGCCCTCTGCACACCAGAAGGCAAGCTGACCGAGGTCAACCCCTATCTCTGCCGCAAACTGGGATATAGCCGTGATGAACTGCTGGAGATGAACATCAAGGAGTTGACCCTGCCGGAAGAGTGGCAAAAGGCAAGCATTCAACTAGATGAACTCAGGCGCGGAGTTCGCGATCACTACACCACAGAGCGCCGCTATCTGAGCAAAGAGGGAAGAGAGCTGACCTGTCTGCTCAACGTCTCCTTACTTCATAACCACCACGCCGAGGATGAACTCATCATCCATGTGGATGATATCTCCGAGCGGCGAGCCGATGAGCTGCAGATTCGCCGGCTCAACGAGCGCTTGCAACTGGCCTGCCGAGCCAACCGCATGGGGATCTGGGACTTCAATCTGCAAGATGGCACGCTCATCTGGGATGAGCATATGTATCAGCTATTTCAAGTGCCGGAGAGAGAACGCGAACACAACTATCAGATGTGGCAAAACTGTGTGCATCCGGACGACCTGGCGGCGACCGAAGCCGTATTGCAACAAGCCATCCAGCAGTGCCAGGAGTTTGAATATGAATTCCGCATCCTCTGGCCCGATGGCTCGGTTCATCATATCCAGGCCGCGGCCATGCCTCTGATCGATGAGCATGGAAAGACGCGACGCATGGTTGGCATGAACTGGGACATCACGGCCAGCAGGCAGGCCGAAGCCCAACTCAAAGCCAGCGAACGGCGTCTGCAGCTCGCCCTGGAGAGTGCCCGTGCCGGAGCGTGGGAGTGGCAAGTGGAAACCAACCAGCAGTGGTGGAGTGACGAACTCTATCGGCTCATCGGCTACCAGGCTGATGAGTTAACGGCCAGCTACGAAAACTGGCTCGCCCTGGTCTATGAGGAGGACAAACCCGAACTGGAACGCCTGGTGCAGCAGATGTTTCGAGAAAAACGGGGCTACAACCACTGCTACCGGGTCCGTTGCGGCGATGGCCACCTCATCTGGATTGACGACCGTGTTCTGGTTGAACTGGATGAGAAGGGCAAACTCCAGCGCCTGCGTGGCGTGAGCCAAGATATCACGCCTCAAAAACAGATAGAGCAAGCCCTGCGAGAAAGTCAGGCCAGGTTGCAGGCCATCCTCGACTCGGCAGTGGATGCCATCATCACCATCAACCAGAGAGGGCTTGTTGAATCGTTTAACCCCGCGGCCGAGCGAATGTTTGGCTACCAAGCAGGTGAGGTAATAGGCAAAAATGTCTCACTCTTGATGCCAGAACCCCAGCGCAGCCATCACAACGACTATCTCCACCATCATGCCGAAAGCGGAGAAAAGCGCTTGCTCGGAATGGGGCGAGAGGTTAACGGTCGTCACAAGAGCGGCCTGGCCATCCCACTGGAGCTGAGCATCAATGAAGTCCAGGTTGAAACCGGAACCTTCTACACCGGCTTCTTGCACGATATCAGCGAACGCAAGCGTAGCGAACAGGAGCTGATCGCCGCCCAGCAACAGCTACAGGGGGTAATCGATGCCGCCAGCGAAATCGCCATCATAGCCACAGATACCCACGGGACTATCAACCTGTTCAACTCAGGTGCCGAACGCATGCTGGGCTATGCCGCCAGTGAAATGATAAACCGGGAAACCCCCGCCATTATTCACCTGCAAGATGAGGTCATTGCCCATGGCATAGAGCTGAGTCAGGAGCTGGGCTATCCAGTGAATGGCTTCGATGTCTTCATTGCCCGGGCCCGGCACGGCGGCTATGAGGTCAGAGAGTGGACCTACGTGCATAAGTCAGGGCGTCACCTGACTGTGTTACTGGCGGTAACCGCCATCAAGGATGCGCAGGGCAAGATCATCGGCTACCTTGGCATCGCCAAAGAGATAGGAGAGCTAAAGCGGATCCAGAATGCCCTGGCCTTGGCTCGAGATGAAGCAGAGCGCGCCAGCCGAGCCAAGAGTGAATTCCTGGCCAACATGAGCCACGAAATCCGAACCCCCCTCAATGCCGTGCTGGGGATCACCCATCTACTGGGCAATACCCCTCTGGCGCCGCAACAGCAAAAATATCTGCAGATGATTACCCAATCCGGTCGCTCACTGCTCGGTATACTCAACGACATTCTCGACTTTTCCAAGATCGAAGCGGGTCGCCTGGAGCTAGCCAACAGCCCGTTTGACCTCAATGAGGTGATGGATAGCCTGGCCAGCATAATGTCCGTCAATGCCGCCGAGAAATCCCTCGAGCTCACCCTCTCCATCGAACCCCAGGTGCCTCGACAACTGATAGGGGATAATTTGCGCCTGCAACAGATCCTCATCAATCTCGTTGGTAATGCCATTAAATTTACCAACCAGGGGGAAGTGGGCCTGCATGTCACTCTGGAGCAACAAACCGCCGAACAGGCTTGGCTGACCTTCAAGGTTAAAGATAGTGGCATAGGCATATCACTAGAGCAGCAAGCCAAACTCTTTGCCCCCTTCACGCAAGCCGACTCTTCTACTACACGCCGCTTCGGTGGCACAGGTCTGGGGCTGGCCATCTGCAAGCGGCTGGTGGATATGATGGGCGGAACACTCGGTGTGCAGAGCCAGCCGGGGGAAGGGAGTTGTTTCTGGTTTACCCTACCTCTGCAACTGGCTGCCGAGCAGATCCAGGGCTACAGCGGCAGCACCGAGCTGAAGGGGCTGCGACTGCTGCTTGTCGATGAGGGACAAAACAGCTGCACCTCTTTGCAACAAGCCGCGGCTACGCTCGGCTGGCAACTCCAGTGTGCCTCCCGGCTGCCCGAGCTCACACCCGAGTTGTGCGCAGGCCTCGACCTTCTGCTCGTCAGCTGGCCTGTTAGCCAGCACGACCTCCCCACTCTGCTTGCCATACTGGCCGACACAGTCCCGACCACTCTGCCGATCATCCTGGTCACGACCATCTACTACCGCGAAAAAGTGCTGGCGCAACCTCATGCCGAACGGCTGGACAGCATACTGCTCAAACCGGCCACCAGCTCATCACTCCATAACGCAGTCATAGAGGCCAAGAGCCACCATGGTGGCGGTCCGATGCAATTACTGGCCAGGCTGCCACAGCTGACATCCCAGGATAAACCGCTAAAAGGGGTACACCTGCTGCTGGTTGAGGATAACGAACTCAATCAATTGGTGGCCCGCCACATACTGGAACAGGCGGGAGCCACGCTGGATGCGGTAGAAAACGGGCAACTGGCTGTAGATCGACTGCAAAGCTGCGCCAACCTCTACGATTTGGTGCTGATGGATGTACAGATGCCGGTAATGGATGGCTATACGGCGACCCGTATTTTACGCCACCAACTCCACCTGACACTCCCCGTGCTGGCGATCACCGCAGGAGTCATGAGTTCAGAACGCCAGCAATGTCTGGAGTCGGGGATGAATGATGTCATCGCCAAACCCCTGGAGGTACAACGTCTGCTACAAAGCATACTCATGCACCTCCCCTCCCCGTCTCACAAACCAGACTCGATACCGGAGCCGCAAGAAGCACCCGAGCGCGGTGACAGTTTCAATCCAGAACAACTCATCCAGCAGTTGGGTGGGGATGAACTGCTGTTGAGTCGGCTGATCGAGCCCTTCTTGCATGAGACGGATACCCTGCTGGAGCGACTCAACAAACTGTTGACGCAAGGGGCGCATGAAGATGCCGCCAGAATGCTGCACACCCTGAAGGGGCATGCGGCCACCTTTGGCGCCCAACTGCTGGCCAGCGAGGCCAAGCGTCTGGAGCTGGCCGTGCGGCGCCAGGATCACTCACTGTTCACCGAGGCTCAACCCGCCTTCAGCGAACGGCTACATAGGTTGCGGGAGGATATGCAACTCTGGTTGAATGCCAAGCATCAACTGACCATGCCGCTGCTTCCGCCTGTGCCCAACGCACAGTGTCAAATCGAGACACCCCGTCAATTGCAACAGCTTAAGCGTCTGCTGCGTGAACAGAATTTTGCTGCCGAAGAGCTGTTTGCCAGACTACAACCTGAGCTTATCCATCTCTTCCCGGCAGAGCGCCTCAAACAGATAGGCAGTGCCATCGAAAGCTTTGATTTCGCGGCCGCCCTGCTGCTGTTGGAACTGGATCAACCGAACTAAAGAGCCGAGCTTCATATGAGGGGCAACAGGCTCAGACGGCAGAAAATGTCACCTTCACATCCATGGGCTTGGCATGATAGGGGGCCGAGGTGACCAGCAGCTTGGCCCCGGCCGCCACATAGTCACGGGCATTAGCCAGGGTGACGCCCCCAGCCGCCGCCAGGACTACGGGCAGGGCGTGTTGGTGACAATAATCTGCACACTCCCGCACCTGCTCTGGCGTGAACTTGTCCATCTGCAGCACCTCGGCGCCGGCTCGCGCCCAGCGTTGGGCATCCGCCAGATCGTGCACCTCTACCACTCGTCTCTGCTCGGGGGCACGCTGTTGTAATAACTGCAATATGGCCTCAGGCTCTACCGTCAGAAATTGCCTGTGCTCGGCAAAGAGCAGAATGGACTCCGACAGGCCAAGTCGATGAATCGCCCCGCCTCCGGCGCGTACCGCTTTCACCGAGAGCGCCTTGGTAAAGGGCGTCTGCTTGCGGGTGCAGACCACGGGCACAGGGGCCGCCGCCATCACCAGATCATGGGTAGCACTGGCTATGCCACTGGCCCACTCCAGCACTATCTGACACGCCTTCCAGAGCGCAAACACCTCGGCACAGGGCCCAACCACGCGCAGAAAAGCCTGACCGGCCGCCACCTGCTGCCCCGAGTCGGCCAACACCTGGGCACTGGCCCCCCGAATGGTGCATAACCTGGCCATCTCTTCAACCGCACAGAGCGTCATCGCCTGCCGCGCCGAAAAGAGCATGGTCACCCGCTGTCGGGGATCCAGCAGCAGATCTGTGGTGAGGTCGCCATAGGGCACATCCTGTTGCAGTAACGCGACTAACTGCTCGTCAGACAAGACACTTTGCATCGCCTCACTCCTTGGCTTCAATCTGCTGGGTGGAGTCCTGCGCCTTGCTGCTCTCCTGATGAGCCTTGGCGGCCGCAACTGACCCCAGATTATTGACCCGTTGGTAACCGGCCTGCTGCAGACTCTCACGCGCCAGCTCCGCTCGTCGACCAGAGCGGCAATAGAGATGCACAGGCTCCTGCTTGCTCACACCCAGTGCCTGGAGGCCACTGACGACCTGCTGATATTCGATGTTAACCGCCCCCGGCACATGGTAGCTGGCAAACTCCTCGGGACTCCGCACATCGATGAGCCACTCCTTGGCCTGCAGCCCCCCCAGAAAAAAGAGACACGCCACCCCTAACCAAACTCTCATCATTCCCCTCCTAAACATAAAAAATTGATTTCATGCCCACCTTGGGTGGTAACCCAAGTCAGTTAGCGAAGTCGGGATCGCCTCTCGAGCCTACCGCTGGCGGCAAGCGCGCCGCCATCGAGCCCCTCGGAAGGGTTTACGGCGAGTTCGCGGGGGAGGCGCGCTCACCGGAATCACTTAACTGACCAGCATGATCACCGCGAATAGTGCTCATTTTTGCGCCTTTGCAACGAATAAAATCCGTGACTCCCCCTTTGCCAAGCGGGCCTGGAGGCAAGTTACTGATTAGCTTCACCGTCATCAACCGGCTCAAGGCTCTCATCTCCTCTGTGCATGATAAGAGCCTTGCCCTGAGTCAGACACTCCACCACCTTAAAACGGGCGGCCTTCAGCACGTTGGCGAGTGTCTGCCGAGAGACGCCCATAGCAACCGCCGCCTCTTGCTGTTGCATCCCCAACAAGTCAACCAGACGCAGCGATTCAAACTCATCAGCCGCCAGATGGACCTGCTCTAACTGGCTCATGGGGCGAGCATTGGGCTTAAAGCAGCTATCAGCGGGTCGGCCACAGATGTGGCGCGGTATCTTGGGTCTTGGCATGGCAACTCCTACCTGGCATAAGCCACATATACGCCCAGTTAATGGCATATGCAATATTCAACGGCGTAATCCTTTTTCACGGGACCATAAGCTCACGGCTCTTGTTTGCTCACCAAAAGGCAGGGGTATGGCCAGAGACCACACCATGTGCAGAGAGTGGAGATCTAAGGCTCCACATAGTGGTAGCGCTGTTTGAGCCGTTGCAGGGTGCCATCTAGCCGCATGGCTTCAATCACCTGTTGCCAGCGAATCATCTCGGCATCGGGGAAATCCGGCGAAGCCGCCAGATAGAGGGTTACTCGCGATAAGGTGGCGCCGCGGACCAATTGCCGTTCATCCAACCCGGCAGCGCGCTGGGCATAAAAACCGGTATTGAGACTGACCGCCCAGGCATGAATACGCCCTCGCGCCAGCTTCTTGGCATTGATGATCTCAGAGGCGGCGTTCTCGATATGCCCCCCCGGGATTTTCTTCATCAGCTGCTCACCCACCGAGTCTCGCATCACGCCGACCGTAAGCCCGGCCAACTCCTCTTGCCGGATCGGCTTGGGGTGGTGCTGCCTATCGGTGAAGAGCACAAAAGCCTCATCGACCAGAGGCGAGACCCAACGAAGCAGTGCCTCCCGCTCAGGGATGCGGCCGGGCGGCACCAACAATCTATCGTGGCCATTTGCGGTGACCATCAAGGCACGCACAAAAGGTTTCACATCCAGCTGCGCGGGTTCACCGAGTCGTTGCGCCGCGACCAGCAAGATCTCGGCCGTTAGCCCTGGCCCCAGCGGCTGGGCCTCATGCATGACAAAAGGAGGCACCTCGGCGCCAATCAGGGTCACCGCCTTGGCGTCTGAGAGCTGAGCCCAAGTCAATAAGAGGAGCAGCAGCGCACGAGTGAGCATATTAACTCCCGAGCCAGACACCGAGCCGCAACAGCGAGGTTCAACCCTGACTACTAACTAATAGTATAGTTGAAGCCATGCCAGCCGGGTAAGCCCGGTTGGCATGGTTGTTATTCTGTTCCCAGCCCAAGAAGCCAAGAGAGTGAATGAGAGAGCAAGATTAAGGGCAGTGGCGTCATGCAGTGTTGAGCTACCCCAGCCAAGGGGAATGACCTAGGCAAACTGCCCGGCGACCCAGCCTGAGCTCCAGCACCACTGGAAGTTAAACCCCCCCAGATGGCCGGAGACATCCATCACCTCGCCGATAAAGTAGAGGCCAGGCACCTTCTTCGCTTCCATGGTTTTGGAGGAGAGTTCATCGGTATCCACCCCACCCAGCGTCACCTCGGCGGTACGATACCCCTCGGTGCCATTGGGCAGCAGGCTCCAGCCCCCTAACAACGCGGCCACCTCATTGAGTTCTTTGGGCGTGTATTGCCGCAGGGGCTTGTTGAGCAGCTCGTTTCGCTCTATCAGTTTTTCGACCAGCCGCTTGGGCAGCTCACGCCCCAGTACCGTCTTGAGCTCCTGGGCCGGGTGGTCGCTCTGCCACTGCTGTAGCAGGCGGGGAATATCCTGCCCAGGCAGGAGGTTGATGCCAATGCGCTGCCCCGGTTGCCAGTAGGAGGAGATCTGCAAGATCACCGGGCCGGAGAGCCCTCTATGGGTGAAGAGCAGCGCCTCACGAAAGCGGGTGCCATCTTCAGCCGTCACCTCGGCAGGCAGGCTGATACCCGAGAGTTCGGCAAAGGCCTCCTTGTCCGCCGTATGCAGGGTGAAGGGCACCAGACCAGCATGGGTCGGCACCATGTTGAGGCCAAACTGCTCGGCCAGACGATAGCCGTAAGGGGTGGCACCGAGCTTGGGCAGAGAGAGGCCGCCGGTGGCCACCACCAGTGAGGCACAACTCAAGGTTCCCTTGTTGGTGACGAGCGAGAAACCACCCGCCGCCTGGCGGGAGAGCTGCCCTATCTCGCACTGCATCTGCATGGTGACGCCCGCCCACTCACACTCAGTGAGCAGCACCCGCACTATCTCCTTGGCGGAGTCGGTGCAGAAGAGCTGGCCATGCTCGCGCTCCTCATACTCCACCCCATGGCGCTCCACCAGCTCGATAAAGTCCCGCTGGGTATAGCGTGCCAGCGCCGACTTGGTGAAGTGTGGATTCCGGCAGAGGTAATTTTGCGGCCCGGCATAGAGATTGGTGAAGTTGCAGCGCCCCCCGCCGCTGATAAGGATCTTGCGCCCCGGCTTCTTGGCATTATCCAGCAGCAAAACCCGTCGTCCACGGTAACCAGCCTGAGCCGCACACATCAGCCCCGCGGCCCCGGCCCCAATCACTATGACATCCCACTCTTGCTGATCCTGCACGCACTTTCCCCTTATCCTCACCCCATAGTGCGGCTATTGTAACGGGGATGGGGCTCAGGATCACAAGGGTTCCCTCAGCCTCGCCTCCTGACATGGCCAGATCCTGGCCTCCCGACTGCGGTAGCACATCCCAGAGTCGACATTTGCATTAATCTCTCTATTGGTTCAGGCTGAAAAGGTTCGTCATCCATCTGGATGTGTCGTTCAAGCCGGTGAAGCCAACCGGCACTCGAGCCCCTTCCCAATGGGAGCCATTATCCAGGGGCTGCCTTGCCTTAGAGGAGACATTATGAGAGGCCAAAGTTATCAACACATACTCGTCGCCATCAATCTGGACGAAGAGAGCACCCCAGTACTGCAGAAGGCCATAGCCCTGGCCAAAACCCACGCCGCCAAGCTATCTGTGATCCATGTCGATGTGGATGTGAAGGATCTCTACACCGAGATGATCGATATCGATCTCAACCGTGTGCAGGATCAGGTGATCCATGATGCCCAACAAAAGATGGAGCTGGTGCTGGCAGGGCTCGACTTTCCCATCGAGAAGAAGCTGATCCTCTGTGGCGATCTGAGCGAGCGAGTGAATGAAGCAATAGAGCAGTATGGCGTTGACCTGCTGGTATGTGGCCATCACCAGAGTTTCTGGAGCCTGCTGGTCTCCTCGGCCCGCCAGCTGATGAATCATGTGGAGTGCGACATGCTGGTGGTGCCGATCAAAGAGTGATCAGAAGCGCGAGGGCGGCTAACCTGGCACACCCTGGGTAGCCACCTCACCCGCAACCCGGTTATGACTCAGGCGCGCCGCCTGCAGCCGTTGCAGCAAACGCGCCAGCATATGATCCAGTGGCTCACCCGGTTTCAACATCACCACGCCAAAGCTGGCCGTGATGGGGCGATGAGGCAACAGTTGCGCCTCGGCAATCTTCTGGCGCAGGCTCTCGGCCCGCAATAAGGCGGACTCCAGCTCAATCTGGGGCAGGGCCAACAGGAAGAGATTGTCCTCCCAGCGCGCAATGGTCGGTCCCTCACCCACCTGATGACGCACCAGGCGAATGAGACGCACCAAGGTGTCATCTGCCGCATCCTTGCCATAGAGCTGCCGAACCTTCTCCAGGAAGTCGACCTCAAAGGCGATGACGCTAAAGGGAGTCGCGGCGGCCACCATGGCGGCCAATCTGGCTTCGAAACGCTGACGACTCTCAGAGCCTGTCAACGGATCGGTAAGCGGTACCTGCTGGAGCATGGGCGCAAGTTGGGTGTCCAGTGGGTGCACCAGGGCAAAGACCCCTCCCATCTCGGTACGTGCCACCCGCTCCCACACCCGACGGTAGTGACCATCATGATGCAGAATGCGGTACTGGCTCTGGTAGTTAACCAGTTCACCGGCCACACAGCGGTCAAACTGGCTACGCAACTGCAGTACATCATCAGGATGCACACGATCCAGCCAGCCCAAATCATCACGCACCCTGGCACCTAATCCAATCAGCGCCAGACAAGCCGGGCTATGGGCCAGCCCCGCCTCGGCAGACCAGTGCCAACAGCCTACACCCAGTTGCTCGACCATGCGGCCCAGCAACGCCTCATTATTTAACAAGCTGGTCGACAGCAGGGGTTGTTCAAGAGGATGGGTCATAGTGGCCACTCCAGCTGCTTCATCACTAGCGGTTTTATCACTCGCGCCCCTAGGCAGCAAGCAGCTTATTCCCAGGCAAACCGCTCCTTGCCCGAGGCTTACCAGACTAACCCCGCGCCCCCCATCGATCTGTGCCCTCTGTCAGGTCAGATGAATTTTCTTTCTTCTACTCGCTTGAGCCTAAAATTTTTGTATAGACTAACAGGAGACCCCCCCAACCAAGGAGAGCGCCTCATGGCCGGTAATGACGATTACGATCCAGATGATGCCGTATGGGAAGACGAGGACGAAGAGGGATACGAAGAGGAGTGGGACGACGAAGACGATGCCTGGGACGAAGATGACGATCTGCTCGGTGAAGATGACCTGGATGACGACACCGATGATGAGGAGTGATCTTCACCGCTCATGCCCCAAGGCCAGCCCAGAGCTGGCCTTGCATTTTGTGGAGCCTGAGTGATGGAGCCACTGCTGGCCTTCTACCATGCACAGGCCCCGGATCACCGCGGACGCTGGTTGCATGAGATCTGGCGAGCCTCCCCCAGCTGGCTTGAGCAGACCCACGACTACATGCCCTGGCTCTTTCCCCTGCCAGAGCCCAGTAGTGTCACGCCTCAGGCCCCTCTACTCACCCCAGCCTGCCGCCAGGCATTTGCTGCCGACCCCGCTCTTAGACAACAGATGAGACACTCCCTGGAGCTGATGCTCGACTTCTGGGGAATCGTCGACTCAGGCGGCGAGTATCTCCTCAAGCCCCACAGCCATGCCGCTACCCTCTGGCTAGCGCGACACAACCACAACCAGTTGCGCCTCACCCGCACCATCCGCAGCCTGGCCGCCTGCCATCTGCTCACCGAGGCTCTGCAACTGCAGCAACTGGTGCTGCTGCTTGGTCAGAACCAGGTCAACCCCCACACACTGGAGTATTGGCGACATGCCCTGGAGGGGCTTGGCACCGGCTGACTCAACGCTGTTTGTGCTCCAGCCAGCGTACCGCATAGCTGCAGGTGGCCACCAACTGCCACCCCTGTTGCTGACACCAACCCTGACAGGCCCGCATCAGGGCATCGGCCACCCCTTGCCCCCGCAGAGGCTCAGGTACCCAGGTGTGAAAGATGTTGACCCAGGGCGCCTGCAGAGAGTACTCCAGACGTGCCTCGCCCTCAGGCAGTTGCACCACAAAGCGCTGCGCATTCACTTGATGTTCTACTTGCATGGCTTCCTCCTCTACTTAGGCTCTCAGCGGCTCATGCTAAATACCCTAGTTCCTAATTATGCTACATCGATGAGGTAGCACACGCTGCCACGCCGTGAACCCTTACCTGGCACGGAGGGCCAGCTTAGTGCTACCCCCATCCATGGTGAGTGATCTATTTTTCGGCACAGCTAGTTAGGCGTCGGCTCCCCGCATGGTGGTGGACGCCCCCCGGCTCTACAATATGAACCATAGCGTCGGCTCTTGCACCTTGCCGCAAGCCGCCCCTCTACCAAGGCACCCGCTTGCAATCGGTTACAACTCGCCAATCTCATCCGACCAGTAACAATGAAAACGCAATCATCACAAAATCAAGCGTTTTCAAAAAAATAGAACTTGATCGAGTTCACATAAACCTTACTATCGAAGGTGACGAAGATCACAAAACACCATGAGGTGAGATATGAAAAACATCTACAAGAACCTGGCCAACCTGCTGACTGGCAAGCAAGATGAGCACTACGCACCCGCCACTCGCCAATACTTCTTCCGCTATGAGCGTTAAGCCCAAGCTGGCCAGAACCAGCCTCCCCTGACAAGCCGCACAAGATGCGGCTTGTTTGTTTTTATCTCCCCTCGCACCAGACTTGCACTTCATCGACCCACAGGCACAATAGCCTACTCGCTTCTTACTGGGCCTTTGCCATGTCGTCACCCCAAGATACCCGCATTCCCGTCACCATCATCACAGGCTTTCTCGGCAGCGGCAAAACGACCCTGCTCAATCACTGGGTGCAACAACCTGAGCTGGCCGATTGCGCCATTCTGATCAATGAGTTTGGCGCCGTGGGGTTGGACCACCAACTGGTGCGTCAGGTAGATGAACAGGTGACCCTGCTGGACTCCGGCTGTATCTGCTGCTCGGTACAGGGCTCCTTGGCCAGTACACTGCAGGAGCTCTTTATGAAGGCGCTGCGTAAAGAGATCAAACCCTTCCGCCGCCTCATCATAGAGACCACAGGGCTTGCCGATCCGGCCCCCGTGCTCTTCACCCTGCGTCAGGATGACTTTATCGCCCAGCGTTACCGCTTCGATGGCATAGTCACACTCATCGATGGGGTGCACATCACGCAGCAACTGGCTCGCCAGTATGAAGCCGTCAAACAGATAGCCCTGGCCGACTTGCTGGTGATCAGCAAGAGCGATCTCATCACGGCCGAGCAAGTCGCAGAGCTCCAACTCCGTCTGAGCCAGCTCAACCCATCCGCCTCCCAGCATGTGGTGCAGCAGGGCGCATTGAACCCTAACGTTCTGGAGAAGATTGGCCCCTACAGCGCCGAGGCGGGTAAGAACGTGCGCGCCCTCTTGGCCTGGTTGCGTTCAGAAGCCCCCAGACTGGGGGTGGCCTCCCCCCTGCGCCCGGCCGCACCAAGCCAGCAGGCGATTGGCGCGCAAGCCACCGCCCCCAGCAGCCATGCGGATGTGGCAAGCTTCACCCTGCGCTTTGGCACCCCTCTGCCGGCTGCCAGATTGATCGCCGCCGTCGAAGCGGTGCAGGCCAACTATGGAGACTCCCTGCTGCGTCTGAAGGGGATACTTCAGCTTGAGGGGGAAAGCCAACCCCTGGTGATCCACGGGGTTCATGGCCAGCTCTATCCGCTCACCAGCCTGGGTGAATGGCCAGAGGGCAAGGCCCAAACCACCCTGGTGTTCATCGTCCGGGCTGCCGCCAGGGAGCAGATAGCCGCCCTGTTTCAGGAGGCATTGAGTCGCCCTGAGCCTACCCTGGCTGAACAGCTCTATATGCACTTCAACCCACCCGGATCAGATGACCCGACCTGATATCTCAATACCCTGCTTGCGAAGGGGACAGACCAGTAAAGGGTTCCTTCATCACACTTTTTTGGCGTAAGCTGGGTCGCCTGGAGTGAAATGGGAGAGAGATGGCATCTCTCCTGTTTCACCTCTCATTATCGAATCAGCCAACGACAGGATGCAGCATGATCCGTAAAAACCCCTCCGGCCACCTGCCGGTCATCGATGAATCCGCCTATATCGACAAGACAGCCATCATCTGCGGCAAGGTGATCATCAAGGAGAATGTCTTCGTCGGCCCCTATGCTGTCATCCGCGCCGATGAGGTGGATGAGCAGGGTGACATGGAGCCCATCATCATAGGCGCCAACTCCAACATACAGGATGGTGTGGTCATCCACTCCAAATCGGGTGCGCCCGTAGTGATAGGCGAATTCACCTCCATCGCTCACCGTTCCATAGTCCACGGCCCCTGTGAAGTGGGAAACCGGGTCTTCCTCGGCTTCAACAGCGTGCTCTTCAACTGCCGCATAGGTGAAGGGTGCGTGGTGCGTCATAACGCCGTTGTGGATGGCTGTGACCTCCCCTCAGGTTTCTATGTCCCCTCCACCACGCGCATTGGCCCCAAGACAGATCTGAACCAGATCCCGCGTGTCAGCGCCGATGCCACCGAGTTCTCCGAAGATGTGGCCCACACCAATATCGACTTGGTCAAAGGCTACAAGGCGCTCTCTAACGAGTTCTAAGCCTGTTGCTGTTCAGGTAGTTGCAAAAAAACGCCAGCTCGACGGCTGGCGTTCTTCATGGTGCCGTGACACGTTATTCTGTCACTTCCTTGGTGCCTGTTACCTGGATGGTTACGCGGCGATCCGCAGCCAGGCAGGAGATCAGCTCCTTCTTGGCCTTGACGCCATCACACTGGGTACCAGTGACTGGCTCGCCTTCACCTCGCCCTTCAACCGACACCTTGTCTGCCGGGAAGCCCTTGCTAACCATGTAGTCGGCCACTGTCTTCGCACGCTTTTCAGAGAGCGCCTGGTTGTACTTATCGGAGCCGATACGATCTGTGTAACCAATGACCAGAGCCGAACCATCCTTAGGTGTTTCAGCCTTGACCTGCTCAAACAGCTTGGCCAGAGCATCTTGTCCAGCCGGCTTCAGTGTGGCCTTGTTGAAATCAAACAGAACGTCAGAGGAGAGGCTGAACTCTTTGGTCACCTTGACGGGCTCAGGAGCCGGAGCAGGGGCCGGAGCAGGAGGCGGCGCAACGACAGGGGCAGCCTGGCCAAAGCGATAGCTGACACCCAGGCTCAACAGACCGCTGTCAACTTCTGAACCCACGTACTGCTTGTCACCCACACCACCGATCCACTGATACTCCAGACGAGTGGCCCAATCGCGGGTCATGGCATACTCCAGGCCCAGGGCGGCCAGCGGTGAGTAGCCATCATCACTGTTGTTTTCGCTATCGGCCCAGTAGGCAAAGCCCCCCAGGCGGGTGTAGATATCCAGCGCGTCATTAACCGGCCAGCCCAGCTTGACGCCCAATTGGCCACCTTGAGCCTTAAGCTCATCGGCACCATTGGCAAAATCGAACGTATATTTACCCAGGTAATCGTAACCGGCCTCAAAACCGAGCCAGGAGTTGAGCTGGTAGCCGACAAACGCGCCGCCACCGACATCACTCTTGTCCTCGTTATTGACGCCCGTCAGTACTGCGTTGTAATCCGGGCTCATAAACTGGGCCAAGCCCAGCTTGCCCCCCACATACCAGGTATTGTCTTGGGGAGCTGCCTGTGCAGCCGACATCATCAAACCCACCACGGCCACGGCGATAGCTGTCTTTTTCATCATATTACGCCTCATTATAGTCTTATCCATTCTGGTACGACCCAGCTCAGGGCCACACCTCTCGACCTTCCCTTGTGCTCAATCGCTACCTGACACCGCGCCACAGCGGCGATCATCCAGCGATCTAAATCACGCAACACGTGATGAGAAAAGTCTAGACCGTTAAGAGTCCCTATGCCACTGGAATATGATGAAAAAAACAACTATTTGCCACGAATGACACCTATTTTTTAAGAGGAAAGCATGAGACCCTCTACTCGGGTATGAAGCGGTAACCAATACCCGTCTCTGTGATGAGGTAACGAGGCAGGGTGGGATCTGACTCCAATTTTTGCCGCAAGTGACCCATGTAGATACGCAAGTAGTGGTTATGCTCGATGAAAGTGGGGCCCCACACCGCATTGAGCAGATGACGGTGCGTCAATACCTTGCCAGGATGAGCCAGCAGCTCACCCAGCAGGCGAAACTCGATGGGCGTAAGATGCAGCTCCTCTTCACCCTTGGTGACCCGCCGTAACGCCAGATCTATGGTCACCTCGCCTAGCTGCACAGAACTTGATGGGTTCTCACTGCTGGTCCCCCGCCGCCGCAGCGCGGCGCGTACCCGAGCCAGCAGCTCGCCCATGCCAAAGGGCTTGATGAGGTAATCATCGGCCCCCAGATCCAGGGCCGCAATCTTGTCACTCTCATCCACCCGGGCCGAGAGCACTATGACTGGCATACTACTCCACTGCCGCAGATCGCGGATGAGATCGAGGCCATCCCCATCCGGCAGTCCCAGATCCAGCACCAGAAGATCCGGCTTGCGAGTGGCCGCCTCGATCAACCCCCGCTGCAGCGTATCCGCCTCGTGCACACGGAACCCCTCAGCCTCCAGAGCGCTGCGCACGAAACGACGAATAGCCTGTTCATCTTCAACAATCAATAAAGTGACGGGTGACTCGTTCAATCGACCTCCTGGGGTTCATCCTGCATGGGCGGCTCAGCCTTGAGTGGCAGGGTAAAAGCAAAACAGGCACCACCTTGAGGACGATTATCGGCCCAGATGCGACCGCCATGCGCCTCTATGATGGCCCGGCAGATGGCTAATCCCAAGCCGACACCCGGGATCACCGACTCTTTATCGCCTCGGGCGAACTTCTCGAAAATAAGCTGCTCCTTGCCTGGCGGCAACCCTGGGCCTGAGTCCCAAACCCGGATCTCCAACTCTTCGCCCCGGACTTGAGCCGCAATGCCGAAGGTAGCATGAGCCCCGGCATACTTGCAGCCATTCTCCAGCAGATTGACCAGCACCCGCTCCAACATGGTGCCGTCACAATAGAGCAGAGGCAGATCGTTGGGCAGCTCCCGTTGCACAGTACGCCCCTGCAGAGGCACAGACAATTCGCGCAGGGCACTGCCTACCAGCTCAGGTAGCGACTGCCAATCCCAACGTAATGCCATGCCACCTGATTGCAATCGGGCCATATCCAGCAGATTGTTCACTAAGCGCGTCATGTCCAACACCTGCTGACGCATGGCACCGGCCTGCTCGGTCTGAGGTGAGTTTGCCATCCCCAGCTCCAGCGTCAGGATCTCGGCCTGGCCGAATAGCACAGTGAGGGGGGTGCGTAAATCGTGGGAGAGCGCCGCCAGCAGCGAGTTGCGCAACCGTTCTGATTCGACCTTGAGCTGGGCCTGCTCGGCCTCCTGCCCCAGGATAATACGCTCCAGCGCTATGGAGATGAGGACACCATAGAGATCCAGCAAGCGCAGCTGCTCGGGTATCATCAAGAGCCGCAGATTGGCTGGCTCCACCACCAGCACCCCTAACCCCAGATTGCCACTGAAGAGAGGCAAGAGGCGCTGGGTCAGGGCCGGCAGGGTATCACTCCCCAGACCAGCTGGCGCCCTGTGATCCAGACACCACTGGGCCACGGCACGATCAACGCCACAGCGTTCATTACCACGCCCCCCCTCTTGCAACTGCTGCTCCGCATCCACTACCAGCAACTGGGTTCGGGCATGAAAGCTGCGCGCCACAAAATCACAGCTGATGGTGGCAATTTCATTGACACTGACAGCACCACTCAGCGCCTTGGCCAACTCGAAAAGCTGACGTGAGCGCTGCTCCCGATACTGGGCAATTCGGGCCTGGTAACGCACCCCGGCCGTCAGTTGCCCAATCAGCATGCCCACCCCCAGCATGACGGCAAAGGTGACCAGATACTGCACGTCACTGACGGCAAAAGAGAAGTGGGGATCCACGAAAAAGAAATCGAAAATGCCGACATAGAGTATGGTCGCCAGGGTGGCGGGTCCTCGACCAAAGCGTAGGGCGATAAGCACCACCCCCAGCAAGAAGATCATGACTATGTTGGCGGCATCCAGAAAGGACATCATGAGCCGGGAAATGCCCGTCAACAGGGCGCCCAGCACCAGGGTGGCCAGACACCCCTTAAGCTGAACCTGCCAGCGCTCAGCGAAGCTACGCAGGTCGGGAGGCAACACCTCGGGCTGACGGCCCCCTCCCGTCTCCCGCTCCACCGAGACTATGATGAGATCCAGATCTGGCCCCAGGCGCCCCAGGCGCTCGGCAAAATGGCGCCCTCGCTGCCAAAAGTACGCCTTGGCGCGCCGACCTATCACTATCTTGCCCAGGTTGTGCTCCCGGGCATACTCCAGCAGGGCCTCCGCCTCATCAGGAGCCGCCAAGGTGGCAGTCTCGGCCCCCAGTTCGGCGGCCAGCTTCAGAGTCTGCAGAATACGACGCCGCTTGGCCTCCGGCAGTCGGTGCAGCCTAGGTGTCTCCACATAGACGGCATGCCAGGGGCTACCCAATCGGGCAGCCAGACGAGCCGCGGTGCGCACCACCTTGTCGCTGCCATCCTGAGGGCCCAGGCAGAGCAGCAGGGCATCCTGGGTATGCCAGACCCGGGCAATATCGCTATCACTGCGATACTCCCGCATCTGATCGTCTACCCGCTCGGCAGTACGGCGCAGAGCCAACTCCCGCAGCGCCATCAGGTTACCCTTGCGGAAGAAGTGCTCTATGGCCCGTTCGGCCTGACCGGCCAGGTAGACCTTCCCCTCCTTCAGACGCTGGCGCAAATCATCTGGGGTCAAGTCCACCAGCACCACTTCATCGGCCCCATCGAAGACCCGATCCGGAACCGTCTCGCGCACCCGGATACCGGTGATCCCCCCCACTATGTCGTTGAGGCTCTCCAGATGCTGCACATTGAGGGTGGTGAAGACATCTATGCCCGCCTCCAACAGCTCCTCCACATCCTGCCAGCGCTTGGGGTGACGTGAGCCTGGCACATTGGAGTGGGCCAGCTCATCCACCAGCACCACAGCAGGACGATGGGCCAGCACCCCGTCCAAATCGAACTCGGCCAGACGATGGCCGCGGTAGAAGTGATGGCGTAGCGGCAGCCGCGTCAACCCCTCCAGCAGGGCCGCCGTCTCGCTACGGCCATGGGTCTCGACTATCCCGACCAGCACCTCCAGCCCCTGAGACCGTAGACGCTGAGCCTCTTGCAGCATGGCATAGGTCTTCCCCACCCCGGCACTGGCACCAAAGAAGATCTTCAGCTTGCCCTTATTGCGCATCTTGGCCAACAGGGCATCAGGATCCGGGCGACGACTCTCTTCCACACTCATGACTATTTCCTTGCCTGGCTCGCCACAGGCGGCTGCAGCTCATCCAGCGCCAGATTCAATAGCAATACATTTACCACAGGTTCGCCCAGTGCCCCCAGAAGCGGACGCTCAATCTGCTGCGTGACCAGGGCTTCCACCTGATCGGCAGGTAAGCCACGAGCCTTGGCTACCCGTGCCACCTGATAGTAGAGAGCAGCCGGGCTCAGGTGCGGATCCAGACCACTGCCGGAAGTGGTCACCAGATCCACAGGGATCGCCTCCCCCTGTGAGTGCTCACTCCCCTGTTGCAGCCTGGCGATGCGCGCGGCCACCTGCTTTTGCAGCTCGGGGTTGAGGGGCCCCAGGTTACTACCACCCGAGGCATCGCCCTTATACTCCACAGCCGAAGGTCG
Source organism: Aeromonadaceae bacterium (assembly GCA_051645725.1). Lineage (GTDB taxonomy): Bacteria > Pseudomonadota > Gammaproteobacteria > Enterobacterales > Aeromonadaceae > Pseudaeromonas. The sequence continues at coordinate 16,047 of JBOFBS010000172.1, read as the reverse complement.
GCTCCAGAAGTAACCGGGGGCATCGAAGTTTTGCCCAACCAGACGGGAGCCCACCACTCTGTCGCCTTGATAGAGCAAAGAGCCATTGGCCTGAGTCGGGAAGATCCACTGGGCCACCCCTGTCATGGCCAGGGGATAGACAAGCCCCAACAGCAGGGTAAAGCCAAACCACAAACGCAGTGCAGAACCAAATTGCATCAACATGACGATCTCCTTATACCCAACCTGCGGCACTGAGCAGCAGATCGATGAGTTTGATCCCGATAAAGGGCACCACCAGGCCGCCCAAGCCATAGATGACCATGTTGCGACGCAGCAGCTTGGCCGCGGTTAAGGGGCGATAGTGAACCCCGCGCAGCGCCAGCGGGATCAGCCCTATGATGATCAGCGCGTTGAAGATCACAGCCGAGAGGATGGCGGACTGAGGCGTGGCCAGGTGCATCAGATTCAGGGCATTGAGCTGGGGATAGGTCGCCGCAAAGGCGGCAGGAATGATGGCAAAATACTTGGCCACATCATTGGCGATACTGAAGGTGGTGAGCGACCCCCTCGTCATCAGCATCTGCTTACCAATATGTACCACCTCGATGAGCTTGGTGGGGTTGGAGTCCAGATCCACCATGTTACCCGCCTCTTTGGCCGCCTGGGTGCCACTGTTCATGGCCACGGCCACATCGGCTTGCGCCAAAGCCGGCGCATCATTGGTGCCGTCCCCTGTCATGGCGACCAGTCGCCCCTCGCTCTGATACTGACGAATAAGGGCCAGCTTGGTCTCAGGCGTTGCCTCGGCCAGGAAGTCATCTACCCCCGCCTCGGCGGCGATGGCCGCGGCGGTCAGGCGGTTGTCGCCCGTTACCATCACAGTCTTGATCCCCATGCGGCGCAGCTCCAGGAAGCGCTCCTTGATGCCCCCCTTGACGATATCGGAGAGGGCCACCACCCCCAGCACCTGATTGCCTTCGCACACCACCAGCGGGGTTCCCCCCTCGCGAGCCACCAGCTCGACCAGGGTCTGAGCCCGGCGCGGATACTCACCGCCATTGGCCTCCACATGCTTACGAATGGCATCGGCGGCCCCCTTGCGGATCATCCGCTGCTGCAGATTGACGCCGCTCATCCGGCTCTGGGCGGAGAAGGGCACAAAGGTGGCCCCCAGGGCATGGATGTCCCGCTCCCGCAGGTTGAAGCGCAGCTTGGCGAGCACCACTATGCTGCGACCCTCCGGGGTCTCATCGGCCAGCGAGGCCAGTTGGGCCGCATCGGCGAGTGTCTGCTCACTCACCCCGGCCACGGGCAGAAATTTGCTGGCCTGACGGTTACCCAGGGTGATGGTCCCAGTCTTATCCAGCAACAGGACATCCACATCGCCCGCCGCCTCAACGGCTCGACCCGAGGTGGCGATGACATTGGCCGCCAGCATGCGGCTCATGCCCGCCACCCCTATGGCCGAGAGCAAGCCCCCTATGGTGGTGGGGATGAGGCAGACCAGCAGGGCGACCAGCACGGTTACCGTGATCACCTGCCCACTGCCATTCGCCAGCACGGCAAACGCGGAGAAAGGCAGTAGCGTCACTGTGGCCAGCAGGAAGATCAGGGTCAGGGCGATCAGCAGTATGGTCAGGGCGATCTCATTGGGCGTTTTGCGTCGTTTGGCTCCCTCCACCATGGCGATCATGCGATCGAGGAAGGTCTCACCCGGATTGACAGTGGAGCGGATCACCAGCCAATCGGAGAGCACCCGAGTCCCGCCCGTCACCGAGCTGAAGTCACCACCCGATTCACGAATGACAGGGGCGGACTCTCCTGTGATGGCACTCTCATCCACCGAGGCCACCCCCTCGACCACCTCACCGTCACAGGGGATCACCTCACCGGCACTCACCTGCACCACATCGCCCTTGCGCAGTGAGTCGGCACTCACCTTCTGGCTGGGGGCGCCATATTTGGCCAGCGTCAGCTTGTGTGCCCACACCGTCTGCTTGAGCCCACGTAGGCTGGCGGCCTGGGCCTTGCTGCGCCCCTCGGCCAGCGCCTCGGCGAAGTTGGCAAACAACACGGTAAACCAGAGCCAGAGGGCTATGCTGGCGGTGAACCAGAGCGGCTCACTTCGTCCACTCAGCCCCAGCCACTGGGCCAACCAGACCAGGGTGGTCAGGGCGCTGCCCAGCCAGACCACGAACATCACAGGGTTCTGCCACTGGCTACGCGGATCCAGCTTGAGCATGGTGCCTTTGCACGCCTCGCGGCAGAGAGCCGGATCAAACAGAGAAAGCTTCTTGCGTGTCATAGTGATTCCTTACTTCAGCATCATCAGCTGTTCGACAATAGGACCCAGGGCCAGCGAGGGGATAAAGGTCAAGGCACCCACCAGCAACACAGTTCCCACCAGCAGACCAATAAATAACGGACCGTGGGTTGGCAGCGAACCGGGGTGTTCAAGCTGCCGCCGCTTGCCCGCCAGGGAACCGGCCAAAGCCAGGACAGGCACTATCACGCCAAAGCGTCCGAAAAACATGGCCAGCCCCAGCGTCAGGTTGTAATAGGGGGTGTTGGCAGAGAGACCCGCAAAGGCACTGCCGTTATTGTTGGCGGCCGAGGAGAAGGCATAGAGCACCTCGCTGAAGCCGTGAGTGCCCGGGTTGAAGATGCCAGCACGCCCCACCTCCAGCATCAGGCTGACGGCCGTGCCGACCAGCACCAGAGCCGGCGAGACCAGAATGGCCAGCGCCACCAGCTTCATCTCACGGCTCTCAATCTTCTTGCCCAGATACTCGGGGGAGCGCCCTATCATCAGGCCGCAGATGAAGACGGTAAGCAGCACAAACAGCGCCATGCCATAGAAGCCCGCCCCCACACCACCGAAGATCACCTCCCCCAGCTGCATCTGCAGCAGCAGGATGAGGCCACCCAGCGGCGTGAAGGAGTCGAGCATGCCGTTGACCGCCCCACAGGAGGCCGCCGTGGTAATGACGGAGAAGAGGCTGGTGGCGACGATACCAAAACGGCTCTCCTTACCCTCCATGTTGCCCCCCGGCATCAGGCTCGTGGCGTGCAGATCCACGCCGCTGGCGGCCAGTTGTGGCGTACCGGCCTGCTCGGCCTGGGTGACCAGCACCACGGCCAGCACAAACATCAGGGTCATGGCCGCCAAGATGGCCAGCCCCTGGCGTCTATCCCCGGCCACGCGACCAAAGGCCAGCACCAGAGCCGCCGGGATGAGAAAGATGGCGATCATCTGCAGAAAATTGGTCAGCGCAGTCGGGTTCTCGAAGGGGTGCGCCGAGTTGGCATTGAAGAAGCCGCCTCCATTGGTGCCCAGCATCTTGATCGCCTCTTGCGAGGACACAGGCCCCATGGCCAGCGTCTGCTCGGCCCCGCTCAATGTGGTCAGATGAATATACCCCTGCAGCGTCTGCAGCCCCCCCTGTTGAATGAGTAGCAGCGCCAGCAGGCAGGAGAGCGGCAACAGCAGATAGAGGGTGATACGGAAAATATCCAGCCAGGCGTTGCCAATCTGCTTCACGCCATGCCGGGTCAACCCGCGGATCAGCGCAAACGCCACGGCTCCACCTGTGGCGGCCGAGAGAAAATTCTGCACCGTCATCCCGGCCATCTGGCTGAGATAACTCAGGCTGCTCTCACCGGCATAGGCCTGCCAGTTGGTGTTAGTCATGAAGCTGACCGCCGTATTGAAGGCCAGATCCAGGCTGAGCCCTGGCAACTGCTGAGGGTTTAAGGGCAACTCCCCCTGCAATAGCAGCAGGGCAAAGAGCCCCACCCCACCCAAGAGGTTGAACAGCACAATCGCTACCGCATAACGCAACCAATCCATCTCGCCACAGGCCGAACCCAGGCAGAGCCGCTCCAGGCGCAGTAAGGCTCTGGGCAGCTCCCCATCGATGAGGCGCGCCAAGAGATGGGCAAAGGGCCAGGCCAAGAGGCCCAGCAGAACCAAAAACAGTGACAGCAAGATCCAGGCGTGGGCGCTCATCAGAAGTTCTCCGCATTCAGCAGGGCATACAGCAGATAAGCGGCCAGAGCCAACGAGCCTAACAGCCCTAGCAACATCCAGATAGTCATCCAGTCTCTCCTTATTGAGCAGCAAAATGCATGAGGTGAGCGGCAGGAGGCCGCCCTTATCCCAAGCCTAGAGAGCTAAGCGCAAAAAGGAGGTAAAAAGGCGAAATAGCGGTGTAAAAATCCCGTAAAAAGAGAGGGCAACCGGCCTCCTGCTCTCGGTGAGGAGAGCACGAACTCCGCATCTCTTGAATGACGCCCCCTCCTGCCAAGTAAACCCGGTTCAAATCAACAACTCTTTGGCCAGGTAGGCTATACCTTATAGATGTATCGGCCTATGCGGCCCCTTCCACTACAGCTCAGGTGATGACAATGACAGGTGTGGTACCCACCATTTGCGTCATGGTCCATGACGATACGCTTAGATGCTGGTTATGCAGCGTGCTGGAGAGAAGCTGCCGGGTAGTGAATGGCTCGACGAGCAATTGGCCCGTGACCGCCAATCTCTATCTGTTCGATGCCGCCGCCGTTGCTGAACTGACACCCTGGCTCCAGGCGCAACGCCAAACACTAAGCCCGGATAGCCCACCTGTTATTCTGATCCAGCAGGAGCGCGATGAGTCGAGCCCCATTGAAACCTCGTCGCTCGTGGATGCGCAGCTTTCGGCCCAGCTCAGTGGAGAGCAGCTAAGAGAAGAACTACTGCATTGGCTGCACCTGCAGGCCAGCGCCAAGTTGTGGCAGGCGGCATCCAGCTCCACCACCCCGCCCCAGGCAGTTCCAGTGCCATCACAGGGAGAGAGCGGCTCCACGCCCCCCCTCTCACTGCCACCCCTACCCCAGCGCGAATTGCTCGCCATGTTGTTTGACTCCCTCTCTCAGGGGCTCTTTTTATGTGATCGGCAGGGGATGTTGCTGGCGGTCAATGAGCCCTTCTGCCAGTTGATGGGGTATCGCAGTGAGGAGCTGATTGGCCAGACGGCCGAGATGCTGCTGCCACGCTCGGCACAGGGGGAGCTGGCCGCTGATTTTCGCCGACGGGTTTATGAGCAGGGACGCTGGGAGGGCGAACTTTCGGCGTGTCGCAAGGAGGGGGCAATTTTCCCGCTCTGGCTACAGGTGCGTTACCTGCCTGCCGAGGAGGAGCGCACTGAGAGGGCTCAGGGCTACTTTCTGGGGCTGACCACAGATCTGCGCGCCAGCCGTCAGTTGGAGGAGTGTGTGCTGCAGCTATCACGCACCGACTCCCTCTCGGAATTGAACCGTATTTTGCTGGAGGAGCGGCTGGCGCTGGATATCCGCCAGGCCGAATTGACCCACACCAAGGTTGCCCTGATCCGGGTGCATCTGAGCCGCTTTCGTGCGCTCAACGAGCAGTATGGTCGAGCCATCGGCGATTGGGTGTTAATGACGCAGATGCAAAGACTACAGAGCCTGGTGGGGGCAGAGGGATTGGTCTCACGCTTGGCGGCCAGCGAGTATGCCATCATATTGCCGCGTCTGGCCGCAATCGAGCCCGCCCTGGCATTGGCAGAGGAAATAGTGGCGCAGCTCTCCGTACCGCTACAGTATGACAAACGGGAGATCCTCAGCCTGCCACAGCTGGGACTTAGCGACTATCCCGAGCTGGGTAGCAATGCCAGCGAGCTGCTACAGCAGGCCGAGCTGGCTCTTGACTGGTGCCGTCAACAGACGCCGTTGGCCCTGCAACGCTTCAATCTGGCACTCTCAGCCAAACTTAGAAAACAGCATGAAACCGAGCAGGCATTGCGCAATGCTCTGTTGAATAACGAGTTTTTCCTTGTCTACCAGCCGCAACTGGATATGAAACACCACTGTATCGTCGGCGTTGAAGCGCTCATCCGCTGGCGGCAGCCAGATCGCATCGTCCCCCCGGCTGAGTTTATCCCCCTGGCCGAGAAAAGCGGGCTAATCGTCCCTATTAGCAACTGGGTGCTAAAGACCGCCTGTCAACAGGCTGCCGAATGGGTACAGCAAGGGCTGGATCTGCACATGGCGGTCAATCTGTCAGCGCTGCACTTCCAACATGTGTTGCTGGTGGAGCAGGTGGAGCAGTGGCTGCGAGAAAGTGGTCTGCCACCAGAGAGGTTGGAGCTGGAGGTGACAGAGAGCTGCATCATGACGGATGTCGAGTCGGCTATTGCCAAACTGCAGGCCTTGAAAGAGCTGGGGGTGACACTCTCGGTGGACGACTTTGGCACCGGCTACTCCAGCCTGAGCTACCTTAAGCTGTTCCCGCTGAACAAACTTAAAATAGATCAATCCTTTATCCGCGACTTCCTGCTCTCCAACAGCGATGCCGTAATCGTCAGAGCCATCATAGCCCTGGGGCATGCGATGGGGCTGACGGTCATAGCCGAGGGGGTAGAAACCCTGGAGCAGTATCGCTACCTGCGTACCCTGCACTGCAACGAGCTGCAAGGCTTCTTTTTTGCGCGTCCCCAACTCCCCGAGTTCATTCCTGAACTCCTGAGGAAAGACTTTACTGGAGAGCTGGGGCTATCCCCGGCCGATGGCATCACAGAGGTACCGGTATTGCTCCTGGTTGATGATGAAGCCCTGATCCTCAGTGCGCTCAAACGCACACTACGCAGCAATTCCTACCGTATCATCACGGCGCATACGGCGGCCCAGGCACTAAATGAGTTAGCCCACCATAAGGTTGGAGTCATCATCTCCGATAGTCGACTACCCGATGCTGCCGGCATTGAACTGCTGCGCCAGGTCAAGGAGCGCTATCCCCATATCACCCGCATCATGCTCAGCGGCTATGCCGATATGACCGCGCTCTCTGCGGCCATCAACGGTGGCGAGATCTTCCGTTTCATCGGCAAACCCTGGGATGATGGCGAAATTCAGGAGGCGGTGCAGGCTGGCCTTCAAAAGTTTGATGAACAGTGCCACCAGGGAAACGTTCTCTTCTGATCACCCGCTGACCACAAGCCGATCTCTTCCACTATTTTCGCAAACCTGGGCAGAAGGGTGAGCCCTCTCTTCCCATTCAGCCAGACCATGCCGTAAAGTGACGAATGAGGCCACTCGCATGGCCACCATGGTGAGCCATGCTCAATCGGCAAGGGAGATGCAATGGAGCGAAAAACCAAGATAGGCCTGGCCCTCGGTAGTGGGGCCGCTCGCGGCTGGGCCCATATAGGTGTACTACGAGCGCTGATGCGCCTGGGGATCGAGCCCGACCTGATTGCCGGCTGCAGCATAGGTGCCTTGGTGGGAGCGGCCTATGCTGCCGGCGAGTTGGACTCACTGGAGGGTTGGGTACGGGGGTTTACCCCGCTGCAAGTGATGAGCCTGCTCGATCCCGCCTTCTCCGGCGGACTGTTTCGTGGCGAGAAGGTATTCGGCATAGCCGAAGAGCGAGTCGGTGAAGTGACCTTTTCCGAACTCAAACGCCCCTTCGCCTGTGTGGCTACCGAGCTGGAGAGTGGCCGCGAACACTGGTTGCAGGAGGGGCCGCTGATGAGTGCAGTACGAGCCTCATGCTCCATTCCCGGCATGTTTGTCCCCGTACGCCGCGATGACCGCTGGCTGATTGATGGGGCAGTGGTTAACCCTGTGCCCGTTTCCCTGGCTCGAGCCATGGGCGCCGATCTGGTCATTGCCGTCAATCTGAATGCCGACACCCGGCAATCCTGGGTCGATCGCAGTGATGACGAGATCACCGCCAAACACCCCCTACTCCAGTGGTTGGCCAAGCGCAGCAACGGCGCCAAGGGAACCCCAGGCATGTGGAGCGTGATGAACGGCAGCATCAGCATAATGCAGGAGCGCATCACCCGCGCCCGGATGGCCGGGGATCCTCCGGAAATCTGTCTGACACCCCATCTCGGGGAGTTGGCGATTATGGATTTTCATCGCGCCGATGAAGCCATCACAGAGGGAGAAGCCTGTGTCGAGCGTATGACACCCATGATCCTCGCTGAACTCAAACGCTTTGGTATAGAGACAGGAAAGAGTGAATCCACCTGATGCAGACGAGTTGCGTCACTCATCAAGGGGCATGAGTTTTCCCTGTTCACAATGTTTATGGTAGAGATAGTGCTGGAGTCGCTGCTGGGCCTGCCGCTTCAACCGTAACTGGATGGCACAGGAGTGCCCCCCCTCCGCGTTGACAAAGCGGCGGATCACCTGGCCTCGCAGCCGGATCTTCCAATCCCCCTGGCAACGCAGTAATGCCCGGAACGGCGTTCCTGGCTCCGGCATCTCCTCCTGGCCATCCAGCAGCAAACCCGAAGCGGATAGATTACTGATCTGCCAAGGCAAAGGCTCTCCGGAACCATCCAGTAACCAGGCATCCTCTGGGTGTGGCATTCGCCACTCACGAGGTTGGGAATCACCCACCTCCTGAATGAGAGGGGGGCTGAGCCTGGGTAGTAAATTACCGGCACTATCCTCGATAAAAGAGAGAGAAAAAGCAAAACGACGTTGTTTGTACTCGGCATTGAGCACCAGATGATCAGCCTGCCCCAACAGAGGAAGCAACTCCTGCAGTGCCAGGCTAGAAATGAGTTCCATATATTGGGGGTGAGCCGCTCCACGCGCGCCACCACGATGAGCCGTTGGCGCTGCCATCTCGACATCGTCATCCAGCAACATGGCTAACTCTTCTGCCGTTAGTAACTCTGACATGCCCCACCCCCAGAGTGTGGAGACCAGCTGCCTGACGAATTCATAAGGCATCTGGGCAAAAAACCATCAGCTCGATGGTATGTAAGGCCAATCCCGGGGGCAAGCCGTTTTTCCAAACTGAAGGGCTCGTTGCAAAGAGTGACAGGCGTATGGAAGCCAAAGAGCGGCCAGATTAGAGCGGGAGTGAGCACGATAGTGCCGAAATGAAAAAAAGCCCCGATATCGCTATCGGGGCTTTTTAAAGTGGTCGGTGATAGAGGATTCGAACCTCTGACCCTCTGGTCCCAAACCAGATGCGCTACCGGACTGCGCTAATCACCGAGAAACTTGCTACCATTCGGCCTAAACCGAGTTGGTTAAATAGTGGTGCGAAAGGAGGGACTCGAACCCTCACACCCGAAGGCACTAACACCTGAAGCTAGCGCGTCTACCAATTCCGCCACCTTCGCACTGAAACTTTATATTACCTTGAGCTATTTGGGGTGGCTGATGGGGTTCGAACCCACGACAACAGGAATCACAATCCTGGACTCTACCAACTGAGCTACAGCCACCACGACCGTCTGTCCAATCTGTTCCCGTAGTGAATTGTCACCGCGAACCATACATGGTGCGCCCGACAGGATTCGAACCTGTGGCCTCTGCCTCCGGAGGGCAGCGCTCTATCCAGCTGAGCTACGGGCGCTCGTCATTGGAACGGGTGGGAATAGTACGAATCAGGGATCACCTTGTCCAGCATTTTCCTTAAAAAAAGTTTGTTCGCTTGTTTTTTCGCTCAAAAGATTAAAAAGCATACATTTACGGCAGGTCACATCTCGCCGCACCGCCTGACGTGGCGATGCTTTATGCATATAGTCATTTGACTATTGCTACAACTTTTCTAAAATGGGGGCAGTGAATGAACGTTCATTCACTATCATTCAGGTAATGCACTTTCGTTTACTCTCCATCAAGGCAACCCCTATTACCATGAGCAAGCGTGAACAGATCATGCAAACCGCCATGTCACTCTTCATCGAGCAGGGATTTCATGGCACCTCGGTGCAAATGATAGCCAATCATGTGGGAATGGCGACCGGTTCCCTCTACCGCTACTTTCATGGCAAGGATGAGCTGATCCGCGCCATTTACCGCAAGGCCGTAGAAGAGATGCTGGTCAGACTGTTCGAGGGCGTCAACCTGGCGCAGATTGGTTACCCCAGTTACCGTCGCATGTGGCTCAATGCCGCATCCGCCATATCTGGTAATAGTAATGTCATCCTGTTCAAGGAGCTTTATGAGCGCTCACCCTTTTTCACCGAAGAAGAAAAGGCGTGGACTGACGAGCAGTGGCAGCCTCTCGACGACTTTTTCGCCACAGGGAGTCAGCAGGGGCTATTTTTAGATCTGCCCTCTCACTTGCTGGGCGCACTCAGCCTGGCCACGGTGCAGTGCGTCATGCACAAGCACAGATTTTATGATGTTGATTTAACCGATACGTTAAAAGAGCAAATGGCTGCGGCGAGCTGGAAAGCGATCCTGGCCGACAACTTGGATCAAACTGGGAGCAAAGAATGAAAAAGTGGACAGCCGTAATGCTGCTGATCGCATTATTGATCTTCGGCAGTGTGATTGGGTTTAACCTGTTTAAAAACCACATGATGGCACAGTATTTTGCCAACATGCCCATTCCGACTATCCCGGTATCAGTGCAGGAAGCAAAAGCCAGCGACTGGGGTCCAACCATCGAAGCCATCGGCTTTATCGAGCCTAATCAGGGGCTGGATATCAGCAATGAAACGGCCGGCAAGGTCCAATCCATCAAGTTTGAGTCAGGACAGCAGGTTAAGCGTGGTGATCTGCTGCTCAATCTGGACGCATCTGTAGAAGAGGCCAATCTCAAGGCCGCTCAAGGCAAGATGCCCGCGACCAAAGCCAATCTGGATCGGATGCGCAGCCTGTTTACCAAGGGCAACGTCTCCAGAGGTGATGTGGATAACGCTGAAGCCAACTATCTGGAACTGGCTGGTCAGATTGAATCCCTGCAAGCCACCATAGATCGCATGTATATCAAGGCCCCCTTCTCCGGTCAGGTCGGTATCCGCAATGTCTATCTGGGGCAATATCTCCAGGCAGGCTCCAACATGGTTCGCCTCGAAGATACCAGCGTGATGAAGATCCGCTTCACCATTCCCCAGACCGATATTTCCAAGTTGAAGGTTGGCCAAGCGCTGCACATTTATGTCGATGCCTACCCTGAGCAACCCTTCCAGGGAACGGTCAGTGCCATCGAACCTGCGGTGAGCGCCCAGTCTGGTGTCGTTCAAGTTCAGGCCGCCATTCCAAATTCAGATGGCATGTTACGCTCCGGCATGTTTGCCAAAGTCCAGGTCCAACTGCCGGTCATTCCCGCCCAGATTGCGATTCCACAAACCGCCATCAACTTTACGCTCTATGGTCAGACAGTATTTGTCATCACCGAGGGCCAGGATGATAAAGGACAACCTCTGGTTGACGCCGAAGGCAAGCCAGTTTTGGTTGCCAATCAGGTCGTGGTCAAGGTGGGTGAACGCAAAGAAGAGGTTGCCCATATACTCGATGGCATCAAAGCCGGTGACCGTATCGTTACGGCCGGGCAGGTGCGCCTCTCTAATGGCAGTCATGTGAAGATCATCGAGGATTCACTTCTGACCAAACCAGCCAAGAGCCCGATGCTGTAACGGAGCAGACCATGAAATTTACTGATATTTTCATCCGTCGCCCCATATTGGCACTCTCTATCAGTCTGCTGATCGTTCTACTCGGTCTGCAGGCGCTGAAGGGAATGCAAGTGCGGGAGTACCCGAAGATCACCAATACAGTGATCACGGTAACGACCAGTTACTACGGTGCCAGCGCCAACCTGATCCAGGGCTTTATTACCCAGCCACTGGAACAGGCTATCGCCCAGGCCGACAACATAGACTACATGACCTCAAAGAGTCAGTTGGGTTCATCCACCATCACGGTGAACATGAAACTCAACACGGACCCCAATGCTGCACTTTCGGATGTTCTGGCCAAGGTCAACTCGGTACGCTCCCAGTTGCCCAAAGAGTCAGAGGATCCCAGCCTGGATATGTCCACTGGCTCCAGCACCTCCATCATGTACATCTCCTTCTCCAGTGATGAGTTGAATGCCTCCCAGATCACCGACTACCTGGAGCGGGTAATCAAACCCCAGCTCTTTACTGTGGGCGGGGTCGCCAAGGTTAACCTCTATGGGGGAACCGAGTTTGCACTGCGTATCTGGCTGGATCCTGAGCGCATGGCAGCTTACAACCTGACCGCCAGCGACATCATGTCGGTCTTGCAGGCCAACAACTACCAATCCTCTCCAGGCCAGGCAATCGGCTACTTCATGCTCTATAACGCCGATGCCAAGACACAAGTGGATAATGTGGCCGATCTGGAGACCCTGGTGGTCGCCAGCCGCAGTGGTGCCGTCATCCGACTGCGGGACATAGCCAAGGTGAGTCTGGAGAAAAACCATGACGTCTACCGAGCCATGGCCAATGGTAAGGAAGCGGTAGTGGTGGGTCTGGACCCGTCCCCCACGGCCAACCCGCTAGACATTGCTGCCGATGTCGTCAAGATGATGCCTGAGCTGCAACGGAACCTCCCCTCTACCATCAAGATGGAGATGCTTTACGACTCAACCGAGGCCATTAACGAATCTATCGATGAGGTAGTGAAGACCATAGCCGAGGCGGGGTTAATCGTACTGGTTGTTATCACCCTGTTCCTGGGGTCGTTCCGCGCCGTTGTGATCCCCATCATCACCATCCCACTCTCGCTCATTGGCGTGGTGATGTTGATGCAGATGTTTGGCTTTACCATCAATCTGATGACCCTGCTTGCCATGGTCTTGGCGATAGGTCTGGTGGTCGATGACGCCATAGTGGTGGTTGAGAACGTTGACCGCCATATCAAGGCTGGGGAAGATCCCTTCCGTGCCGCGATTATCGGCACCCGGGAAATTGCCCTGCCGGTTATCTCCATGACCATCACACTGGCGGCTGTTTACGCGCCAATCGCTTTGATGGGCGGCATCACTGGCTCCCTGTTCAAAGAGTTTGCTCTGACACTGGCGGGGGCCGTATTCGTCTCTGGCGTTATCGCTCTGACCCTGTCGCCCATGATGTGTTCCAAAATGCTCAAGGCTCACGTTAATCCGAATGCCTTCGAACGCGGAGTGGAGCACACCTTCGAGCGCGTAACCAATGCCTACTCACGGGCACTGGATGCGGTCATGGAGCACAGACCCGTTGTCATCGCCTTTGCTTTCATTGTCTTTGCCTCGTTGCCCATTCTGTTCAAGTTTATTCCGGCAGAACTGGCCCCGGCAGAGGACAAGGGCGCCTACATGATGATGGCGAAGGCACCTAATACTGCCAACCTGGACTATATCGAAAACAGCATGAGCGAGATCACTACCCGCTTGAGCAAGGATCCGGCTATGGCAACCTCCCTGTCGTTTGCCGGTATCCCTAACTCAAACCAGGGTATGGGGATCGCCGTTATGAAAACGTGGAGCCAGCGCCCGCCCCTCAAGCAGGTGATGGAACGCACGAACAAGGATATGCAGAACATTCCCGAGATGGCGGTCAGCTCCTTCCAGTTCCCGGAACTCCCGGGTGCCGGTAGTGGCCTGCCACTGCAGTATGTGATCACCACGCCAAACAACTTCGAGAGCCTGTTCCAGGTAGCGGACGAAGTGTTGAAGAAGGTGAAAGCCAACCGTCAGTTCATCTATTCGGAAATGGATCTGGCCTATGACTCCGGCACCATGCGCATCACGGTAGACAGGGACAAGGCAGGTGCCTATGGCATTACCATGCAGGATATCGGGGTCACCCTCGCGACCATGATGAGTGATGGCTATGTCAACCGCATCGATTTGAACGGTCGAAGCTATGAGGTGATACCTCAGGTGGAGCGCAAATACCGCCTGAATCCAGAATCCATCAAGCGTTACTATGTGCGTGCAGCCGATGGTACGGCGGTACCTCTTGGTAACCTGGTGAATATCGAACTGGTCACCGAGCCTCGCTCACTCCCGACCTTCAGTCAGTTGAACTCAGCCACCATAGGGGTTGTTCCTACTCCTGGGGTCACCATGGGTGATGCGGTGAACTTCTTTGAAAAAGAGATCACCCCTCAACTACCGCTGGGCTATCAACACAGCTACATGGGGGAAGCGCGTCAATATGTGACGGAAGGGAACGCCTTGCTGGGGACCTTCGCTCTGGCACTGTTTGTCATCTTCCTGGTATTGGCCTCCCAGTTTGAGAGTATTCGTGACCCTCTGGTGATCCTGGTCTCCGTGCCGCTGGCCATTTGTGGTGCCTTGATCGCCATGGCCTGGGGCCTCTCGACCATGAACATCTACACTCAGGTAGGTCTCATTACCCTAGTCGGTCTCATCACTAAACACGGTATCCTTATCTGTGAAGTGACCAAGGAAGAGCAGCTGCACCGGGGACTCTCCAAGATGGAGGCGGTGAAGCACGCCACCCGCATCCGTCTGCGACCCATCCTGATGACCACAGCGGCCATGGTGGCGGGTCTGATCCCTCTGATGGGGGCCAGTGGGGCCGGTGCCGTCAGCCGTTTTGGTATCGGTCTGGTCATAGTGGCCGGTCTCTCCATCGGTACCCTCTTCACTCTCTTTGTGCTGCCGGTCATCTACACCTATCTGGGTGAGAACCATAAGCCACTGGAGGAGTTTGACGAGTCCATTCCACACAAGGCATTGGCAGAACAATAATTTCTGCCTCTGTAGACACCAGGCCCGCCAATCGGCGGGCCTTCTTTTTAAAACAATCAGCCCTGCCTCACAAATAGAAAAAAACCATACTCCTGAAATCATTTTCACACTTTTTTCACTTTTGCCTTTTGCCTCACCTATCACATCTAACAGGTTACAACCTGCAATAGGATTGCCCTGCGCGTGAAGGATCGCGTGGACAACTGCTTGCGAGTATCTCACTTATGAAATTAAAACTCTCACGGGTGGCATTGACGACCATGTCTCTGTTGCCTCTGTTGACGGCATGTGGTGGTGCCGACAACAAGGACTACCAACCGAATGAAAAAACCCTTGAGGTTAAAGCCATTGATGGCTACCTGAATGGAGCCAGAGTGTGGCTCGATCTGAATGGCAATAGCCTGCTGGATAGCAATGAGCCCAGCGCCACAACCGGAGCCGGTGGTAAGGCTGTGCTCGATGTTAGCTCACTCAAAGAGTCGAGCAGCAAGTTCCCACTCATGGTCCAGGTGATTGCCAACAAGACCATAGATGAGAGCGCACCGACCACCCCCATCACCCAGGATTATGTGATGTCAGCTCCGGCTGGCTACAAGGTGATCACCCCGCTGACGACCCTGGTTCAACTGCAGATCCAGGCCGGTAGCACACAAGCCCAGGCCGAAGCTAAGATTCTGGGTCTTCTGGAACAAGCGAACGCCTCTCTGAGCAGCGATTATCTGGCCACCAAGAATCAGGCACTGGCAGAGCAAGCTGCGGCACTGGTGCAGCTCTTGCCAGCCAAGGGTGATGAGCTCAAGGCACAAAAGAGTACCCTGGAGCAGGGTGCCGAAATCGTCGGTGATCTGGTCAAAGAGCAAGCAGCCAGCGGGCAAACCGTTGACCTGAGCCGAGTCGTTTTGACCCCTAGTGCTGGCCAGATCGTCGTTGATAGCGATGGCGATGGCTGGAAAGACAGCAAGGAAGAGCAGGCTGGTACCGATAAGTGGGATCCCAACTCCTTCCCCTCCGATCTGGACAAAGATGGCATAGCCGATTTTGAAGATCCGGATATCGACGGTGATGGCATACTGAATGCCGATGACGCGTTCCCGAATGACCGTTTCGAAGGCAAAGACAGCAACAACGATGGTTGGGGTGATTTCGCCTCCAGTGATGACGATGGCGACGGTGTACCTGATAGCATCCAGAATGCGGGCAGTTCAGGTAGCGAACCCAAGGATCCCGCCATAGTCGAGGGCTATACCGAAGTCCTGTTCCACTACAAGCGTACCGATGGTGATTATACCGGTTGGGGCCTGCACCTGTGGAACAACAGCGCCTGCGATAGCCTGGATGCCTCCACCCTGAACGGCATCAGCTGGGATAAGCCCCTGCTGCCAGAAACTATTGATCCCAAGTATGGGGCCGTATTCCGCCTCAAGCTCAAGAGCGGTCATGGCACCTGTGTCAACATGATCGCCCACAGTGGCAATAACAAGGGTCTGGGCGGTGGCGATCAGAAGATCGACCTGAACTATGGCAACTATGTCTATGGTTTCGACAACGACAGCCACCTCTACTACGAGCCACACGAA
>JBOFBS010000171.1:0-5759 GCA_051645725.1 Aeromonadaceae bacterium | reverse complement strand
CCTCCTCACCATCTAAGATAATGTCATCGCTAGATGAACTTGGATTTCGGGTTCCTCCCCCCTCTCCACTAACTGAGAGCTTGAGTGCAGGGTGATGGAACAATATCGGTTGAAAACAGTTCAACTCGAGCCCTTGTAGAGTCTTAATCTCCCAGACCAGAATTTCTTTACTGTCCCAATCTAAGGGGCCAAGAACCTCCATGCTGGCACCTGAAATGGTAGCCGGTGGCTCAAAGTTGAACTGCCAGCGGGTATATCGTCCGCCAGATGAAAACCGCTCCTGATTTAGGCATCGCCATATAGATTCGAAAGACTGCTTAACGCCCTCACTTAGCAGCAGCCAACTGAAGAGATCACGATACGATTCCATCTGGAGCAGACGGGCCGGAGCCCCTGTCTTAGCTGGGGTATGGATATGGATGGAGTCCTGATCCCTCTGCACCGAGAAGATCATGTCCAAGCCACTGGGTTCAAAGGCTGACCGAGCCAGGAAACCGGCATGGAAGAAAAGCTTGCGGGCCAGCTCGAACTTGGGGAGCCAGACGGTGAGGCCATCCGCCTCGAACACGAAGCATCGTTGGCTGGCCACCTCAGGATTGCAGGCAAGCCTTTTGGCCAAGCGGGGACATTCGCCCAGCAGCTTTTCGCGCCATTCCGCTATCGGTGGTAGCTTGAGTTTTTTCTGGAAGCCATTCGAGCGATAAGGGACTTCATCTTCTGCGACAAACTCGCGGCCAACGCCCAAAATACAGCTCACCTCCAAGCCGAACTGACGTTGCTCCATCTCGTTTTTTTGACTGAAAATCGACGCTAAGCGCCATGGTGCTTCTGAGGAATTAGCTCTGAAAAAATTACCTACGGCCAGCAACTTGGCATCTTTAGGGATCTGGCGGAACAAAATACGACTCAATCCAATCCTCCTATGCTTGTGATAAATGAGGCTGTCAGGGAAGCAATCTTGCCCTTCTGCAATCCACAACGTCTTGCCAATTGCCAACCCATTGAATGCTGGCCTGCCATAGCATCTTCGATCATGGCATGGGTCAAACGACGGATCTGGTACTCCCCTACAGACTCGGCATATCGATCCAGAAAAGCCCGACAGAGAGAAAGTTGATCCAGGTGGCGCTCGACGGATGCTCGATGAGGAAGCTGATGCAGATACCAGCTACGACTCTTGCGTGGCAGGCTCAGATCCGCTTCAGAGCGTTCGCCTATTCGCACCAGGAGTCGCACTAACTTTCTATCTCTGGCAGCCCAATTGATGCAGCTGTTATTACCCTGCCGAGCATGCTTGGTCTTGTCGACATTCAGCAGCCAGTCCCTGTCATGCCGGTAGATCCAGGCATAAGTGGCTTGAAAGCCTGCACTTCTGGCTGCCTTAGCTCCGCAATATGTATTAAGGGCAACAAGCCACTGAGATCGGTACTTTCTTCTCAAGCAAGCATCTGCAGGCAGCTGTGATATAGGTGGATGGGGAGCAATATCCGCAGCGCAGGTCATTGCTTCAGCGATGAGATCATTGACGTTTTTCCCAGGTCTCAAACTTGTCCAAACAATGAGGTGTTGCAGGAAGCCAAACGCCTTGCGGTGCTTTCTGAACATGGATTGGAGCCAAGACGGCGGTTCAGCCGCCCATAGGCCGTTGACCGCAAGCCAGTCCCTCGGATAAAGCTCAAGGATTCTTTCCCATATGATCCAGGCCTTGATTTGCTGGCCCTTCATGGCTCCGCACTCAGCGGCCAGATGCCGGTATAAGTTGGTCCACACCTCGTAACCGGAGGGGCTTGTTCCCCTGAAGGCCAGGAGCTGCGTTAATGCGTCCGCTAGCCTGGCAGCCCCTTCCCCACAGGGCTGGACAGTGGAGCTATGGTGCAGAAACAGGGAGGAGGCAGCATGGAATTCGTGCCTCTGTGCCCGCCTGTATGGGATGGGCGAATCCACAAGCGCGCAACCATGGGCCGAACAGACGTCCACACCCTGAACCTGCCAACTTCGCCGCCAATAGGGCTCCCCGAATTTTGCCACCATTTCCTCTATACAGAGCGGGCAGTAACGCAACCACTCGGGCCATTTGACCAATGCTGTGGAGGCACCAGCTAGTCCTATAACTACGGGCATGTCTGGAGCCAGCATGGCCTGGAGAAGTCTTTGCCGGCGCTCCTGTGGGATGAAAGGCGAATAAAGCGGGAAGAGGGTGTGGTTGACCACCAGATCACCTGCGTCCAACCCTGTGTTGCTCGCCAGACTTTCCAAGTGGCTGGGCAGGTCGGTAATCGCCGCGACTCTGGTATCGCCGAATAGCTCCCTCAACAGGCTCTTATGGCTGTCCACCCCCAAATGAACCCGACAGCGGGCTACGGCGCTGTAGAGGAGTTCGTCTGGATAAAGCCTGGGGAAATACATGTCAGCTTGCCTTGCCCAGCAACACTTGCAGGTCGAACACCAGACCAGCCTCTTTGAACCTGCCGTAAACCTCGCCCTCGGGTCCGCTGGTATAGCGTCGCCGCAAATCATCTTGAGGTAACTGACCCCATTCCGTCCGCTTCACTCTGGAGAATCCTGAAGCCTTGGGTTTGTCCTGGACTAGGTAGGATGTCGCCTTGTGGATCAATGCTGCCAAGGGAATCTCGGGATACTCGGCCAGCAGCTCGTCAGCCATAGGAATGGCAATATCCTTGGGGATCTCCATTCCCTCGAGCAAGGCCGCCAGCTTTTTGGCCCTATCGTCGACCAGTGGTGCCAGTGACTTGGATTCTGTAATTCTGTCCAATGACTGTGTAAGGGAGATCAGCTTGCCTTCTATTTCTGGCATCAGAAGGTCGTCGTACTTGGCGATGAGTTCCGGCCTGTTGCTCCGCAATGCTGCCAACATGGGATGGACCGGCTTGAACTCATCCTCGTAGACTTTGCGCAGCAACATTGGCTTGATACATTCAGCACCCGTCACTATGGCCCGGATCTGCGCCAGTGCGAACAACTTGATGACGATATCCATGACCCCCTGAGTGAGCTCGTACATGGTCGCCTCAAGCTCATCGTCCAAGGGGTAGGCATTCCGCACCCACTGATATTTCCAAAGCCGTTTCAAGAGCCGTTTCCAGTGCTCGTCTCTTGGCAGCCTGTCCCAGCGGATGCTGCCCAAGCCGGAGATACGTCGAGCAGCCCTGAATGTGCGCTGGAAGAACTTGCTGGCCCTGTGTGTGCCCACCTGAATGATGGGCACTCCTATGGTGTTGACCAAGGATACGAAGAAATTGTGCATCTTCTCGGCCCCGCCAGACCGGGCCTCGTTGAGGTTCTGAACCTCATCGATGATCAGTACTCCAAGAGCATGAAGATTGGCGATCTGACACATGCTGGCCAGCAGGCGCTTGGTGCCCAGTTTCTTACGACCATGACTGCGGCTGTAATGAGTTCCCAGAACCCTGTCCACTTGGTTGAAGAAGCTCAGGCAAAGCTCGTCCAGATCGCCATCAATGGGGCAGTCAACTTTCAGGTAGGTCAGCTGAGTGATGTTGTAGTCGTGATGATGGAGGGCCTGGGGGTACATACTCAGGATCCGCTCTAGGGTGCGGGTCTTGCCGCAGCCAGAGCAGCCGAATAGCGACAGACTGCTGGCCGTCGAAGAAACGCTCCGGTAGACCGCAGCCTCTAAATCCTCTTCCTCCACGCGGCGGTAACCGTTTTGTAGGTGGGAATACCAGGCACCATTGGCAGGGTTCCGACCGATGTAACCCTGGCGGATCATCAGGCTGATCTTGGCTTCCAACTCAAGGTGGTGGGTCAGAGGCTGAAAGAAACCATGCAACAGGCGGGCAATGGCGTGGGCCCTGAGCCGCCCGTCAAGGAATGCCTCCTGAGGATCGAAGCTGGGTACAGCCTGAAGTTGGGTAACCACCTCTTGCAGGTCGGGTATGGGGGGCAAGGCGCTGATAAGCGGATTGTCCTGATATTCTGGTAGTTGCTGCTCCAGATATTGGGCCAAGGGGATGGCGCCGCTGCGGATCTCGTCAGTCATTGTCCCCCTCCCCGAAGATAAGGTCGCCCAGATCCGGATAGGCATAGTCCTCTGGTTTCTCACCCCTCAGCGGGACCACATCGGCGGGCTTGCCTGACTGCTCTCTCGCTGGTCTGAAGGCCCCTTGGCGACGCTCATGGAGCTTTTCATCCTGCTTGTTCTCGCGAATCTGGGTTCCCAAATCCTTCTTGGACATGCCGGTTTTGATGGGACTGGCATTCTCCGCCAAAGCGGCGATGGCCTCGATCTTCTCGAGTAGCCTGCCCCTCTCCTTCATCCCCTCCATGGCAGCGTTGGCATCACTTCTGCGCTCCTCCTTGGACAGCAGCCAGACGTCCCAGAAGGTCATCCCCCGGAAGCGTCTGCTGCGATCGGCGAGATCACAAATCCAGTACTCTTTGAGGTTGTTGGAGGGACGAATGTAGATGTGCTCTGCACTGCGCGGGTCGTAGGCCACCATCACCTTTTCGGGTCTATGGCCTTGTCCCCGGTGGAACCAGCCGGACTTCAGAGCCTCCTGACAGGTATAGAAGCAACCAAATAGCCTTATACCCAGTTCCGAAACTGTGGCCTGATCATGGGGCAGCAGGTTGATGCGAACCAGGTCCTGGGGTGCGACCCGCAACCGGCCCGTCAGGTTACCCAGCCCCCAATGCCACAACCTGGCAGGTATAGCGGGCAGGTCACCAGGCATACCGGCAGTCCTGTCGTATTTACTCAGGACGTGGAAGTTGTTGTGCCAGAGGACACTTGCGATGATGCATTTGGTGAATTCCGGTAATGTCAGGCTGGCGTCGAGTCTGTAGTCATGGCCACCGCGCTTGCGGCTGATGTGACCTTCGACCACGCCGCTGACGTAGGGCTTAAAACGTTCCTGTACCGTCCTGAATTGGCGCTCGACAATACCCTTGGCATCCCCACGCCTGGCTGGTGCATTTTCAATGCGAACTCCGAAGGATTCGGCGAACACCTCGACCTTGGTGCCGTTCAGCTCACCTTTGTCCGCCAGCACCACATCGGGCAAGCCCTGCACAGGCCAATCTCCAACGTCAATCTCCACACCATACTGGCGGCAATATTCCACCTTGTCGGCAGTGGTATTAGCCAGGGCCACCATGGCGCTGATCCAGGATGGCCCCTCGAACCCGATGTACATGCCCGTCACCATCCGGCTAAACACATCGTTCACTATGTAAACAACGGGTCTGCCTACGATCAGGCTGCGATCATGATCCGATATCAGGTAGATATCAGCAATGGTGGCGTCGATCTGGTAGCGGTAACCAGGCCCCAGAGCCTCTGTCGTCGACGTACCCCTGATCGGCCGGATATCCTTGGCGAAATCCACTGCGGATGCCTGGCGAGCCAAAATTTCAGTAAAGTGGTACTCGCGCTTGTAGAAGTAACGAAACTGCTCCACCGTCGGCAGATCATGTGTCGGCAAGTCGGGAAACATAGTACCGAGCAGGCTCAGGCTGGCAGCGTAGACGTCGGGAATCGACGGATGTTTTTCCTTGAGCAGGCGCGCCTCTATGACGCGCCTGAAAATACGCTCCATTTCGGGAGTAACGTTGCTTCCCCGCCCATCTCTGACCATCCTGGGCCGCCCCAGTTTGGCCTGGTCCGGTTTGCGTCGCTTACCACGGCCTCCCGAGTTGGCGTAATCCGGCAGCAGGGCATTCTTGCACATGCCCCGTTGCCAGTAGCGCCTGAGAAGCCGGTACACCGTCTGCTTGGT
>JBOFBS010000170.1:0-2516 GCA_051645725.1 Aeromonadaceae bacterium | reverse complement strand
GGCCTCATCGATGATGATGGTGTCGTACTGGGTCAGCATCCGGTCGTTCTGGATCTCCGCCAGCAGTATACCGTCGGTCATCAGCTTGATGTGGGTCTGCTCGCTCACCTGATCGGTAAAGCGCACCTTGTAACCCACGTAGTGGCCAAGCTCGGACTCCATCTCCTCGGCAATACGGGCCGCCACGGTACGGGCCGCGAGGCGGCGCGGCTGGGTGTGGCCGATAAAGCCCTTGACCCCGCGCCCCAGCGCCAGGCAGATCTTGGGGATCTGGGTGGTTTTGCCCGAGCCGGTTTCCCCGGCGATGATCACCACCTGATGGTCCTGAATGGCCTTGGCGATCTCCCCTTGCTTCTGGCTCACCGGCAGGTTGTCCGGATAGGTGACCTTGGGTACGCCCGCAAGACGGGATTGGTAACGAGCCTGGGCGGCATCCAGCTCGGCGGCTATGGTCTCAAGCACCTGGCCTTGCTTGGCTTCCGGCAACTTCTTGACACCGTGCAGACGGCTGGAGAGACGGCGGGCGTCGAGGTTCATGCAGGCAGAGAGACGGCGGCGCAGCGCCTCGATAGAGAGAGACAAGGTACGAATTCCTTAAAAGAGTGCCCCGCAAGGGGGCCATATCGACAAGCTGGGAGCGATCCTAAAGAGCGAGGCCGGAGGGTGCAAGCCTTAAAGCGGCGCACCAGGGCATGAACCGGAGCCCTCATGACAACCACGGATGAAAAGAGCAGGCCGGGGCCTGCTCATGAATGCCGTGACACGGGGAGCGTCAGACTCTGG
The DNA here is from genome assembly GCA_051645725.1 of Aeromonadaceae bacterium. Taxonomy (GTDB): domain Bacteria; phylum Pseudomonadota; class Gammaproteobacteria; order Enterobacterales; family Aeromonadaceae; genus Pseudaeromonas. The sequence goes on along the minus strand of JBOFBS010000170.1, from coordinate 1,733 downwards.
CCTGGTGCACGAAGCAGGTGTCGAGCTGGGCATGGATGGCCTGCATCACGTTGTGGCGATTGATCACCCCGAGCAGGCGTCCCTCCTCCACCACCGGATAGATCTTGGGTTTCTGCCCCATCATCATCTCGGCCAGATCCAGAATGCTGGTGTCAGGGCCCACCGCCAGCACCTCCTTGCGCATCACATCCTTGACCTGGGCCACCTGTTCACAGTGGTAGGCCTCTTTGAGCATGACGGCGATGCAATCCTGCTCGGATACCCAACCAATCAGATGCCCCCGGCTGTCCACCACGGGGCCACCCAGCTGATGGCTGTTGAGAAATTTTTCCACCGCCGCCTGCACCATCATCTCCGCGCTGAAGGTGATGGGCTTGGTCTGCATGTAGTCCTTTGCCTTGAGTGATTCCATGACGCTTTCCCCCAACAGGCCTCCCGAGGGGAGGCAAGAGCCGGGCACTATGTCCGGCTCACTCCAAGCATAGTCCGCATGGATCAGGAGATGGATTGCAGCAAGAGCAAGAGCTCGTTCTGGCTGTGGCAGTCGGTCTTCTTGAAGACGCCCTTGAGGGTGGAACGCACGGTTTCCACCTTGACCCCGCGCAGTTCGGCGATGTCGTTGCTGCTGTACCCCTTGCTCATCAGCACCAGCAGCTCCTTCTCGCCGATGGTGAGCGGATAGAGGCTGGCCAAGGCTTCGATGTCGGGGTTGAAGGAGTGCTCGGGGTCGCGCAGCACCACCTCCACATAACGCTCGAAACGGCTGAGGCCGCTCATCAGGGTGCACTGGATCAGCAGCGGCCTGAGGTTGGCCTGGCGGGGAATAGACATATAGGCGCTTGCCCCCGGCAGCAAATAGGCAAATCCGTTGAGGATCTCCTTGAGCTGGCGCTGCTGCTCTTTATTTTGCAAAGAGAAAATGCCATTGATGGCGCGCAGTTCCACATTTTCATCGGCAATGCGGTTGAATGCCACATTGGAATAATGGATATGTCCCTTGTCATCTATGATGGCGCTGGGCTTATTATGATTTTTTACCAGCTGCTGCAACTGGTAGTTCTGGGTTTCCAGGGCCAGCAGATTCCAATAATGGTGGCTCCAGGCGGCAAGACCGGAATAGATCTCCGACAGCGACATGAGCTCCCGGCTGCTGAAGTCATCCTGGGAGGCACCGCGATAGCTGCACAGGCTGCTAAGACCCCTTCCCTTCACCCGGCAGACGCCACCGGCCGCAAACTGGGCGCCGAAGCTTGCCAGCAGACCCACTGAGCTGGAGATGGTGTTGGCGCTGACGATCCCCTGACAGCCCTTGTCCAGATAATGATTGAACCACACATCCTGGCGATGGTGCTGTACATAAAACTGTTGCTGGGCCTCGCTCAACCCGCTGGAAAAGAGCTTTATTCCGTCGCTCTTGTCATCGTCCCGCAATAAAAACAGGGACGAGCTGCAGGAGACGTCCGCGCGAAATTGGTCCACCACCAGCTTAATGTCAGAATCATTAATACCGCACTCGTATAACTGGCTGATATAGGGCGATATCCTTTCTTTCTCTAATGCCTTCACACCCGAACTCCTAATTCTTATTTTTATTGAAGTGGCATCTTACTCTGCAATGAGAAACTCGAAAAGTAGTCAAATGAATAAAGCCTTTATGACTAATTCATTAATGGTTATGTATAAAGTCAGGCCGATGAAAAGCATGAAAAAAACCAAATTCCGGCTCAGGTTTA
>JBOFBS010000169.1:0-2635 GCA_051645725.1 Aeromonadaceae bacterium | reverse complement strand
CGCCTGGCCGCCTTCATCCATGCCAGTTACACGGGGCAGGAGGCGCTGGCCGCCAGCGTACTCAAGGATGTGATCGCTGAGCCTTATCGTCAGGCGCTGATCCCAGGTTTCAACGAGGTGCGGCAACATGCCGCTCTGTCTGGCGCGCTGGCGACGGGCATCTCCGGCTCTGGCCCCAGCGTGTTTGTGGTCATGACAGACAAACAGCAGGCACTGCGCATGCAGGAGTGGCTGGAGGCGAATTTTATCCAGAATCAGGACGGGTTCTGTCATGTGTGCCGCATCGATCGTGCCGGCACCACGGTCAACGTCATAGAGTAAGGGAAGCAGTAGCGTATGAAGCTTTACAATATCAAGGATCACAGTGAACAGGTCGATTTTGCCCAGGCGGTCAAGCAGGGGCTGGGTCGTGAACAGGGTCTCTTCTTCCCGGAGACCATAGCACCGCTGGCTGACGTAGAGGGACTGCTGGCCAAGCCGCTGGTGGAGCGCTCTGCCATTATCCTGCGTCACCTGCTGGGTGATGAGTTGCCTGAACTGGCGCAACTTGTTGCCAACGCCTTTACCTTCCCTGCACCTCTGGTCAAGGTGGGTGATAACCAGTATGCCCTCGAGCTGTTCCATGGCCCGACCCTGGCCTTCAAGGATTTTGGTGGCCGTTTCATGGCTCAGTGTCTGACGGCTGTCTCCGATGGCAAGAAGATCACCATCCTGACGGCAACCTCTGGCGATACTGGTGCGGCCGTTGCCCACGCCTTCTATGGCTTGCCCAATATCGAGGTGGTGATCCTCTATCCGAAGGGCAAGATCAGCCCGCTGCAGGAGAAACTCTTCTGCACCCTGGGCGGGAATATCCGTACCATAGCCGTCAACGGCGCGTTCGATGATTGTCAGGCGCTGGTCAAGCAGGCTTTCGATGATGAAGAGCTGAAGCAGGCCATAGGCCTCAACTCCGCCAACTCCATCAACATCAGCCGTCTGCTGGCTCAGGTTTGCTACTACTTCGAGGCCGTGGCACAACTGCCTGCCCAGCAGCGTGCCGAGGCTGTCATCGCTGTGCCTTCTGGCAACTTCGGTAACCTGACTGCCGGCCTCATCGCCAAGGCGCTGGGTTTGCCGGTGAAGCGTTTCATGGTGGCGACCAATGCCAACGACACTGTGCCTCGCTATCTGCAGAGCGGTGCCTGGGATCCCAAAGCCACAGTGGCTACCCTCTCCAATGCCATGGATGTGAGCCGCCCTAACAACTGGCCGCGTGTGGAAGAGCTGTTCAAGGTCAAGGGATGGGATCTCAAGAGCCTGGCGTCTGGCTCCCGCAGTGATGCCCAGACCGAAGATGCCCTCAAGCGTCTCTATGCTCAGGGCTACCTGTGTGAACCTCATGGTGCCATCGCCTGGGACCTGCTGCAAAGCGAGCTGAGTGGTGATGAAGCGGGTATCTTCCTCTGCACGGCACATCCGGCCAAGTTCAAGGAGAGTGTCGACTCCATTCTGAATATTGACGTGCCGCTGCCCGGTCCCTTGGCCGAGCGTGCTGAGCTGGCGCTGCTCTCCGATGAGATGAATGCCGATTTTGCTGCCCTGCGAGCTTATCTGCTGAAGGCGTAATAGTGTCCGCTCTTGACCCCACGGGCAGCTCAGGCTGCCCGTTTTTTTTCTGTGCGTATGCATTGCGCATTTTGAATCTCCAGGGGATCTGCTAGCCTCCGCACCAGATTAATTATCCAAGGTTCGTGGAGAGGCTTATGACTCAGGTACTCAACAATCTTTTATCGCTACTCGCTCTAGAGCCGCTAGGGGCGGGAACATTTCGTGGTCAGAGCCAGGATCTGGGCTTTGGCGCTGTTTTCGGCGGCCAGGTGATGGGGCAGGCTCTCTCGGCGGCGCAACAGACGGTGGAGCCGGAGCGTATGGTGCACTCTCTGCATTGCTACTTCCTGCGTCCGGGAGATGTGAGCTCACCCATTCTCTATGCGGTGGAGCAGATCCGTGATGGCAACACTGTCTCGACCCGGCGTGTGGAAGCCACTCAGCACGGCAAGGCTATCTTCTATCTCACGGCCTCTTTTCAACTAGAGGAGCCGGGACTGGATCATCAGGATGTGATGCCTCAGGTGGCAGGCCCCGAAGGGCTCAAGAGTGAGCTGATGTGGGCCGAGGAGCTCAAGGCGTTTATTCCTCCTCTCTTGCACGACAAGCTGCTAAGCGAGAAGCCCATTGAAATGCGCCCCGTCAGCTTCGTCAATCCACTGCGGGCTGAAGCCTGCGAGCCAAAACGCCATGTCTGGTTCAAGGCCAATGGTCAACTGCCCGCCGAGCAGGCGATCCATCGCTATCTGCTGGCCTATGCCTCGGATTTCAACTTCCTGCCTACCGCATTGCAGCCCCATGGCGTGGCATTCTTTGATCCTAAGTTGCAGGTGGCCACCATAGATCATGCCATGTGGTTTCATCGGGAGTTTCGCTTTGATGAGTGGTTGCTCTATGTTGTGGATAGCCCGAGCGCATCGGGGGGGCGTGGCCTGGTACGTGGGCAATTTTTTAGCCAGGATGGCAAATTGGTGGCCAGTACAGTGCAGGAGGGCGTGATCCGCCGGCGAGGAGATGGGCACTAACCCGCTCGTTGTGCTTTCGT
>JBOFBS010000168.1:0-2651 GCA_051645725.1 Aeromonadaceae bacterium | reverse complement strand
GGTCGAGTGGTGGTAGGCGTTGCTCAAAATGATATGAACGTTAACCAAGCGTTTCGTCACAATAAAGGGGATAGCCAGCTAACCCCCCTTGGCAACTTGCGCAGTGATAACGCCGCTAGCGGCTCCTCTTTTGCTCGCGGGGTGTCTGGCGATGGCAAGGTGGTGGTTGGTGAGGCCGCCATTGATGTCGCTGGAAGGTCTCACGCATTCATTCATCGCGAAGGTGATGCACGAATGACTGACCTCGGGACTCTCGGCACCGCAGATTCCCGTGCCTACAAGGCCAACTATGATGGTTCTGTCGTTTTAGGCTGGTCGGGAAACGGGGGGAGATGGAATCGAGTGTTTATCTGGCGCGCCTTTAAGCCGGTGACACCGCCGATCGATCCGGTTGACCCACCCACTGATCCAATCGATACACCGACTGAGCCGGTCGATCCCCCCACAGATCCGGTTGTCCCCCTTGTTCCGCCAGTCGAGCCGGGTGGAGAAGTGGCCAATCAGCCCGAGCCTCAACCTGATCCGGGTCGCGAGGGTAGCGGTGGTGTAATGCAGGATTTGGGCTATCTGTTTGACTCGATGCCGATTCTGGCCGCCCAGACCGAACAGGCCTTCCGCGCCCAGCAGCGCGCACTGGGCCGTCAGCTGGACAACGCCTGTGTCAGCGGTGCCGAAGGTCAGCAGTGCCTGCGTGTGACGGGTGAGCTGAGCAAGGTAACTGACGCCCCGACAGAGCTGGATTATCAGGTTGCGCCGCAACTGTCGCTGGCGCATGGCTACGACCTCACCGACCAGCTCACCGCCGGGGTGACCGCCTCGATGTTTGGCTCATCACTGGACAACCAGTTGCTGACTGAGCGCGGTGGTGCGGAGCTCGACAGCGGTGTGGGCGTAGGTAGCTACCTGCACTTCTCGCAAGGGGCAGACGAGACCGGAGTGCAAGCCTGTGTGTCGCTGGGCTACGGCGAACAGCGTGGTGAGTTTGTGCGTGGTGATGGTCTTGCCAATGTGCAACACGGTAAAGGCAAGGCTGATGTGAAGAGCGTGGCTGTGCGGGGGTCCCTGGGCTATGGCGTAGAGGTGGCAGACTGGAAAGTGACGCCTCATGCCGAAGTGACCCACTTTATCACCAGCCGTGACGGTTACCGTGAAGGTGGTGAGCGACTGGTGTTTGATGTCGAGCACGACAAGGTGAAAGACAAGAGCACAGTGGGCAAGGTGGGTGTGAAAGGCGAGACCGCGCTGGCGAAGGGAGTGAAGCTGAAACTGGATACAGGGGTCGAGATGGACCTGGATGTGAACCCGGTGACGCTCAAGGGCAGAAGCGACATATTCAGCCTGGGTGAAGGGATGCAGGAGTTTGCGGTGAGTGCCGAGCTTGAGCGCAATGATATGCGTCCTTACGCGGCAGTGGGTGTTGGCTATGAGCTGGAGCAGGCTGGCACCGTAGGGCTGAATGTGAAGGCCAGCCAGGCTGAATATGGCAATCAGGGCGTGGATGGCAGTGTGCAACTGAGCTACGAGCTGAAGTTCTGATAAGCAGCGCAAGAAGTAAAACCGGCTTTTTTGTTGGGATATAGCAAAGGGAATATGACTACTCACTCATAGGAATTGCCCTACATACGACTGGTGGTGGTGATGAAAAAATAGCCTCAGATGTATTTGATACCCCCTTTCATGGATGAGAGACCCGAGAGCGTTTGGGTACAACATCCAGCCATTACTTGGTCAGGCAATCTCGGTAGTCATGGCAGTTCACGCCATATCAATGCAACACATGCAGACCGCTTAGCGAAGTTATCGTGATGCGCAGCGGCGCTATTTTGTTGTCGGTCCACCAAGTGGTGGTCTGGTTTTAGTGATAACGGGTGTGCATAGCGCATACCGGTTGAAAGAGGTTAGTTATGAACAAAGCAAATGCCGTGATGACATTAAGCACCTTGGCGCTGGCCATCGGTGTTTCGCTGGCCAGCCAGCAGGCGCGGGCTATCGAGGTTGCCAATGGTGAGATGAGCAACATTGGTTATCTGAGCACTAATATCCCATATACCTTCATCTGGGATACCACAAGCAATTTTTCTGCAGATGGTAATGTGGTGGTAGGGTGGTCTTCAAACGCGCTTGATGATAAGCGGGCGTTTCGCTTTGACGCCCGCACTGGCATCATGCAGGATCTCGGCACCCTACGCAGTAATAACAGCGGTCAATCATATGCTTATGCTGTTTCTGCTGACGGTAACACTGTGGTTGGAAGTGCACAATCTGATAGTGGCGAATGGCGGGCTTTTCGTTTTGGTGAAGGGGATGCCCGGCTTACCGATCTTGGCACTCTGCGCAGCAACAACTCAGGTGGTTCCCAAGCGATGGCGGTCTCGTCTGATGGCAAGGTGATCGCTGGATATGCCGCTACCGATGATGGGGCCCACCGCGCATTTCGTTATGACCAAGCGACTCGCCGGATGACCGATCTCGGTTCACTGCGCAGTAACAAATTGGGCAACTCCATGGTCCGGGCCATGAGCGAAGATGGTGGGGTGATCGTTGGTTCAGCAGAGACGGATAGTGGCCAGAAAAGGGCCTATCGCTATCAGCAATCGAGCGCACAGATGATCGACCTGGGCACCTTTATGGCAGGCAATGCGGGACAGTCT
>JBOFBS010000167.1:0-3527 GCA_051645725.1 Aeromonadaceae bacterium | reverse complement strand
CCTCAGTCATCGAGCTGCAATAATCCGCGATTCAATGCATTGCGTACCCGCTCGCCTGCGGCATCATGGCGGAAACAGGCCACCAACTGCATCTGTCCGAGCAAGCGAGAAACCAGTCGCAAGCGCCAGGATAGCGCCTTGATCTCGGGATCATGACGCAGCAAATAGCGGTATAAAACCGGATCAATAACCGCCAGCTCGATCCGTCCCCGGAGTAGTTTCTTTAAGTTGGCGATATCGTTTTGAGCCTCATCGATAACCAGCGTTTTGCGAGCCACCAAAGCATCGAATTCGGGAGTATTGATGTAGCCTGCGACCGTACCAATACGATAGCCAGCCAAATCCTCCAAGCGTAGCCAATCAATAGGAGGCAACCGAGAATCCTGAATGAATGCCAAAGGCGCCTGCAATATGGGATCCGAACAGTAAAATTCCTGCTCCCGTCGAGGTGACGCATACTCGGGGAAAACACCGACATATAAGGTGGAGTGCTGAACCATGGCGACCGCCCGTTTCCAGGGCAAAAAACGGATCTGCAGTTGGTAACCTTCACGCGCCAATGCCATCCGCACTCGTTGGCTGATGATGCCCTGTCCCGGAAGCTGTTCACTCACGTAGGGAGGCCATTCGAGCGAAGCCATCAGCACAACGAGCTCTGCAGCCCAAGACCCGGCACTCAAACAGATGCCAAACAACATCCATAGCGTCTTTAAATGCCGATTCATCACAGCCCCTTGTGGCTGCATCTCCATACTGAAGACTGTACCAGTCGGCTCAAGAATTGCCCACAAACACCCGAATTCACTTTGCGAGGGCACATGATGACCGACCAATTAGAGGATCGGCTGCGGTTAACGATTGCAGATGGTCGGTAATAGAGCTAGCGAGAGTGAGTACGAAAGGCAGCGAGCATCGTTCCTTCCTTGGCATAAAAGTCTGTAAATTCTGTACGTTATCTATTAACCCTCACCCGAGAACAATTCATGCCCCTTCAGGATGCTACATCTTTTTTACTTAATTTAAGATATTTGATTGCAATGCCGGAAATTTCCGCGTAAGTTAGCCGACATGTCTTGTGAGAGACAGAGAAAAAGTAACAAACAGTTGTTCCTTCTTGCCTTACGCACTTCTTACGAAGTTCCGTCATTCCAGAATACTCCTTCATTGTTAACTCCTTTATCTTTGTCCACTCCATAGAACGTCACACAGAAACACAATTGCATCAAATATTCAGGAGACATTATGTCTAGCACCACTGGTACCGTTAAATGGTTTAACGAAGAAAAAGGTTTCGGTTTTATTTCTCAAAGCAATGGCGGCCCGGACGTATTTGTTCACTTCCGCGCGATTGTTGGCGATGGTTATAAGTCACTGGCCGAAGGTCAGCGCGTAACTTTCACCGTTGAAAACGGTCAGAAAGGCCCGCAAGCTGCGAACGTAGTTCCAGCCTAAGCCAAAAAAAGGAGGATGCTCCGCATCCTCTTTTTCTTCCCCAGCTCCGTATTAACCCCTCGCCATAAAACCGCTTCAGTTAATCCGTCTGTTTTTATTCATTGCCATTCGGCAATCATTCTATTTTGAAGAGAAAATATGTTAGTCAATATCAGCAATACACTTTGTGTATCCAAGCATTCTGCGTTGCAGAATGAAAAATGGATCTGTTATGAACCCTGTGAAAATATCAACAACAAAAAGCGTCAAGCTTGGAAGCGAATTACAGGACTGATGTCAGCCTGTGGAATGCATTCCTGGTTAGCAGAAAACTATCCGGAGTCTGGTCATGCCAATACATTTTTAACCATAGCCAAATGTTAAGTTAAATTTCAGATCCATTCTGTTTTCTGCTTTTATTTTTACATTCCACTCATCTGTTTCAATATATGTCAGTTGGTTACTTCGTTTTTCAGCCGCTACGTGCTACGTAAAACCCTATTAAACCACTGACATTTATATCGCCTGCTTCGAACTCGATACCGTATCGTCGTACCTCTTGATTAAAAACTCGCTCCTCAGCGCATGAGCCGTGGACAACGCTAAGCGTTCCCGTTGTAATGAACAGCACCGCCAACCCGTGATAGCGTGATTGCGCACTTCAGAGTCGAGAGGTAACTTCCATGGATGCAGGCTCCCAAGCTTCCACCCTGAACGTCAATGAACCCTGGTCACAAGCCATTTGGCGCCACATGCGCGCTCATCCCCTGACCGCAACCAGTTTAGTCCTGGCCTTGGCCGTTGTGCTCCTCCTCCTGTTACAGAGCGTCATCATGATCCTCAGTGGCAACATCAGTCCGGGAACTCGTTACGGCATCCTGGGTGGGTTAGCAGGCTTTGCAACCACAGCGCTCGGAGCATTACCGGCGCTGGTACTACGTTCGGTCCCCCAGCGTATTGAAGATGCCATGTTAGGCTTTGCGGCAGGCATGATGCTGGCGGCCAGTGCGTTTTCACTACTACTACCCGGGCTCGACGCCGCCGAAGCATTGACCGGTAGTGGCGGCTGGGCAGCGGCGATCGTGGTCACAGGTATGGCACTAGGGGTACTGCTGATGCTGGGTCTGGATGAGTTTACCCCCCATGAACATGACAAAACTGGCCCTTGTGGTCCAGGCTATGAGCACTGCTCCCGGGTGTGGCTGTTCGTGTTCGCTATCGCGTTACACAATTTGCCCGAAGGAATGGCCATCGGTGTCAGTTTCTCGCAGGGCGATATGTCAGTCGGCTTACCTCTGACCAGTGCCATTGCGCTACAAGATATTCCCGATGGGCTCGCCGTCGCTCTGGCCCTCTGCGCGGCGGGTTTCAAACCCCCGTTTGCGGTTCTGGTGGCCATTGGTAGCGGCTTGCTGGAGCCACTAGGTGCCTTGCTGGGGATTGGTTTGGCAAGCGGCATGCCGATGGCTTATCCGATTGGCTTGGGATTGGCCGCCGGTGCCATGCTATTTGTCGTCTCCCACGAGGTGATTCCGCAAACCCATCGCAATGGGCATCAGACATTCGCCACCCTCGGATTAATGGCCGGTTTTGCCCTGATGATGACGCTGGATACCGCGCTGGGCTAGCGCCACAGCTCAGTCTGCAGCAACCAGCGCCTCCAATTCGAGGCGGCTGGTTTCCCGGGTATCCACCTTGATAAACGCCGCCTGTTCCTGAGCTACGAATGCTACCTCCTGCACCCCGGGGTGCTGCTGCAAACGCAGTTGCAATGCCTTCAGCTGGCCGGAGGGTGCAGCAGGAAGCGCCAGACGTATAGATTTGACATAGGCAGGCTCCGGCATAGGCCGGGCAATAAGCCACCACAAAAGAGCCAGCATAGCTGCAAATAAAAAGACGCCACTGCTTCCGGCCATGCCTAACAGGTATCCGCCCAGACTGCCGCCGACACCAACCCCTAAAAATTGCGCGGTCGAGTAGATGCCCATGGCGGTGCCCTTAAAACCGGCCGGTGCTTCCTTGCTAACCAGTGAAGGCAACAAAGCGTCCATCAGGTTAAAGGCAATAAAGAATAGTTGCATGCCGATCAACAACCC
>JBOFBS010000166.1:0-3335 GCA_051645725.1 Aeromonadaceae bacterium | reverse complement strand
TCGACGTGATTTACAAGAATTGGAATCCAATGGCTCCGTAAAAAGAGTGCATGGTGGAGCAATATCTCTTGATAATGCAGATGCTGGCTTGGCATTTAATAAACGTAAACATGAACGTTCTATAGAAAAAAAGTTGATTGCCTATAAAGCATTGGCACTGATTAAACCAGGTGACATGATCATGCTTGATGCCAGCTCTACTTGTTGGTATTTGGCAGAGGCGCTACCAGATATATCACTAACGGTGATCACGAATTCATTTAGAAATGTGTTGAGCCTGGCAGTTAAGAGAAACATCAAAACCATCGTCATCGGTGGTGAGTACTCAGAAAAATATGCTGCCTTTGTCGGCACCATTGCTAGTGGCAATATCAGCCAGTACCGGGTGGATACACTGTTTCTCTCCTGCTCAGCATACAGCGCTACCAGCGGTATTTGGGAAAGCAATGAGATTAATGCCTCGACCAAGAAAGTGATGCTAGCTTCCGCGAAGCAGAAGGTATTGCTAGCCGATTCTCATAAAGAAAATCGTTCCGGAATTGTCAGGATCTGTCAATTTAGTGACCTGGATGTAGTCCTGACAGAAAAAATCGAAAGTAATGTAAGGCAGTTAAACAGATACAACAAAAAATAGAACCTCATATCCTACGCAATAAAAACACATGGAGTTTACATTATGGCTAATACATCCCAAACCGCTGTTTGTGAAAACAGTCGCGATGATATTGTGCCCGAAGGCATGGGTATATCTCATCAGGTGGTACCCAGGAGCATATTGATACCGTTCATACTGCTGACCAGTTGTTTTGCTCTATGGGGATTGGCAAATAACATGACGGATGTTTTGATTGCACAATTCAAAAAGGTGTTTACCTTGACTGATATGCAATCTGGATTGGTGCAAACTGCTTTTTATGGTGCTTATTTTTGTCTCGCATTGCCTGCCGCTCTATTTATTAAACGGTTCAGTTACAAGGCTGGAGTATTATTAGGATTAGGGTTGTTTTGCACTGGTGCTCTGATGTTCTACCCAGCCAGTCAGATAATGACATATGGTCCCTTCCTTGCGTCCTTGTTTGTGCTGGCTGGCGGACTCTCCATTCTAGAAACCAGCGCCAACCCTTATATCATCGCAATGGGCCCACAGGATACAGCAACTCGTCGTCTGAACCTCGCGCAATCGTTTAACCCAATCGGTTCTATTACCGGCGTCCTGATCGGCAAGTTCTACATTCTCTCGCAACTCAATCCGGCCACCGATGCCGAACGAGCACTGATGTCAGCCGATGAGCTTGGCCAAATTCAAACCGGTGAGCTTGCGGCGGTGATGGGGCCTTATGTTGTCGTTGCTTTGGTCATCGTTGCAGTCTGGCTGGCGATCGCCTTCACTCGAATGCCTGTGGCCCATGATGCCAACAACAACGGTCTTGATCTCAAGGGGAGTTTTGCCCGCCTGTTAGCCAAGCGGCACTTTGTGCGCGGGGTACTTGGTCAATTCTTCTATGTTGGCGCCCAAATCGGTTGCTGGTCTTACACCATCCGCTATGTCATGACAGAAGTCGGCGGCAATGAAGCCGACGCATCTACCTATCTACTGGCCTCCATTGTGATCTTCTCGGCATGCCGATTCGTCTGTACCGCACTGATGAAATTCATTTCTCCCGCTCGGTTGCTGGGTCTGCTTGCCGCTGGCGCTGTGATTTGTCTGCTGGTGGTGATGATGATCGGCGGTATGGCCGGAGTCTATGGCCTGATTGGCGTATCGGCTTGTATGTCGCTGATGTTCCCCACCATTTTTGGTCTCTCGGTACATGGTCTTGGCAAGGACACCCAGTTTGGTGGCAGCTGTCTCATCATGGCCATCCTGGGGGGCGCAGTTTTGACTGCCATCATGGGTCAAATATCAGACATGGCTGGCATACGCATGGCATTCATTATTCCACTTATCGGTTTTATCTACCTCATCCACTTCGGTTTCAAAGGCCACAAGGCTTAAGGATCAGACATGAACAAATTAATTGGCGCATTACCCACTATCGGCATTCGACCTACCATTGATGGTCGTCGCATGGGGGTTCGTGAATCCCTTGAAGAGCAAACCATGACCATGGCTCGTATGACCGCAGATTTCCTGAGCGAGCATCTACGCCACCCTAGTGGTGAACGTGTAACTTGCGTCATTGCCGATAGCACCATTGGCGGCATGGCAGAGTCAGCCGCATGTGAAGAAAAGTTCAAGGCGCACAATGTTGGGCTCACTATCACGGTCACCCCCTGCTGGTGTTATGGCAGTGAGACCATCGATATGGATCCATTTCGCCCGAAAGCCATCTGGGGTTTCAACGGCACTGAGCGGCCGGGGGCGGTTTATCTGGCGGCCGCTTTGGCCGGTCACAACCAGAAAGGGCTCCCCGCTTTCTCCATCTATGGTCAGGATGTACAGGACGCGGATTGCAAAACCATCCCGCGAGATGTGCAGGATAAATTGTTGCGTTTTGCCCGTGCCGGTCTGGTAGTTGCAACCCTACGTGGTAAAAGTTACCTCTCCCTCGGTGGCGTCTCCATGGGGATTGCCGGCTCTATCGTGGATCACACCTTCTTTGAAGAGTATTTCGGCATGAAGGTACAGGCCGTCGATATGACTGAGCTGCGACGCCGGATGGACAAGGGAATATATGATCCGCAGGAGCTGGATCTCGCCATGGAATGGGCTGGTCAACACTTCAATGAAGGGCAGGATCTCAACCCACAGGAGCGGCAGTGCTCACCGCAGCAGAAGAAGGGGGTGTTGCGCGAAAGTTTGCTGATGGCGATCTGCATGCGAGACATGATGCAGGGCAACACCAAACTGGCTGAGCTCGGCTTTGGTGAAGAGGCGTTGGGTTATAACGCTATTGTGGGCGGCTTTCAGGGCCAACGTCATTGGACGGATCAATATCCCAACGGTGATACCGCGGAGACCTTGCTCAACAGCTCTTTCGATTGGAATGGTGCCCGCGCACCACTCATCATGGGCACCGAAAACGACAGCCTAAACGCCATGACTATGCTGCTGGGTTATGGTCTGACTGGCACAGCCCAGATCTTCTGCGATGTGCGCACCTATTGGTCACCTGACGCCGTGACGCGTGTTACTGGCCATCAGCTTACGGGCGCTGCCGAACACGGCATCATTCACATGATTAACTCTGGCTCTGCCGCGCTCGATGGTACTGGACAACAAAAAGATGCCAAAGGCATGCCTACCATCAAGCCTCATTGGGAGGTCACCCCTGAAGATATCAAGGCATGTCTGGGGGCCACCCAGTGGTGTCCGGCTATTGACGAATACTTCC
>JBOFBS010000165.1:0-1630 GCA_051645725.1 Aeromonadaceae bacterium | reverse complement strand
CTGGGATGGTCGCCCCCGACTCTCGGTTGCGGGTGTGCAAACCAAGCTCAACCTGCTGCGAATCGAAGGGACGCTGGGATTTGGTGAGGGCGAACTCTGTTCCACCCACCTCCTCAAGTTCGAGCATCACCCTCATCTGGTGATCAATGAATTCGTAACCATGCGGCTGGCGGCGTTGTTGGGCATGCCGGTAGCACAGGTCGAACTGCACAGGGTTGGCCAGGGCGATAAGTCCCACCGAGGTTTGCTGGTAGAACGGTTTGACCGGCGCCTCGATGAAGATGGCTTGAGGGTTCGCCGTCGCCACATGATCGATGCCTGTCAGGGGCTGGGGTTCCCCGTCACCCGAAAATATGAACGGAACTTCGGTGACAGTCGGGATGTGGCTCATATTCGGGAAGGGGTGAGCCTGCCACGGCTGTTCAGCCTCAGCGCTCTCTGTGTCAATCCGGCGCAGGCCAGATTGAACATGCTGCAATGGCTGATCTTCAACCTCTGCGTCAACAATCACGATGCCCACGGCAAGAACTACAGCTTCTTCGTATCAAGAGCAGGGCTAACGCCGACTCCCTGGTACGATCTGGTCAATGTGGGGCTTTACCCCGAATTCAACCAGCATCTGGCCATGGCCATCGGCGATGAGTTTTCCCCCGAGGCGGTCAACGCATGGCAGTTGCTGGATATGGCCGAAACATGCGACCTGCCCAAACGTCTGTTGCAGCAGACCTTGCACAAGATGGCCAACGACATCCTCCACCATCTGAATGCCGCCATCGCCATGGTTGAGACAGACAATCCCGCCGAGCAGGCTTATCTGGCACGCTACCGGGACGACGTTGATCGCCGCTGCCACCATTTTCAGGAGCAGGCTGCACAGTTACCCACTCTGGAGCTGTAACCAACTCAACAAAAAGACCCCCTCGTGCCAAGCGGCAAGAGGGGGTCTTTGTTTCTGCCGCAGACTAACCGGCTATTGCCTCACACTATCAGGCCAGCGAGACAAAGATCCCGGCCAGGGTGGCGCTCATCAGGTTGGCCAGGGTCGCCGCCAACACCGCCTTGAAGCCCATATTGGCCACATCGTGACGGCGCTCCGGCGCCATGGTGCCGATGGAGCCGAGCTGCACCGCTATGGAGCCCAGATTGGCGAAACCGCACAATGCGAAGGTGATAATGATCTGGGTGTGGGCGCTCAGATCTGCCTTGATATTGGCAAAGTCCAGATAGGCGACGAACTCGTTCATGATCACCTTCTGACCAATCAGGGAGCCAGCCGCCATCATCTCGCTGGCGGGCACGCCAATCAGCCAGGCCACCGGGGCAAACAGATAACCCAGCAACTGTTGCAGGGAGAGATCGGCCCAGCCGAACCACTCACCGACCGTGGTGAGACCGGCGTTGATCATGGTGATGACGCTGACAAAGGCCAGCAGGATAGTACCTATGGCCACGGCGATCTTCATGCCGCCCATGGCGCCGCCCGCCAGCGCATCGATGGCGTTGCTGTAGTCGCTCTTGTCGAGGGTGATCTCGGTCTGATCGCTCACCTGTTGCTGCTCCGGCACCAGCAGTTTGGCCATCAAGAGGCCACCCGGCGCCGCCATAAAGGAGGCGGCAATGAGGTATTTCA
>JBOFBS010000164.1:0-5123 GCA_051645725.1 Aeromonadaceae bacterium | reverse complement strand
AACGAGTGAGAAAAGGGGTTAGCAGTGTTTCTGGTTCGGCCTGCTCTTTCTCGTTTTCGGTACGGATCAGGGCTGTGATGCGGTCGCCGTGCATCACTTTTTTCATCTGTGGCGGCGGAATGAAGTAGCTTTCGCGGTTATCGGTTTCCAGGAAGCCAAAACCACGGTCAGAGCCGCGAACGACGCCCTCTTTTTTGGGGATATTGTCCCGCAGCTGCTGTTTTAGCTGCGCCAGCAGCGGATTATCTTGAAACATAGTACACACCCTGTCGAAGAATCGTGCCGACTATACGGCCTTGCGATGACAAAACCAAGGAAAACGGCGGGCGCAGTGGGGGTAACACCGCCTGTGTTGCGGTGTCAGCTGTTGTCAGCGGGTAAGTGCTTGCGCCTGCTGCGCCAGTTGTCTAAACAGCTGGCGGCTGGGTTTTAATCCGGCCATTTGCTCACTCGGCCAGGGGTGCCATGCTTTGGGAATAAGATGGGCTGGTAGGGAGCTTCGCAGCCACTGCGCCAGCTCCTGATAGGATACTCGTCCCTCCAGCTCCACAAAGGCCACCGGTATGTCTCCCCACTCGGGATCGGCAACCCCCACCACCAAGGCTTGCTGGATGGCGCCATGGCGCAGCAGTTGTGCCTCTATCTCCTCCGGCTGGATATTCTCGCCCCCGCAGATGAAACGGTTCCCCTGACGGCCAGATACGACTAACTCCCCCTCTGGGGTGATGTGCCCCAGATCGCCGGTATGAAACCACCCCTCTGCATCGAGGGGAAGGGCCAGCTCCCCGGCTTGGTAGTAACCGGCGAACAGGGTGTCGCCTCGTACGCAGATCTCGCCCTCCTTGATTGTCACCTCCCGACCCGGCAGGGGCTTACCAACGGCACCCGCCATTGGGCTGGCATAGGTGGTATTGACCTGGGAGGCCATCTCGGTGAGTCCGTAGCTCACATGGGGGGGGAGATCCTGATCCAGGCAGCGTTGCAGCAGGGCTTGCGGTATGGGGGCGCCGCCCAGCAGCAGGTGGCGTAACTGTGTCTCATGCAAGTCGAAGCCGGGGCTTTGTAACAGGCGATAGAGTTGGGTTGGCACCAAGGAGAGGTGTGTGATGGGCTGTTGCCGTACCCTGTCGGCCAAGGAACGTGGCGTTTCGGGCAAAACCACTGTGGCGCCGGCCAGGAAACAGCGCAGGGGAATGGCATAGCCACCAACGTGGAACAGGGGCAGGGAGAGCAGCCAGCTATCTCCGGGCTGTAGCGGTATGTGCTGTTGCGCACCCAGGGCGTTGGCCAGATGGGCTCGCAATCTATGGGCCACTATCTTGGGTTCACCGCTGCTGCCAGAGGTTAGCAACAGGGTTGAGAGGGCCTCGCTATCCAGGCTCAGTTCGCCTGGACAGGCTAGTTCAGCATTGAAGTCCAGGCTGAGGTGTTGGCAGGGCGGCGCCTGCTCGACTGGCCACTTTGCCAACCAGCAGGCATCGGCGTCCAGGCGCCGGCTCAATTCCTGAACCCGGGCCATGGGGAGCGTTGGATTCAGAGGGCAGAATAGTAGGCCAGAGCGTAAGCAGGCCCAGGCAAGCAGCAGCAGCTCCAGGCTGTTTGTCCCTTGGACCAGGAGGTGAGCGCCGCGTCTGAGCCCCGAGGCTGTCAGCTGCTGCTGCACCCCGTTGAGCCTGGCATCGAGTTGCTGATAGCTCAGAGCCCCGCTCTCCAGCAGGATAGCGGGGCTCTGCGGGGCCGATTGCGCATGGCGGCGGATTGGGCAGGAGGCATGTGTCACGGCACTAGCCCCGCCATACCACCTCAAGTTGGGATTCATCCACCGCCAGGGTTTCCCCTTTGAATAGTGAGGTAGTGAAGTAACGCAGGGTATCGAGGCCCGGTGCCTGCTCGGGTGCCCATTCACTGGCCAACTGAGCCAACAGGCGATTGCCCAGCTGGGATTCATAGCAGGAGGAGAGTATGACCTTGAGCCCCAGGCTGTGGGCCTTATCCGCCAGCGCCTTGCACTTGGCCAGTGAGCCGATGAGCGTGGGTTTGATCACCAGAGCCTTGAGCTGGGGAAAGTTCTCCCAATTCTGGGTTGTGGCCAGCAGTTCATCCAGGGCCACAGGGATGCCGGTGTGGTTGGCTACCGCTTTGACATCCTCGAAGGAGGCACAAGGATCCTCCACATATTCGATATTGGCCGGGTTGAGGTGACTCATGAAGATCCACGCCTCTTCCCGGGTCCAACCGCTGTTGGCATCCAGCACAAGTTTGAGCCTGGGGGCCAGGCGACAGAGTTCGCGCACCATGGCGATCTCATCGCGCATGGGGTGACGCCCCACCTTGAGCTTGGCCTTGGCCGGATAGTCATATAACCACTCGCGCCAGCCCCAGATGATCTCGTCCGGGCTGCCTAACAGCAAGATGTAGGGGGAGTGGGGGGCGTTCATCTTCTCGGGCCACTTACGCTGGGCGCAATCAAAACCAAATTGTACCGAGGGCAATTGTGGCACCAGGTGGCGTCCCTGCTGGCGGCTCTTCAGGCAGAGGATGGCCTCGGCCTCGGCTTCGGCCAGGCTCTCTTTGGAAAAGCCGGGCAGTGGGGCAATTTCACCCCAGCTGCTGCCCCATTTCAGCAATAAGCCTTCACGGGTCTCGAGCTGTTGCTCATGAAACTGTATGGGTTGGCTCAGAGGCAATCGATAGCGATATAGGGTTATATCCATCATGGGTTCCGTTTGAATTTGGAGAAGTCGGGTTTGCGCTTCTCGTTAAAGGCATTCCGGCCTTCCTGGCCCTCTTCTGTCATATAGAAGAGCATAGTCGCATTTCCAGAGAGTTCCTGCAGACCGGCCTGACCATCGCAATCGGCATTCAAGGCGGCCTTCAGGCAACGCAGGGCCATGGGGCTGTGTTGCAATATCTCCCGACACCAGCGTACCGTTTCCCGCTCCAGCTCGGCAAGGGGCACGACCGCATTAACGAGTCCCATCTCCAGCGCCTGGGCCGCATCGTATTGACGGCAGAGGAACCAGATCTCCCGGGCCTTCTTCTGGCCAACGATGCGCGCCATGTAAGAGGCCCCCCAACCGCCATCGAAGGAGCCCACCTTGGGACCCGTCTGGCCGAAGCGGGCATTCTCTGCGGCCAGGGTCAGGTCGCACATCATGTGCAGTACATGACCTCCACCTATGGCATAGCCAGCTACCATGGCCACCACGGGTTTGGGGCAGGTCCGGATCTGGCGCTGGAAGTCGAGCACGTTCAGATGATGGGTGCCCTCGTCATCCTGATAGCCGCCATAGTCGCCACGAACCTTCTGATCGCCGCCGGAGCAGAAGGCCTGCTCACCGGCTCCTGTCAGTATGATGACGCCTATCCCGGCATCGAAGCGGGCATCATGTAGCGCCTCCATCATCTCTTGCACTGTCAGGGGACGGAAGGCATTGCGCACCTGGGGACGGTTGATGGTGATCTTGGCGATGCCATCGTCAGATTTGTGATAGCAGATATCCTGAAAGTCGCCGCTGCAGTCGTGCCAGGTTACCGGGCTGTACCATTGGGCTTCTTGGGTGTCGATCATGGGGTCATCCATTAACAGAATAAAAGAGTTAGCTCCAACCCTGCTCGGCCAGCCAGGCTTGCAGTGCGGCGGCCAAGGCTTGGGGTTGGGCATGGTGAATATTGTGCCCAGCTTGCGGCAGGCTCAGGTGGCTGAGTGTGGCGCACTCCTGGCTTAGCTGGCAAGCCAGTTGCGCAAACTTGGGGTCGCGCTCACCGCTGAGATAGAGCAGGGGCAGTTGGGTTTGTCGCAACCAGGGTCGCAGGTCCGGCTGGCGCGCCAGGGAGGTAGCGGTCAGCATGCGCGCCAGCTGTGGTCCGCTGTTGCGGCTGCGCAGCGCGATCAGCTCGGCGCGGGTCTGGGCATCCAGCTCGGCAAAGACGGGTTGTTGATACCAGGCGGCGAGCCAGCTGGGCAAGGGTTCTCGCCGCAGGCGTCGCGCCCAGAGCGCATCCTGGCTGGCTCTTTGCTGGCGAGCCTCAGGCGCTGTGAGGCCGGGGTGACCGCTCTCCATTATCAGGCCACAGAGTGTGGGGGGCGATGGCAGAGTTTGCGCCGAGGTGGCGGCATAGTGCAGGGCGAGCCGTGACCCCAGGGAGTAGCCATAGAGCACCATGTGTGTCACGCCTCGCGCCTCGAGCTCCTGGGTGAGCCACAGGTTGCACTCCTGAAGATCGCGCACGGTTTGCCGGTTTTTCCCGTGTCCGGGGAGCTCCAGACAGTGGCAGCGACCACGCAGCGCCTCGGGTAACAGGGCTAACAGGGGTTGCCACTCGTCAGCCTGCCCGAGAAAGCCATGCAAAAAGATCAGGTGTGGCAGGGATCGGTTACTCATGCAGAGCACGGCAGGCCTGGGCCAGCTTGGCCAACAGTTCCGCGGCCTCGCCGGCGGGAACTTGGCACTCCAGCAGGGTGACGCCCCCTTGCAGGGCTTGCTGGTAGTGTTGCGTTAGTTCGTCCAGAGAGCGCGGTGCCGCATAGCTGAGACCAAATTGTGCCGCGGCATGGGCAAAGTCCAGGCCGTGGGGTAGGCGGAAGTACTCATCCAGCAGGCCACTCTGGGCTGCCCCGGGTAACAGGCTGAAGATGCCACCGCCATCGTTGTTGATGAGCAGCAGGACGAAGGGGGTCGTGAGCCTACGCAGCAGGGCCAGACTATTGAGATCGTGCAGTGCCGAGGTGTCGCCCAGCAGCAGGGTCGTCGGCTGGGTGGGGGCGGCAGAGGCCAGGCCGGCCGCGGTGGCGATGAGGCCATCTATGCCAGAGGCGCCGCGGTTGCTGAATAGCCGACTCGGGAGCACGGCGGGTCTCTGTGTCCCCAGCATATCCATAAGGCGGGCCGGGAGGCTGTTGCCCAGCAGCAGTTGCCCGGGTACCGCATCGCAGAGCCAGTGGCAGATGGCCGGCTCACTCCAGGCTTGTAACGCTTCAGTCAGTAGCTCGGCTATGGGGGCCGCCAGCTCTGGCAGTTTGTGCCAGGGAGGCTGAGCCTGGGTGGGCGAGTGCAATCGGCACCACTGGGCCACGGGGGCCACCAGACGGCGGGTAAGAGCATAGTCGGGAGCCAGCCGTT
>JBOFBS010000163.1:0-5090 GCA_051645725.1 Aeromonadaceae bacterium | reverse complement strand
GGCGGAATATCCAGCAGCTCCTGGCCCAACATATACCGGTAGTAGAAGGAGAAGATGAGATCCGGCGCCAGGGCGCGAATACGCTCGATCCAGAGGGGATGGTTGATCTCATCCGGGGCGAAGAGTGGCAGATCCTGCTCGGCACACCACTCGGCAACCGAGCTGAAGAAGCGCTGTTCACTCGGATCATCCTTGTGAGTAAAGACGGCGGCGATCTCAAAACCGGCGGCCTGCAGGGCACGCAGTCCGGTACAACCAATGTTGTGATAGGCAAAAACGACCACTTTCATGGGCTATTCCTCAACAAGTTATCGTTATTCCGGTTTGCGGCTCTCGTTGGCCGCGCGCGCTGGCACTACCTGCTGGATGAAGTAACGGGGGCGGGCGCGGACGTCGTTGTAGATGCGGCCTATGTACTCTCCCAGTAGTCCCAGACCGATAAATTGGGCACCGATGAAGATAAAGAGGATGGCAAAGAGGGTGAACAACCCCTCTGCGCCCCAAGAGGCCCCCAGCAGCAGGCGCATCAAGAGCAGCAGCAGGGCCAGCAAGAAACCGCCACCGGCTATGGCGGTTCCCAGTAGACTGAGCAGGCGCAGTGGGGAGGTGGTCATGCAGGTGATCAGATCAAACATCAGATTGATGAGTTTGAGCAGATCGTATTTGGACTCCCCATGTTCGCGCTCGGCATGCTTGACCGGCAGCTCTATGGTGTTGCGGGCAAAGCTGTTGGCCAGTATGGGAATAAAGGTGCTGCGTTCATGACAGCAGAGCATGGCATCCACTATGTGGCGGCGATAGGCGCGCAGCATGCAGCCGTAGTCGCGCATGGTCATCCCCGTGGAGTGTTTGATCAGCCGGTTGATGAGGCTGGAGGCGAGTTTGCGAAAGCGACTGTCCTGGCGCTGCTGGCGCACTGTGCCCACCACGTCATAGCCCTGTTCGGCGGCCGCGACCAGTTTGGGTATCTCTTCGGGCGGATTTTGCAGATCGGCATCGAGTGTGATGATCAGATCGCCTCTGGCTTGAGCGAACCCGGCCATGATGGCCGAGTGCTGGCCATAGTTGCGGTTGAGGATCACCGCTACCACCTGACTCTGCACCTCTTCTGCGGCAGCCCGCATCAACTGGGCCGAGGCATCCCGGCTGCCATCATCGATGAGGATAATCTCGAATGCCTGAGACAGCTGGGCGCAGGCAGCGCGCGTGCGACGCAGCAGCTCAGGCAGGCTCTCCTCTTCGTTGTAAACCGGGATCACCACAGAGACCAGGGTGATGGGTGAGCTTGATGTGGAGGTCATCTTATGGGGCATCTTCAGGCTCCTGCTGTGTGCAGAATATGGTGGATGGCATCCACTACCCGTGCCAGATCCGCCTGTGTCATATCGGGGAAGAGGGGTAGGGTACAGAGGCGCGCCGAGTTCCACTCGCTGTTGGGTAGCCTAAGTTCAGGATAGCGCTCGCGGTAATATTTTTGGGTATGGACGGCGCGAAAGTGCAGGCCGGTGCCAATGCCGCGACTCTGCAGGGCTTGCATGAAATCATCACGGCTGATGCCGCAGCTGTTCTCATCGACGCGCACCATAAAGAGATGCCAGGCATGCAGGTGCGGATAGTCTGGCAGCGCCAGTGGTGCTATGGGTAGCCCTTGCAGGGCCTGCCGGTACTGGTGTGCCAGTTCCAGACGGCGGGCGTTGAGTTCGGGCAGACGCTTGAGCTGCACCAGGGCGATGGCCGCCTGCAGGTCAGTGAGATTGTATTTGAGCCCCGGCTCCAGCACTTCGGCTTGAGGCTTGCGCCCCTGGGTCAGGCGGTCGAAGGCATCGACCCCCAGACCGTGGAATTTCAGGCTGCGAATGCGTTGGGCCAGCTTCTCGTCATCCGTGACCACCATGCCCCCCTCGGCACAGGTGAGATTCTTGATGGCGTGAAAGGAGAAGATGGCGGTGCCCTGAGCGCCGATCCAGCGATCTCGATAGCGAGTGCCGACCGCATGGGCGGCATCCTCCACCACGGCGATGCCATGTCTCTTGGCCAGCGCATAGAGGGGGTCCAGATCCAGGGGGGCTCCGGCATAGTGCACCGGAATGATGGCGCGGGTATCGGGGGTGATGGCGGCCTCGATACGGGAGGCATCCGTCATCAGTGTCTCCCGGTCCACATCAACAAAGACCGGCTTGGCACCCAGTAGTGTGATGAGATTGACGGTGGAGACCCAGGTTTGGGAGGGGGTGATCACCTCATCTCCCGGCCCTATGCCCAGCGCCATCAGGGTGACATGCATACCGCCCGTGGCAGAGCTGACGGCGATGGCGTGCTGCGCGCCGAAGCGGGCGCAGAAGGCCTGCTCCAGCTCCTGATTCCTGGGGCCCGTGGTGATCCAGCCGGAGCGCAACACTGCGCTGGCAGCTTGGATCTCTTCGTCTCCCATGGCCGGACGGGAGAAGGGTAAGAACTCTGGCATGGTCACTCTCGTCATTCTCAGCTTGTGATGTGGGCGGGAAGCCTGCATCCCTGTATAAGGAATAGCCTAGCAATTCGATGCCGTGTTTTTTGTGACAGGTGGATTAACATCCTGTTCCGAATGCAGCCTGCGAATTGCAAGTGCATCCCATGGCTAACAGGTATATCCAGGCTGTGCTCATTGCGCCATGAGGGAGTGGTAACGCTTTGTACTGTCCGGTGACACTCTGTTGTTGCGGGGGGAGGTGGAACGAACCGGTGGGAGAGCCGGTTCGTTACCCTGCTGCGGATTAGGGAAGCAGTTTGCCTACGTTGAAGAGGGTTAGCAGGCCCAGTACGGCGAAGAGTGCCGAGGCGATGCCGTGAACCAGTTTAAGCGGCACCTTGGTGGCCACTTTATCCCCGAGGAGTACGGCAGGAACATTAGCGATCAACATGCCAACTGTGGTGCCTGCCACTACGCTGTAAAAGGCGGAGTAGTGGGCGGCCAGGGCCACGGTGGCGACCTGGGTTTTATCACCCATTTCGGCCAGGAAGAAGGCGATGAGGGTGGTGCCAAAGATGCCGAAGCGGGTGGCGACGTTCGCCTCGTCTTCGTCGATCTTGTCGGGGATGAGGATCCAGCCTGCCATCAACAGGAAGGAGATGCCCAGGATCCAGCGCAGCCAATCACCACCGATCAGCTGGGTTACCCAACTGCCTATGGCACCCGCTCCGGCGTGGTTGAGCAGGGTGGCAACGAGAATACCTAAAATGATAGGCAAGGGTTTGCGAAAGCGGGCGGCGAGAACAAGCGCCAGTAGTTGGGTTTTATCGCCCATTTCAGCCAGGGCGACAATGCCGCTGGAGATGAGAAAGGGTTCCATCTATTACTCCTGGCCGGCAAATTTCCAATGACCACACAACCACGCCGGCCTCGGGTAGCTGTATGGTCAAAGGTCTTGCCAAACCTGGAGTCGTTTACGCCATGGTCTATGGACCAAGTATGTTGACGTAAACCCCGGCCCCAAGGCTCGGGAGGCTACTCCCCAATGACGGACGAAGTGTACGGATTTTAGTGATAGCTGTCCAGCCGACAGCGGCTCTGTCGCGGAGGGGGATAGGGTGAAAAGCTTTCCAGCCGCGATTGGCAAGAGCAAGTGGAATAGGTTCCCCCTTTTTTTCCATTCTGCTGCTCTGGATCGGGTGATCTTACTTGGCGTGGCTCCCTGGCTTTGCAACAATATCGGCCCTCGTTCTTCTGGGTGCCTTCATATGTCGCTGTTTTCTCTTCTTTCCCCGCTTGCCGTACGCTCAGTGCGGCGTTTGTTACCATTGGCCTTCTTCTGTACTGCACCGATTTTCTCTTCGTCACTGGAGGCAAAGCCACTGGCGTCAGTCCTGCCACAATTTGATCGGGATGTGGAGCGGATCTTCGGGGCATACCGTATCCCGGGGGCAGCCGTGGCTGTGGTACAAAATGGCAAGGTGGTCTATGTAAAGACTCTGGGGGTGGGGAGTAACTCGTTAGGTAACCCGGTAGACGAACACACAGTCTTTCGCCTGGCCTCTGTCTCCAAGACCTTTGCCGCCGTGCTGGCAGGGCAGGCCGCCTATGCTGGGGAGATCAGCTACAATGCCCCGCTGAGTCGTTACCTGCCGGGCTTTCGTCTGAAGTATGACACAGCGAATAAACTGACGGTGCGCAACGTGCTCTCCCATACCAGCGGCTTGCCCCACAACGCCAATGATAACTTGCTGGAGGCTGGAGAGTCCTACCCCGCCTTGCTAAACAAGACGGAACGCTTGGGAGCGGCCTGCCCGATTGGACGCTGTTTTGGTTATCAGAACATTCTCTACTCGACCATAGGGGATGTGCTCTCCCGCCAGCTCGGCCACTCTTACCCGGATCTGCTGCGCAATCGCATCTTTGACCCGCTAGGCATGCAGGATGCCAGCGCCACTCGCGCCGAGATGTTGAGAAATCGCAACATAGCCGTGCCACATGGCCGAGGGGGTGGGGGATGGGTGGCGCTGCCCATTACCCAGCCCTACTACAACGTGATCCCGGCTGCCGGGGTCAATGCCTCCATCTCGGATATGGGCAAATACCTGATTGCCGTGATGGGGCACAGACCGGATGTCATCCCCCCTGCCGTGATGCAGGAGCTGACCAAACCTGTGGTCCGCTCCCCCAAGGAGGGGATCACCTCCAAATGGCGACAGACCCGCATCAAGAACCCCATGTATGGCATGGGGTGGCGGGTCTTCCAGTACAACGGCAACCACAAGATGATCTTTCATGCGGGCGGGCTCAAAGGGGTGCGTTCACGGCTTGGCTTCTTGCCGGAGAAGGACATAGGCCTGGTGATGATCTGGAACGCCAACGAGTCCCATCCGGAAGTCTTGATGCCCATGCTGTTTGACCGTCTGCTGGACTTGCCCCAGGTGGACTATCTGGATGGTGCGGCGAGCCAGAGTAATTACTATGCCAGCCGGGGACAGGTGGGCGTGACCAAGGCTGCGGCCAGCCTGCTTTCCGAGCGCACTGAGGCTCAAGCCAGAAGCACAGTGGCGCAAACCAGAACTGTGGCGCAACCCAGAACCGTTGCGCAAAGCAGAACGGCAACGCCACGCCCTGCTATTGC
>JBOFBS010000162.1:0-8749 GCA_051645725.1 Aeromonadaceae bacterium | reverse complement strand
TATCCCCTTTCGCTCAACGGGGATCTGATTCATGGCCAGCCCAGAACTCGCCGCTGGCAGGTGCACCAGCAACTGATTCGGCTGGTATTTCAGCCGGTCAGAGAAAGCCGTGACCGGTTCATTGAAAGTAAGTTCAAGCTGTAACTGGTCGGCCAGTAATGGATTAACCTTCACCTGTTCCAAACGGGCAGCAGCAAAAGAGGAGCTGCACACGCCGGCCAGTAACGCCAAGGTAACAAAACGTCCAATCCGTGATATTTGTTGTGTCATAACGATCCCTGCCTGCGCGACCTATTGTGCGACCAGAATATTTAACTTGGTTGTCCGCTTCGTCCAGCAGCCGCTTCCATCTGGAACAAACTCAAGCAATTCGATTGAATCCGGGTTTATTTTAGTAACACGCCCATGGTTCAAACCAAGGTACTGTCCAACGCTGACCCGGTACACCTCACCCTCCTGTGACTGGATCAATGCCCACAATGCACTTCCAGATCCCAAGGTTCCCTGCATAGATAAATTATCTAGCGAAAATTGCTCCAGGGGCTGCTTCTTGCGATTCGCCTCTGGTTGCACACAATCCTTCTTCACCCTGGCTGATGGCAGAACCAACTCAGGTTGCGGCTCAGCAAACGGCGTTCTTTCCGTATTTGGGTGATATTTTCTTGCCTCAAAAGGACGAATAACTGGCAAGGGCTCAATGGGTAACGCAGGACGCGCCTTAACCTGAGCCACGTACTCATCCAGATCATCACTTCCCGTACACGCCGCTAACACCAAACAAGCTGACAACAACAACCAATGTCTATTCATCATTTGGCGCCTCCCGCAGGTTTAGAGGCGAGCGGCTTCTCATTGTAACGGAATGTCTTAGCCAGCATGCTCATCAACAAGCCACCACCGCTCCCCCGCACAACAGTAAAGCTGTCCAGAATAACGATCCGCGGCAACGCAGCCACATCGGCGGTGAACTTGCCTAACTGATGATAATCACCGGAGACCTCAATTCGCATGGGAAGCTCTGTCGAAAATTCATGTGGGATCTCAGGCTCCCAGTTTATGCGTAACAACTTCAGACCATTATCCATGGCAATGAAACTGATATCGTCAAGCAAGCCGGCAACTTCGTTCTTATTTGGCAGCTGCTTCAACTGCGCCTGCAACAAGGCTTCCAACTCAACCATCTGCCCTTTGTAGGCATCCAGATTACTGGCCAGGCTCGCCTTCTGCTCAAATTGCCCCTTAAGCTCAATCTCCTTTTGCTGCGCTGTGTCCAGAGCCGCAATGGAATCGGCAATCAGATAGTAATAACCACCAAACGCGATCAGGGCAGCCACAACCATTACAAAGAAAATCTTTACAGGCAGAGGCCAACTGCCGACATTTTCAAAATCAAGCTCGTTTAACTCTTGCAAATTCATGACTGGCCTCCCTGGCTGCCATTTGCAGGCTTGTTCTTATTATTATCTTCGCCACCACTCTTGAGTACTTTGAACATCATAGAGAATTGGCTCAAGGTAATCGGCTTGCTATCTGAGGCGAATATGGAGCTGATAGTGGTTTGACCTAACCAACCACTTCGATCGATCAGACGCATCATGTTGGCAACCCGACTATGAGCCTCGGTTTTACCCACCACATCCACCTGAGCATTTTTGTAACTCAAAGAGTCGAGATAAACCCCGGTAGTCACCAGCGATGGCAGTGCATCATACAAATGCACGGCAAGATTTCGGCTCTGTTGCAACTGGTCGATAAGACGCATCCGCTCTATCAACTCGGCGCGCCGCACCTTAAGTTGATTAATTTCACCTATCTTTGCATCCAACTGGGCAATTTCAGTCTGCAAATACTGATTACGCCCCTCCTGCCGGGTAATGGATTGCTGATAGAGGAAGTTGACGAGCAGAACCAGCACAGCTGATGCCACCGCGCCACCGCCCAACATGATCAGGAACTGGGATTTTTGACGCTGTTTTGTCGCCTCACGCCACGGCAATAAGTTTATATTTGACATGGTGTAAAGCTCCTCAAAGCCAACCCGAGAGCGGTCATATACTTGGCGCCATGTTTGTTACTCTCTGTACGCAATTTTGGGGTAACAGAAAAGGGGTCAGGGTGCACAACTTCCAGTTGCAGCTCCAGGGCCAATTGCTCACACAGACCAGGTAGCAAACTGCCACCACCAGACAACACCAGCATATCCAGTTCACGGTAACCAGACGAGCTGCAAAAAAGTTGGATATTTCGTCTAATTTGCTGCACGAGCAGGGTGATATAGGGTGCCAGCACATCCATTTCAGCATCGGGTGGAAGCTTGCTCTGCACCTTAGCCCTTTCAGCCTCATCCATAGGCATGCTGTAAAATGAGGCAATAGACTGTGTGAAGTTCTCACCACCGAAGCTTTGCAACCGCGAGTAGACGATTTCGCCATTGATCATGACACCAAACGTCAACGATACCGCGCCTATATCCACCACGGCACACACGGACTGGGACTTAGCCTCCGTGAGGTCAGGTAGCAACGAAACTACGGAACGGGCCAAGGCATGAAGTCCCACATCAACTACCTTCACTTGCAGCCCGGCATCCTGCAAGGCGCCTACACGACCGGTGATACTATCGGTCCGAGCGGCACTCACCAACACATCATTACGTGTTGGATCTGACAGGTTAGGCCCAAGTACCTCAAAATCGAGGCTGATTTCATCAAGAGGGAAAGGGATAAGTTGCTCGGCTTCCATCTGGATATGGGTCTCCAGATCGGCTTCGCCTAACTTGCTATCGACCTGTGTCACCTTGGTGATCACATTCGAGCCAGACACGGCCGTTGCCGCATACTTGCTACGAGTCGGTAATAACTTGAGTAATTGACGAATGGCTTGAGATGCTTTTTCGATATCTTGAAGCTGAAAATCAACCACGGCCCCCTTGGGCGTAGCGACTTCTACGCAGGCATCTATTTGGTAGCGACCAGGTTTTCCTGACACCACCACCGCTTTGATGGTCTGGCAACCGAAGTCAATACCAACCATCGAGAACAAACTACCTTGATTTGTGAGGCCCAACATATTGTGCTTCCGTGCAGTTAGAGGCGGCATGATATTCCTTTGTGTCCTGATGCTATTACATATAGCGCCAAGAATACTACCTAAGCATAGCTGCCAAACCTCTCGAATTTGAAGTAGTTAACAAATATACTTCCGGCCAGTTTCCCCAATCATCCTTGCTGGAAGTAGACTCATGCTCAAATGGCTTAAGCGCCTGTTTTGGTTAGGGCTGTTATTAATGGCAATCGGCGTAGCCGCCGTGGCTGCCTTTTATTTCAAGCTTGAGAGCGACTTACCCGATGTAACCGGACTAAGAGATGCCTCTTTTGAGACACCAATGCGGGTCTATAGCTCGGATGGCGCCCTGATCGCCGAATACGGCGAGATGCGTCGTATCCCATTGAAAATTAATGAAATACCATTACAGATGCGCGATGCATTTCTAGCCATTGAGGATGCTCGCTTTTACGAACACTCGGGCATAGACCCCATCGGTATAGCCAGAGCTGGCGTGGTCTGGCTGACCACTGGACATAAAAAACAGGGTGCCAGCACCATAACCCAGCAAGTGGCCCGCAACTTCTTTTTGAGTCGAGAAAAAACCCTGTTGCGTAAGGTAACTGAGGTCTTCCTCGCCTGGCACATCGAAAAGGAGCTGAGTAAAGATGAGATACTCGAGCTCTATCTCAACAAGATTGCACTGGGCTATCGAGCCTTTGGCGTTGGAGCAGCCGCACAAGTCTATTATGGCAAGAGTGTAAACCAACTGACACTCGGTCAAATGGCTGTTATTGCCGGTTTACCCAAGGCCCCCTCTCTGCTCAACCCCATTCGCTCTCCACAGCGAGCCATGGCTCGCCGTAATCTGGTGCTCTCCCGCATGCTGGAGCTGGGTAAGATCAGCAAAGAACAATACACCGAGGCAATTAAGGAGCCGATCGCAACTCGTTATCACGGCGCGGAAATCATGCTCAATGCCCCCTATCTGGGAGAAATGGCGCGCAAGTTCATGATAGAACGATACGGTGATGAGGCCTACACCAAGGGGTTCAACGTCTACACCACTATCTCCTCTGTGCGCCAAAAAGCAGCTGACGACGCCGTGTTTCAAGGCTTGATGGACTACGACCTGCGTCATGGCTACCGAGGCGCCGAGAAGCGACTCTGGCAGGCTAAAGAGCCTGCCTGGAGCAGTGAGAAAGTGACCGAATATCTGGATGATCTGAGTAGCAGCGAACCTTTTGAGCCAGCCGTGGTGGTTCGCATTCGAGATCGCCAGGCTGATGTTTTGATCAAGGGGGGGCTGGAGGGCACCATTGCCTGGGATGGTATGAAATGGGCTCGCCGCTTCATCAGTGATGAGCGGCAAGGCGCGGCTCCACGTAAAGCCAGTGACATACTCAATGTAGGGGATCTTATCTGGGTCTGGCCCGTGGATGACAGCCAACTGAGATTGGTGCAAATCCCCGATGTCAATGCCGCATTTGTTGCCCTCAATCCACAAGATGGTGCGGTTGAAGCACTGGTAGGTGGTTTTAGCTTCGAGCAGAGTAAATTCAACCGAGTTGATCAGGCTCGGCGTCAGGCGGGCTCAAACATCAAACCCTTCATCTACTCGGCCGCCTTCAATTCGGGGTTCACACTGGCCTCACTGGTCAATGATGCCCCCATCAACCAATGGAATCCCGGCCAAGGCACGGTATGGAGCCCGAAGAATTCGCCCCCTGTCTATGATGGCCCTATTACCCTGCGCGAAGCCCTGGCTCGCTCGAAAAACGTGGTCTCGGTGCGTCTGCTGCGCGCAGTGGGCATAGATAAATTAATGGATCACCTGCGCCTGTTCGGTTTCGATGTCAAATCCGATCAGCGTAATGAGGCCCTGGCACTGGGAGCCATAGAGGTAACGCCCATGGAGTTGGCGACTGCCTACTCCACACTGGCCAATGGCGGATTCAAAATATCCCCATACTTCATCTCTCGTGTGGAGGATGCTCAAGGTAACCTGGTATACGAGGCCACCCCGGTTGCAGCCTGTAAAGGTTGTAGCAAATTGCAAGCGCAGGAACTAAACGATGCCAATGCCTATCAGGATGTGTTACCTGACTGGCGAGCCAAGTGTCCTATCGATCCTGTTATGACGGCTCGAATCGCGCCCGCTATCATAACTGAAGCCAACTCGTTCCTGGTATCTGAGGCCCTGCACAGCGCCATCTTTGGTGGTCGAGACAGAGGCATGAATGGAACCTGGTTGGGAACCGGCTGGCGAGCCGCCAAGGAGCTGGGGCGCCAGGACATCTATGGCAAGACAGGCACCACAAACGAAGCCAAGGACGCCTGGTTCTCTGGGTTTAACAGCAAACTGGTTGCCACTGCCTGGGTTGGTTTCGATGACCATAGGCGCAAATTGGGCCGCTCAATTGCCGGAAATGAGTATGGTGCCAGTGCGGCACAACCTATCTGGATCGATTTCATGAAGAAAGCCCAGCAAGGCATGCCAGAGAGCCCCATAGCGCAACCGGAAGATGTCGTCACAGTACGCATCGATGCCTCATCCGGCATGCTGAGTGGCCCGTTTGACAATAGTCGCCTGGAATTTTTCCAAAAGGGGAGCGAGCCGACCCAAGCCAACCCGGGCAATGCCACCCTGTTTGGTGAAGGCCCGGCGGATGCAAGCGGCACAGGAACCACTACGGATGATATATTCTAGGAAGATGGTTCTATTTGCTTCCAATATCCTTTATAAAGGGCCCCATTGAGGGCTCTTTTTTTTCAGCCCCAAGCACAATGAGCGGCTGGTGCCTGCATAACACTCAGCCAAGCCGCTCGATACCTGACAGACTTCAATTTTTATCCAAATGAATACATGGATAATAGTGAACGCAAGTAGACCACACCAAGGATGGGAACCCATGGGATTTACGAAACACACATTAGCCACCCTGATCAGCCTGGCACTGCTCACAGCATGCGGCGGTGGCGGCAAGGATTTGACAGGGGGAAGTAGCTCCTCTACTACCACCACAACCACGACATCACCTAGTGGTAGCACAAGTACAACTACAACCACTTCTCCCAGTAGCGCGACTAATACCGGTGGAACCACACAAACGCTGACCTACACCATCAGCATGCGGATCCAGGAGTGTGCCAACATTCAGGATACGAGCACCTGCCTGGATAAAAATAGTAATATTTCAACCAGCAAACCTAACCGCATAGTCGCCGTAGTCACTGACAGTAAAGGTGCGCCGGTAGGGGATGTGATTGTTGCCGCAAGCACCACGGTAGGGGCCACCACGGCCCAGCAACTGACCAATGCTAAAGGCGAAGCCTACTTCAATCTCTCTGCCACAGCCGATAGCAGCAACAAGGCCGGCACCGTCACAGTCACCTCCACCGTCAAGGGTGTGGCAATCAGCACCTCACAAAACTTCCAGTTTGGTGCCGGGACTGTGACCGAAGTGGTCGGTTATAAACTCAATATGAGTTTGAAATCCTGTAGTGATGCGCAAAACCTAAACTCCTGCAGCGAAACCACCAGCCTGCCGATCGGTAACGGCAACATTTCCCTGGTTGAAGCCACGTTTCTTGATAGCAGCAATAATCCTGTCAAAGATGCCATCGTCAGTGCTACCACAACCAAAGGTAGCTTCAAACCAGGCGCAGAGCGACTGACCGATGATACCGGCAAGGTCACTTACATACTCTCTGCCGATAGCGGCAACTTTGGTCAAGCTGGCACCATAACTCTAAATGCCAAAACCACCTTAGGCAGCACAGATTACACAGCCAGCAGCACTAAGAATTTCCAATTCGGTGAAAACAAACTCGCACTCACCCTGGCATCCAACGTCTCAGGCGCCTTGCCAGTGGGCAGCGTAGCCGTACTCTCCACGCGCGTAACCAATAACGGAAATCTCTACTCTGACCCAGTGAGTGTCAGCTTCACCTCTGCCTGCACAGCCAAGAATCTGGCAAAACTTGATGCCAGCGTCTCAACCATCAACGGCATCGCCACCGCTACCTATGTGGGGCAAGGCTCGGCAGGTGTATGTGGTCAAACCGATACCATAGTCGCCAGCATTGATAGTTCAACAGATAGCTCAGCCAGAGCTCAAATTGATATAGCAAATACGGCAACAACCCCAGTACAAATAAAGGGTGACAAACCCTCTCCTGCCGCTATTTGTTTGGCCGGGGGAAACTGCTCAAGTCAAAGCCAGATCGTCTTTACCGTGACGGATAATACCGGAACGGCGAAAGCCAATGTTCCCGTAGATTTCTCTTTTGCCCAGATCACCGGGATGGAGACAGTCCCCTCCGATTACTCTCTGAACCCCACTTCGGGCACTACAAACAGCGAGGGGAAAATCACTGTCACGGTTAAAGCCGGCTCCTTGCCCATTCCATTCCGAGTGCAGGCACTGCTCCATGACACCCCGGATGTGCGTATCACCTCAGACCAGATCGCAGTCGGCACTGGCTACCCAGATTCAGACAGCTTTAGCCCCAATCCTGAAGTTCACAGCATGGATGAGGCTTGGACCACTGATGGCATAGAGAACAAATTTACGGTTCGCCTGGGTGATCATTTCAATAACCCAGTTCCTGATGGCACCGTTGTCACCTTTATCACCGAAGGGGGCACCATAATGGGGGACGCCGCGACCTCGGGCGGGAAAACCGGCTCCTGCGTCACCAAAGACAACAGCTGTATGGTAACCCTGATAAGCCAAGCTCCTAGACCCAATGATGGCCGAGTCACTGTTCTGGCCTATGTCGAAGGCGAAGAGAGCTTTAGTGAAGCCTTAAATGGCGGTAATGGCATATTTGATAAGCCCGATCTCATCGGCGTAACGGATCAACAAGATGCCACAACGGCGCCTAGTAGCTGGCTAACAGCATTCCAAGACAAGGATGAGCCCTATCTGGATAAGGATTTTGATAAAATTTATGGTAATAGCGATCTGCTCGTCGATGTCGACAACAATGGCCAGCACACACTAGCCAATGGCAAACTCAACAGCCTCTCCTGCTCTGCAGATATAGTTGACCGGGGTTTCTGTGAGCGTAAGCTTGTCTATCCCTTCAAAAACATTGAGGTTATTTTCAGTGGCATGGAGGAAAAGAATGGCGCGGTTCCCAGCCTTGGCCTGTCACAATGTAATAGCAATTGGTCAAATTGCACCCTGCTGTCGAACAACGACACTGTCGATCTAACCACTGGCTCGGCTTACCTCTCCTTTACTCCCAAGTACACTATCAATGGAACTGATAACCCGATCCCGACCGGTAGTACTCTGGCCATCACCCAGACCAATGGTGAAGCGGCCGAGCCTGTGGGTATCTCGTTTAAGTCAACCTATCCAGACACGACTCGACCATTTGCCTATAGGGTGATCATCAACCCCGAGACTGAGCCAAACAACAAGACTGAAGGCAAGTTCTCCGTCACCGCGACCACACCGAACGGCAAATTCTCAGTCACCAGCGTCTCCATCAAGATTAAAGACGCAAGCTAATGGATCTTTGATATGCAGTAAGCAGAGGCCCGCTAACGCGGGCCTCTTTTTTATCTCATGGCAGAACCACCCGCCACATCACCCCCGCTTTTCCCCCCTCGCCCCTTGGGCTAGAATGGTCGCCACTCCATTCCATGGCTAACAACGAGAGTTATATGGCTCAGTTTATTTATAACATG
>JBOFBS010000161.1:0-2008 GCA_051645725.1 Aeromonadaceae bacterium | reverse complement strand
CCAGGGCCGTGCCTCTGGATCCCCGTCTGCACGGGGATGACGACGGGGATAAATTCGTTCGTCCTGAGCTTGTCGAAGGATGAATGGTAAATGCTCGCGTGGTTCGACGGGGCTCACCACGAACGGGTTTTATTGCTCTGGCTTTTGGTGCTTAAAAGCCTGACTCCACTCAAGCCCCTTGAAAAGGGGAGGGATGTGAACAGCCATTGCCTTGCCTCTGGATCCCCGTTTTCACGGGGATGACGGCGAAAGCGATATTCTGCCTTGCAGCCTGAGCGTGGGCATGGCTACCGCAGGGCTGTGTCATTGTGCTCACGCAGGGGTTGCCGACTTTGACAGCTGGCGTTATCGAGTCTCTATGCTACCTGCCTTGGGGTCAGTTGAAAATCCCTTATTCGTCTGAGGGATAGTGATATTCCGCAGGGGCGCAGTTAAGGGGTTGGACACGGCAACGGGGCGATAACGCGGCGCAGAGATGAATATAAATATGAATAAAATCAATAATATATATCGCATTGATTTTATTGGTTATTTTATATCTATTTGATTTTATTCATAAATTTACGCCGGTACTGAATGACTCAGACACCGGCGCAATGGAGGGCTGCAGGGGTTGCTGCCCGTGGATGGCTAGCGGCTTATCTCTGCCGTCGCCGTCTTATTCCTTTTTGCGTCCGTATTACTCCTGCCAGCCTCCGCCTATGGCCTTATAGAGGTTGACCTCGTTGCCGAGCAGGGCGAGGCGGGTGGCGATCAGGCTCTGCTGGGCGCTGAACAGGGAGCGCTGGGCGTCGAGGCGGGTCAGGTAGCTGTCCACCCCTTGCTGGTAGCGTTTCTCGGCCAGATCGAAGTAACGCTGGTTGGCCTCCACCAGGGCTTGCTGGGCGGCAAGCTGCTGCTGATAGCTCTGCTGGGCCACCAGACCATCGGCCACTTCGCGAAAGGCGCTCTGGATACTCTGCTCGTAGCTGGCCACGGCTTTCTTGGCCTCGATCTCGGCCACATCCAGATCGGCGGTGCGTTTACCGCCATCGAAGATGGGCAGGCTCAGCTTGGGCATAAAGAGCCAGGTGCCGTTGCCACTGTCAAACAGCGAGCTCAGCTCGTTGCTGGCGCTGCCGGCGGTGGCGGTAAGCGAGATGGTGGGGAAGAAGGCGGCCCGCGCCGCGCCGATATTGGCGTTGGCGGCCTTGAGGCTATGCTCGGCGGCCAGCACATCGGGCCGCTGTTGCAGCAGGCTCGATGGCGCCCCCACCGGAACGGGGGTGAGGGCCACATCGTCGAGCGCTCGGGTCTGCTGCAGATCGGCAGGCAGGTTGCCGCCTATCAGCAGCATCAGGGCGTTCTTGTCCTGGGCCACCTGACGCTGGTATTGGGCCTGGCTGACCCTGGCGCTCTCCAGTGTGGTCTTGCCCTGAGCCAGCTCCATGTCGGAGGCGGCCCCCAGATTGAACTTCTTTTGGGTCAGCTCGTAGCTCTCCTGCTCGGTCTGCAGGGTCTGCTGGCTCAGGGTCAGCAGATCCTGATCCGCCAGCAGGGTCAGGTAGGCGTTGGCCACCGAGGCCACCAGGGCGATATGGGTGCTGCGCTGGCTCTCCTGCTGGGCCAGATAGTTCTCCAGTGCCTGATCCTTTAGGCTCTGGATGCGGCCGAAGAAATCCAGTTCATAGGCGGTGATGCCCACATTGGCAGCATATTGGGAGCCAATCTGCTCGCGGCCGCTGCCGTTGATATCACCCGCCGTCTGCTGACGGCTGCCGGAGCCATCGACGCCGACGGTGGGCAGTTGGGCCGCCCGCTGGATGCGGTATCTGGCCTCGTAGCTCTGCACATTCAGCGCCGCGATACGCAGATCCCGGTTATTGCTCAGTGCCAGGTTAATCAGTTGCTGCAGCTGGGGATCGCTAAAAGTGCCCTTCCAGCCACGGGTGGTGGTGACATCAGTGCTGGCTTGCCAGCTGGCGCCAGCCGGTGTGGCCGGGCGCTGGTAGTCGGGGGCCAGGGAACA
>JBOFBS010000160.1:0-6433 GCA_051645725.1 Aeromonadaceae bacterium | reverse complement strand
TGGTGATCGCCCCCATGCTCTACATGGTACGCGAGGGCTTCGCCGAGCGCGTAGATGCTTTCGTCCAGGCGGGGGGCCACTTTGTGGCCAGCTACTGGAGCGGCATAGTCAATGAGTCGGATCTCTGTCATCTGGGGGGCTTCCCTGGCCCGCTACGTCCCATCCTGGGTATCTGG
The DNA here is from genome assembly GCA_051645725.1 of Aeromonadaceae bacterium. GTDB lineage: Bacteria > Pseudomonadota > Gammaproteobacteria > Enterobacterales > Aeromonadaceae > Pseudaeromonas. Next base: position 6,257 of record JBOFBS010000160.1, on the reverse strand, counting down.
GCTGAGGAGATCGATGGCCTCTATGACCATGAGCGCAATGCCATCGCGGGCATAGAGGGTAACGAGTTGGGGCTGAGTGGCCCTTATGAAGTGACCCATCTGTGCGAGCGGATCCAGCTGGAGGGGGCGCGCGCCCTGGCTCGCTACCAGAGCGATTTCTATGCCGGTGAGCCTGCGGTCACACTGCATGAACATGGTCGTGGCCGCGCCTACTATGTGGCCTCGCGCAATGATCTGGCATTCCAGCGGGATTTCTTCGGACGACTGGCCAGTGACCTGCGCCTGCCGCGTGCCTTGGCTACCGAACTGCCCTATGGCGTCACGGCTCAGAGTCGCCGAGATGGTGAGCAGGAGTTTGTGTTCGTCCAGAACTACACTGGGTTGGCCAAGGTGGTGAGCCTGCCGGCTGGCTATGAGGAGATGACCACAAGCGAACCCTTGGGGCGTGAGCTGAGCCTCAGCGGCTACGGTTGCCGGGTGTTGCGTCGAGCCCTGGATTAAGTCATGAGCCCGCTTCGGCGGGCTTTTTTCTCGCGTCAAAACAGGAAAACGAGTTGTGACAACTCAAGCTAGCCATTCAATCGGCACAGCCATAAGGAGAGAGGGATGATCAAGATGCAAGATTTCAAGCGCCTGTTTACCTTGGCGCTGGGTGAAAAACCACAAGAGGGAGAGCCGAGCATGGATGAGGTCACTATTCAGAGTTTGGTGGAGGCCTTCGGTGGCAAGGAGAACATCTTCAGCTTCGATGCCTGTCTGACTCGCTTGCGAGTCGAGGTGAAGGCCTTGGGGCTGGTCAACAGTGGCAAGCTGCAACAACTGGGGGCCATAGGGGTGGTGATAGTCGGCCATGAGGTACAGGCGATCTTCGGCAAGCGCTCAGACAATTTGCGTCGGGATCTGGAGCGCTGGTTTGAGTTGGGTGATCTCGATCACTAATGTGGTGATAACGGTTTCCCTGCTGTTTTGGTAAGCGCTATAGTCTATCTCGGAACTACTTTGTTATCCCGCTGCTTGGCCATATTGGTTTTCATGCCCAATATGGCCATTTTTTTATGCCGAAAAGGCTTAATCCTCAGGTTTTATCAGGTTGCTCGCCTGAGGATAACGGCGAACTCTGGCCAGCCAATCTCCACGGCAAGTTAGAAAACCGAGATTAAAATTCAATTAGTGTAATCGCTATCACCTTCTTTGGCAGTTGCCTTTGATATCGTGCCTCCCAGGATAGGCAACTCGGTGTGAGTCGCCTCGTTGTCATAATTGATGCACTAAAAGGATGGATTGACCATGTCGATGACCCGAATCATACCGAGTGGGCTGGTGCCCTGGTCTGGTCGAGTGCTCTGCACTCTGTTGTTGTCCTGTTTTATGGTGGGCTGTGATGGTAGTGGCTCCCCGTCACCGAACCAGAGCAGTAGCGCCACTCCTCCTTCTACCAATGTGCCATCGACGACGCCCTCTACCACACCGTCTGCCTCGACTCCGTCAACGCCCTCGACTGAGGGGGACTCTTCTAGCTCGAGCGGCGATAGCGTTGCCGTTGAGATGAGCGGAGCCCTGACCACGCGCGGCGTGGATCTCTCCATGCTTGAGGCGGTGGAGCAGGCTGGCGGTACCTTCCAGCAAAATGGGGTGACACAGGATCTCTTCGCCCTGCTGCAGGCGCAGGGGGTGAACCTGGTACGGCTGCGCCTCTGGGTCGATCCCAAGTCGGCGACTGGCGTGGCTTACGGTGGGGGGGATAGCGATCTGGCCCGCGTGACTCGCCTGGCCAAGCGAGCCAAGGCGGCCAAGATGCGCTTCCTGCTGGATCTGCACTACAGCGACTTCTGGTCTGACCCCAGCAAACAGTTCAAACCCAAGGCGTGGCAGGCGCTGAGCGATGATGCCCTGGTGGCTCAGGTTAAGGCCTACACCCAGCAGGTGGTCGCCGAATTGATTGCCCAGGGCGTCGCTCCTGAATATGTGCAGGTCGGCAATGAGATCAACTCAGGTTTGCTGTGGCCAACGGGCAAAAACTGGGGTGAGGGTAGCGGCGGTTTTGACATGCTGGCCAAGCTGCTCAATGGCGGGATCGAGGGAGTGCGAGCCGCCGAGACGGCCGCGGCTCGAGTCAATGGCGCCAAGATCATACTGCACCTGGCCAAGGGGGGGGACAATGGCACCTTCCGCTGGTGGTTTGATGAGATCACCAAGCGCAATGTTCCCTTCGATATTATGGGGATCTCCTACTACCCCTATTGGCATGGTGCGCTCAGTGGCTTGCAGTACAACATGAATGACATGGTCAGTCGTTACGGTAAGCCCGTGATGATAGTGGAGACTGCCTATGCCTTTACCACAGATAATGCCGACTCGCTGGGTAATGGCTTTGGCCCCAATGAGGTGACGAGTGGTGGCTATCCGGCTACTCCGGCTGGTCAGTTGACTTTCCTGCAGGATCTGCGGGGCGCGCTTAAGGCGGTGCCCAATCAGATGGGGCTGGGGTTTGTCTATTGGGAGCCGGACTGGCTGCCGGTCGATGCCACCTGGGCCAGCGATGCCGGCATGAGTTACCTGCAGACCACGGGCAATGTGGGCAATGCCTGGGAGAATCAGGCTCTGTTCGATTTCCACGGTGATGCCTTGCCCGCCCTGGCGGCCTTTGCTGCCCCGTGATGAGGCCGAGGGTTGATAGCCGGGCGGTGTAACCGCCCGCTAAATAATCGATGCTGCTCATGCCACATCGACAAGGTAGCACACGCTGACACGCCGTGAACCCCTCCCTGGGGGCTCCGCCGCGCCATCCCTGGCGTGGAGGGTCAGCTTAGTGCTACCCCGTCCCTGTGATGGGTGATCTACTATTTGGCACAGCGAGTTAATGGCACCGTAGTAGCAAAAGCGGTGAGAGTAGAGGCGGGATCGGGTGACGATCCCGCTTTTTTTATGCCATTTGGAGCTGGGGTCGACAGCCGGCGCAAAGTGGAGTCAGATAAGCCATGACAGAGAGTTAAATTGACGCAGAGGGTGTGGCTATGTTGATCCGTAATGTGCGCCTGGCCAATGAGCCCGGGCTCTGGCAGCTGCTGATCCTGGAGGGGCGCTTTGCCCGTATGTGTCCCATGGCCGACGATCTTGGCTACGAGGGGCCCAGCCTGGATGGGGAAGGGGGGCTGGCCATGGCGCCCTTTGTCGAGCCCCATATCCACCTGGATGGTACACAAACCGCCGGAGAGCCAGCCTGGAATCGCTCCGGCACCCTGTTCGAGGGGATAGAGCGCTGGGCTGAGCGCAAGGCCACGCTGACCCACGAGGATGTGAAGCAACGCGCCTGGCAGACCCTCAAGTGGCAGATGGCCAACGGCATCCAGGCGGTACGCACCCATGTGGATGTCTCCGATCCCTCCTTGCTGGCGCTCAAGGCGCTGCTGGAGGTCAAAGCCGAAGTGGCCCCCTACATTGATCTGCAGCTGGTGGCCTTTCCTCAGGAGGGGATCCTCTCTTACCCCAATGGTGAGGCACTGCTCGAAGAGGCGCTGCGTCTGGGGGCTGATGTGGTGGGGGCCATTCCCCACTTTGAATTTACCCGCGAGCTGGGGGTGGAGTCTCTGCACAGGGCATTTGCCCTGGCGGCGCGCTACGACAGGCTTATCGATGTGCACTGTGATGAGATAGATGACGAGCAGTCGCGCTTCTTGGAGACCCTAGCCTGGCTCACCCAGCGTGACGGGCTGGGGGCTCGGGTCACCGCCAGCCACACCACCGCCATGCACTCCTACAACGGTGCCTACGCCTCGCGGCTGTTCAGGTTGCTGAAGATGGCGGATCTTAACTTTGTCGCCAACCCGCTGGTCAACATCCATCTGCAGGGGCGCTTCGATGACTACCCCAAGCGCCGTGGCATCACCCGGGTCAAGGAGCTGCTGGCCGCCGGGCTCAATGTCTGCTTTGGCCATGACGATGTGTTCGACCCCTGGTATCCGCTGGGGACAGCCAACATGCTTCAGGTGTTGCATATGGGGCTGCATGTCTGCCAGATGATGGGCTATGAGGAGATAGATGAGAGCCTGCGGCTCATCTCCAGCAACAGTGCCCGTACCCTGCAGCTGGCCGATCATGGTATCGAGCTAGGCCAGCGCGGCTCGCTCATCATACTGCCTGCCGAGTCGGGCTTTGATGCCCTGCGCCGCCAGGTGCCGGTGCGTTACTCCATCCGCGATGGCCGAGTCATAGCCCGCTGCCGCCCAGCCGAGCATGAGATTGAACTGGAGCCAAGCGAGCGCGTCGATTTTCGTCGCCCATAAAAAAGGTGCGATCCCAGTTATGCGTTGATAGATCCAGCGCAAATGTAGGCCTGGAGTCCGGACGAGCGCAGACTCGTCGTAAATACATCCTTGTAGACTCGATGGTGGCATCCCTGCCACCAACGGCCTGCTTTTCGTCCAGACTCCACTCCTCTAACGAGCGGTTCCGCTCCATCACAGCGACTTAGGTAGCGCTAAGCTGACTCTCTGCGCCAGGGATGGAGCGGCGGAGCCCCCATGGATGGGTTCACGGCGAGTCAGCGTGCGCCACCTTGTCGATGTAGCTGGGACGCTCAACAGGTAACTGGGCCAGAGCCATAAAAAACGGCCCCGCGGGGCCGTTCTGGTTTATGGACGTGATGAAGCGACTGGGTGCTTACAGCCAGGCGGGTTGCTTGGCCTCATAGGCGTCGATGGCGTCGCCGTGTTGCAGGGTCAGGCCGATATTGTCCAGACCGTTCATGATGCAGTAGCGGCGGAACTCGTCGATCTCGAAGTTAAAGCTCAGATCGCCGGCGCGGACCTGCTGGTTCTCCAGATCCACTGTGATGGTCTGCCCTTCGTTGGCTTCCACCAGCTTGAAGAGGGCATCCACCTCCTCGGCCTTCAGACGCACGACCAGCAGACCATTGTTCAGCGAGTTGCCGTAGAAGATGTCGGCAAAGCTGGGGGCGATAATGGCGCGCAGGCCATAGTCGGCCAGTGCCCAGGGAGCGTGCTCGCGGCTGGAGCCGTTACCGAAGTTCTCGCGGGCCAGCAGGATACTGGCGCCCTGATAACGCGGGGCGTTCAGCACGAACTCGGGGTTGGGCTGCTCACCGGCATCGTCCAGGAAGCGCCAGTCGTGGAACAGGTGCTTGCCGAAACCCAGCTTGGAGACCTTCTGCAGGAACTGCTTGGGAATGATCTGGTCGGTATCGACGTTGGCCGCATCCAGCAGGGCAGCCAAACCTGTATGTTGTTTGAACTCTTGCATGATGGGCTCCTTACAGCTCGCGGATATCGACAAAGTGACCGGCAATCGCGGCGGCCGCGGCCATGGCCGGGCTCACCAGATGGGTGCGACCCCCACGGCCCTGACGACCTTCGAAGTTACGGTTGCTGGTGGCGGCGCAGCGCTCGCCCGGTTGCAGGCGGTCGTTGTTCATGGCCAGGCACATGGAGCAGCCCGGTAGACGCCATTCAAAACCGGCTTCCACCAACACCTTGTCCAGACCCTCTTCCTCGGCCTGCTTCTTCACCTGCTGGGAGCCAGGAACCACCAGAGCTTGCACCCCGGCTGCGACCTTCTGCCCCTTGGCCAGGGCGGCACGGGCCACCTCGGCGGCGGCGCGCATATCTTCGATACGACCGTTGGTGCAGGAGCCGATAAAGACCTTGTCGATCTTCACATCGGTGAGCTTCTTGCCCGCTTCGATGGCCATATACTCCAGCGCCTTGGCGCAAGAGTGGCTCTCTACCGCATCACTGAAGGCCGTCGGGGCCGGGATGGGCTGATCGATGCCGATCACCTGACCGGGGTTGGTGCCCCAGGTCACTTGCGGTGCGATGGCGGTGCCGTCGAGTTCGATATAGGCGTCGTAGCTGGCGCCCTCATCGCTCTTGAGAGTCTGCCAGTAGGCGACGGCGGCATCCCAGTCGGCACCCTTGGGTGCGAAGTGGCGGCCCTTGAGGTAGGCGAAGGTGGTCTCGTCCGGTGCAATCATACCGGCCTTGGCGCCCATCTCGATGGCCATGTTGCAGACTGTCATCCGCTCTTCCATGGTCAGCGCTTCGATGGCTTCACCGCAGAACTCCACCACATAACCGGTACCACCGGCTGTGCCAGTCTTGCCGATAATGGCAAGAATGATGTCCTTGGCGCTGATGCCAGGAGCCACCTTGCCCTTGATCTCGATCTTCAGGGTCTTGGCGCGGGCTTGCTTCAGAGTCTGGGTGGCCAGCACAGGCTCCACTTCCGAGGTGCCGATACCG
>JBOFBS010000159.1:0-1866 GCA_051645725.1 Aeromonadaceae bacterium | reverse complement strand
GTCAGCATATTCCTCGCGCTACGTCATCTGAAGAGGAGTCGGTTGCCATGCCGCAGTGAAGTGCGAGGGCAAGCCTGTTGACGTTTATTGTGATCCAGACGGTGACGCTCTTCGCCGTAAATACAATGCTGCCCTCTTTGCGGGTGGTGATACCAAAAGCAAACCAAGTGATGACCGGACATAAATACCGATAACTGCGCAACGCGGTTATTTATGTTAAATACAGGTGCTGGGGCGGTGTAACGGGTGTGGTTTGCCTATGTTGAGCTGTGCGAAACATGATGAACATCAGTTCCGCAGGGCGCTTGCGTCCCGAGGACCTATGCCCCGATGCGTCTGCCTCCCCTTCTGCTGACTAGCGGCGGGCCTTTCCGCTGAAACACCCCCCTTCCCTGCCAAACCAGTCTTTAATGCCCCAGTCAGAGCGACCAGTCGTAAGGGTTGAGGAAGGAGCGCAGCGAGGACGAAACCCTGTAGACTATAGGGCGCGGGTGGTGCCTGCATCGTCCTCCTGTCGGAGACAAGCTGCTCTCAAGGTCTTTCGCCGTCTTTGTCTTTGGGGCTGCGGGTTTTCCGGTTCGGCTCCCCCCGTGTAGTAATACGGGGGGAATACTACCCCTTCCCTCTACCCCTACCGTCTACCCCCGCCCCTTCCCGTTCTGCCCTTGACCACTCGATGGTGGGGCCATACGGGCAACCACTCGGCTAAGGCTTACTCGGGCGAGTGTTTAGTGCAGGGGCGTTCTTACTAAAGCGCGGGGGGCGCAGCCTCCAGCTTTTGCGGCGCTACGCGCCGACATATGTTTTTTCTATCAACCCATCTTAATGATAGTTGTTGATTATAATTGACACAGTTGACAGTATAGTTTCTGGTTGTGGTAAAGCCATTGATAACAAGAGGGATTCTTATGGATACAACCTTAAAAATACTATGTCATTTGTTTAGTTTTGACCTTCTCAAGAATGCTAGCCCGATGGTTGTTGCCTTGGCTCATCGTTCAATTCGGTTTGGCTTTGATAGTCTATCTGTAGAGCAGAAATTGATTCTTAAACCCTTTCTATCCGTTAAGTGTTCTGGTTATGAAGATGTGGATGGTGCGCATCAGTGTTCGAAGGTGTTAGAGGGTGAAGATCTTTTGGAGGCTTATGGAGCATCGGGCGGGTCTTGGTTCATTCAATGTCGTCACTGTCACGCAGCAACGAAGTGCATTGCTTATTGCGCTTCGGCGGATGATAAATAAATGGGGGCCGTAGCCCCCAAGCTCACATTACGCCAAGTTTCTTTCTCCAATAGAAAGCAGCCATTTGCCGTTCGGATCGCTCCACCTGGATGATGGCAATCGCCTCTATCCTGCGTCTGTCGAATCTCACACCTGTTGGTGATACAAGGCAATCATTCATCATTCGCCAACCTTCCCAGTCTTTCCAAATTGTGGGCAGTTCTCTCCCTGAAGCCATACGCATTAGCCGTTTATAGACAGGTGGGATCTCTTTGCCTTTATCCCAATATGTGACCTGCCTCACAGAAACAAAACAAAGATTGGCCGTTTCTTCAATTGATAAACCGCACTCAAACCATCGAAAAATGAAGTTTTTGGTCAACTCTCGTTCCATCCAAGTAAATACCTGATAAACCAGCAAAATTGCGTGGAGTGGCTTATCGGCAGGTTTCAGATGGGGATTTAACAAAACGTCGCATTATGCGCAATGACGGATGCAGGAGGACTGAATGAAGAGAACTGTGCAATGGAGCCGCTTTGATGCGGTTGACTGCTTGGCCACCGAGGCCGACATGGTTGCGTATCTGCAGGCTGCTCTTGAAGATGGCGATCCGGCGCTGCTGACTGCAGCGTTTGATGATGTGGA
>JBOFBS010000158.1:0-2040 GCA_051645725.1 Aeromonadaceae bacterium | reverse complement strand
TGGTAACTTTATTAGGACGATGACGTGCGGCTCCCATCAAGGCCAGAGCCGGAAAACGGCTCACAGACAGGCCGGATACATTGACGTAAACGACTTCTGGAAATCAGTTGAAGCTTGCAGATAAGGAGCAGACCATACATTCCTAAGAAACACCCTCGATTGCCTGTAGGGTAAAACCAAATTCGGCGGCCCGACGGTGCAATCCCTTGACCACCCGATCGCGGTACTGCTGCTCGTAGTGATCGGCGCCAGGATCCTGATATTCCATACCAAAACGCATGGCGTTATAGAACAAGACCGCAATCTTGCGGGCCGTGGCGGTGACCGCCTTCGCTTTGCCGATGCGCGCTGACAACCGTCGGTAGAATGCCCCCAGCGCTGTATTTGTTCTGCCGATGGTCACCGCTGCCAGTCGTAGGTGGGCGGTGACTCGATTCTTGGTCTTGCGAGTATGAGCTGACAGTACCTTGCCACCACTGATCCGGCAGCCCGGAGCCAGTGTCAGCCATGAGGTGAAGTGTTGGGCCGTTCGCCAGCGACTCAGATCCGTTCCACACTCGGCCACCAGACGCAGTGCCAGGTAAGGGCCAATGCCATGGATCTGGGTCAGATCGATACCGACCAGTTGATAGAGCAAGGTGCGGACATCAAAGTTGAGTGCGTTCGGCTGCCGGGTACGGTGGCGAGGCTTGGGTAGCGCTTCGCTGGGACGGGGCTTACCACGAGAGAGTTGTTGCAAGCTTTGGGCAATCTGCTCATCACAGAGAGAAATCTGGGCCTGGTAGGCGTCATACATGGCCAGTGCCTGACTCAAGGCAAACACATGCTCGGGCTGGTAATTGCCAACCAGCGCACGTTGGATGGTTTCGACGCTCGACTGACAGCGCAAGTCGCGCATGGCGGCGAGCATCGTGGCATTTCGCTCTCCTGCGACAATGGCACGGATGATCCGCATACCGGTGGCGCCGGTGATGTCACTCACCACATGCTGCAATTGCAGGTTCATGTGAGTTAGCGCCTTCTGCATGTGCTGGATATGGGCCGCAGCGTAATCGAGGTGACGTTCACGTAGCCGCAGATAACTGCGCAGCGCGGCGATCTCCCGCTCAGGATGGAAGCTGGCGCGCAGTAGACCGCAAGCATGCAGGCGCTGGATCCATTGCGCATCGTTGACGTCAGTTTTGCGCCCAGGTACGGCCCGGGCATCCCGGGCGTTAGCCAAGATGACCTGTAAGCCATGGGTCTCCAGGATCTCGTACACGGGTATCCAATACACACCCGTTGATTCCATTGCCACGGTAGTGATCCCAAGCTCGACCAACCAAGCAGCCATACGCTCCAGGTCTGCCGTGAAAGCCTGAAAGGTTTGCACTGGTTCTTCGGCGAGCGCGGTGGGCACCGCAACCACATGGAACCGTGAACCGATATCAATGCCCGCGGCGCGGGCATGGATGATCGGCAAACCGTGTTCTGTGTTGTGCTTTTTCATGAATACCCCTCCATCGCAAATAGTGCCGGACGGGGACTCGGATTCGATCACATTCCTAAACGAGGTCACCAAGGTGCCACCACTCACGGGTCCGCAGCTTCCCCTGGGTCAGGTTTTTTGACGGGGACTCAGCCTCCAAAAAGCAAACGACCACTGTCCGGTGAGATCAGTGTAGTGGACGTGTTTCTAATTCCATGGGCCACGGAGTGCAGGGGAGGCGGTTTTTTAGAATGTAGCAATCATCGTGAATGAATACTGTTCATGCATGCCCGTGGAGCCACCATCTTCGAGGCAGTCCTATTAGGTTGTGTGTTGTGCTGCCATTTTGTGTATATCAATGTTTAGAACTTTGTTGCGGACAAATTGTAGTGCTGGTTCAGCATCCTCCACGTTGGCGTGGTACTGACAGAAATTACTGAACGCCAGGACTGCAGAATGTCGCTCTTTGTAGAAGAAGTGCATCCGTAGTGGATGCTTTGCTGCCCCGTATAGTGGGGCATCTATCCCGTCAAATCGGCTACCCAATGTGTCCTTAAACTGATCCAGGGTCA
>JBOFBS010000157.1:0-3904 GCA_051645725.1 Aeromonadaceae bacterium | reverse complement strand
CGCGACGAGAAAACGCGGAGTGGTAGTTCAGTCGGTTAGAATACCTGCCTGTCACGCAGGGGGTCGCGGGTTCGAGTCCCGTCCACTCCGCCACTAGATAGACACAAAAGCCCAGACTCACGTCTGGGCTTTTTGTTTTCCATTTCACCGGAATTTCTAGCGGATAGTGCAATTATCCCCCTCTCTCTTTGATCTTGATTCAACTGTTCCTGGTTGTCAGCGCATATCATGCCTGCGCTGGGAATGATGCCCTGTTTGGCTCTTGAGGATATGAAGATGAGTTGGCAAACCTTTAAAAAACAGTACCTGATCGCCTTTTGGCCGCCACTTCCTGCGGTGATCGCAGCCGGTGTGCTCGCCACATATTACTTTGGCCTGACCGGTACCTTCTGGGCCGTGACGGGGGAATTTACCCGCTGGGGTGGGCACCTGATGCAGTTCTTTGGGGCTCATCCTGAGGAGTGGGGCTATTTCAAGGTCATCGGCTTACAGGGTTCGCCATTGGATCGGGTTGATGGAATGATGATACTCGGCATGCTGGGCGGGTGTCTGGCTGCGGCATTGTGGGCCAATAACGTCAAGTTCAGGCACCCGAGTCATAGGATCCGTGTCGTTCAGGCCGTGATAGGCGGCATCATTGCAGGCTTTGGTGCCAGATTGGCGATGGGCTGTAACCTGGCGGCATTTTTTACCGGTATCCCTCAGTTTTCACTCCATGCCTGGTTCTTTGCGTTGGCTACGGCCTTGGGTTCCTATTTGGGGGCCAAAGTGACGCTTATGCCGCTATTTCGTATCCCGGTGCGATTGCAAAAGGTCTCGGTTGCTACGCCACTACAACAACATATAGGGCAGTCCAAGCGGCGCTTTCGCTTAGGGGTTGTGGTCCTACTCCTCATGCTGGCATGGGCCTTCTGGCGCTGCCTTGCGATGCCAAAACTGGGGTTGGCCATGCTCTGCGGCATCGGCTTTGGCCTGCTTATCGAACGGGCGCAGATCTGCTTCACCTCGGCGTTTCGTGACATGTGGATCACGGGACGCACACAAATGGCAAAAGCGATCATTCTGGGGATGGCGGTCAGTGCCATCGGCATTTTCAGCTATTTGCAGCTGGGGGCTCAGCCAAAGATTATGTGGGCAGGACCCAATGCCGTGCTGGGGGGGCTGCTCTTCGGCTTTGGTATAGTGCTGGCCGGTGGCTGTGAAACTGGCTGGATGTACCGGGCAGTGGAGGGGCAGATCCACTTCTGGTGGGTCGGACTGGGGAATATAGTGGGCGCGACCGCCTTGGCGTACTTCTGGGATGATTTGGCACCGGTTCTGGTTTTACCCTATGCCAAGGTTAACTTATTGACCGAATTGGGTGCGATAGGGGGGTTGGCCGTGACCTATGCACTTTTGCTGCTGGCTCTGATACTGATCCTGTGGTGGGAACATCGTTTCTTTGCCAAACGGGTGCAATCTGATGTTGGCTTGACACAGGAGGCTCTATGAAACAGTTGATTACACCGGATTATCGCTTGGATATGGTGGGTGAGCCTTGCCCCTATCCTGCTGTGGCAACGCTGGAAGCAATGCCACAGCTGGCAAAGGGTGAAGTGTTGGAAGTGATCACGGATTGTCCGCAATCGATCAATAACATACCGCTGGATGCGCGAAACCATGGCTACACTGTCCTGGCCATTGAGCAGGATGGCCCGACTATTCGCTATCTAATTCGGCGTTGACTCTGATTGACCGGTTTGGGTGAGGAAAAAGTTGCGCTGCCGGTCACTCTTGTCTCACCAGGTGGATAATTCCTTTGAATTGATCTGGGCTCTCCTTATACTTGAGCGACCAGCATCTTCGGCGGTGAAAAAAAACCATGGAATACAATACTTCAGAACTCTGTGACACCTATGCGGACTTGATCGATGTGGTTGAGCCCTTGTTTAGTAGTTACGGCGGGAGGAATTCCTTCGGCGGTATGATTACCACCATCAAGTGCTTTGAGGCGAATGGTCTCATCCGCGAGATCATCAAGGAGAATGGTGTCGGTCGGGTACTGCTGATCGATGGCGGCGGCTCTCTGCGTCGCGCTCTGCTGGATGCCGCTATGGCGACCACCGCCATGGAGAACGGCTGGGAAGGGATTGTTTGCTATGGTAGCGTTCGCGAGATAGATGCACTGGCCGAGTTGGATATCGGTATACAGGCCGTGGCGTCTATTCCTGTGGGGGCGGATGACGTGGAGACAGGTGAAGCGGATCTGCCGGTGAATTTTGGTGGCGTCACCTTTTTGCCCGATGATCATCTCTATGCGGATACCACGGGGATCATACTCTCACCGGAACCACTCGATATCGAGTAAGTGTGGTGAGCAGAGAGAACAAAGCCGGTCTGAGACCGGCTTTTGTCATTTCAGGACGGCAGAATTATACCGCTTCTTCCATCTGATCCATCTTGCCGAGCAGGGCGCGCAGGCGCTCCTGCCATGCTTGATGATCATTGCGCAGTTGCAGGTTCTCATCCTTGAGCTGTTGCAGCTGAGCCATCAACTCCTCTTTTTCCATTTTCAGCAGGGAGATGTTATCAACGGCGGTTTGCACCTTGGCTTCCAGTTGTTCCAGCACTTCTAACGACATAGTCATACCCATTCTCTTGTTCATGTTGAGCAGGGGAGCCCCCCATTCTGCGGTCAGCATACCCCGTCAGCCCAGTGGCAACAAGGGTTGACGCGGGTTTGTGGCCGCAAGCGAGTGGCTGTTGCCCGTTTTATGCGCGGGTCTGGATCAGATCCCTTGGTTCATATCCAAAGAGGGTTTGTCACAGCCTGGATAGCCCACTACCTTGGCGGGTACACCGGCGACCGTGGTATGTGGCGGCACGGCCTGGAGTACAACACTTCCCGCACCGATTTTGGCTCCCCGTCCTACCTCGATATTGCCCAGCACCTTGGCTCCCGCACCAATCATCACCCCTTCGCGGATCTTGGGATGACGATCGCCATGCTCTTTTCCCGTCCCACCCAGGGTGACGTTTTGCAGTATGGAGACATCATTCTCAATGACGGCGGTTTCACCTATGACAATCCCGGAGGCGTGGTCAAACATGATGCCCTGACCAATTTGGGCCGCAGGGTGGACATCCACCCCAAACACCACAGAGATCTGATTTTGCAGGAAGGTGGCCAGGGGGCGGCGGTTCTGTGTCCAGAGCCAGTGAGCGACACGGTAGCCTTGCAGTGCATGAAAGCCCTTGAGATAGAGCAAGGGGGTGGAGTAGAAGCGCACGGCCGGATCCCGCTCCTTCACGGCGCAGATGTCGGCAGCCACGGCATCCATGATCTGGCCATCGGCGTTGAGCGCGGTTTCGATCACCTCACGCAATACCATGGCGGGCATGACTGGGCTACCCAGCTTGTTAGCCAATTGGAAGCTGAGGGCTGAGCGCAGGCTCTCATGATTGAGTATGGTGGAGTGGAAGAAGCTGGCGAGCATAGGCTCTTCGGCTGCCATCAAGATTGCTTCTTCACGGATCTTGTCCCAAGTAAGTTGTTTCATGCAGGCCATAAATTACCCTTCTGCTACTGCATCATGGGCCAACAGGGTGGCGTCCCTTTCTCGCTCCATGGCGGAGAGGGGATCCATGTGGATGATGATGTCGGAAACGGGAAATGCTACTCGCAGCGCAGCTTCTACCTGATCGGCAATTTTGTGTGCCTGGATTAACGGCAGCTGGTCATCCAGCTCCAGGTGTAACTGGATAAAGCGCATCTGACCCGATTGACGGGTACGCAGGTCATGGAGGCCATGGACACCAGGTGTGCCAGTGGCTATCTGCTGGATGGCCTCGCGCTCATCATCGGGAAGTTGGCGATCGAGCAGCGTCTGTACGGCTTCATAGCCTATCTGCAGGGCGCTGCGCA
>JBOFBS010000156.1:0-3967 GCA_051645725.1 Aeromonadaceae bacterium | reverse complement strand
CCTGGAGCAGATGGATCAGTTTGTGGATACCTTGCGTTTACTGGCCGATCGCAATGTCCCCGAGTGGTTGGAGCGGCAGCGCGGCCAGCTGCAGGATGCCATGATCGACACCCATACCTGGGTCAACGACCGTAAGCTGGCCATAGGTGCCGAAGCGGATCTGCTCTGTGCCTGGCTTGATTTCGCCCGCTCGGTAGGGTTGCGCCCCATCAGCGTGGTCGCTCCGGTGAACCAGCCCCAGCTAGTTAATCTGCCAGTCGAGCAGGTGGTGATTGGCGACATGGAGGATCTGGTGAATGGCTGTCAGGGGCAGGCGGATCTGATGTTGGCCAACGCCCACGGCGCCCTGCTGGCTGAACAGATGGGGGTCCCCTTGGTGCGTATCGGCTTTCCCATCTTCGATCGTTTCGGCGAGTTCCGCCGGGTGCGTCAGGGCTATGCCGGTATGCGCGATACCCTCTTTGAGATCGCCAATGCCATGCAGCAGGCCCATCACCACCTGCCGGCCTACCACTCCCCACTTAAACAGCCAACGCCGCTGCGTGTGGCCAAGGAGGTTGCATGAGTTTGCATCTGCAGCGTCATCTCAAAGTCAGTGATGAGGCGGCCCCCGCCCTCAAGGTGGCCTTTGCCAGTTCGGACATGAAGACGGTCGATCAGCACTTTGGCTCCTGTCAGAGTCTGGTGGTTTATGGTGTCGAACCGGGCCGCCACGAACTGCTGCAAGTGGCGCGATTCAGCGTGGTGGAGGGGCACAATCAGGATAAGTTACAAAGCCGGATTGATGTGCTCAAGGATTGCTTCGCCCTGTTCTGTGTGGCGGTAGGAGAGAGTGTCTTCCGACAGTTATTGGCGGCAGGAGTGCGCGCCATTCGAGTCGAAAGTGGTTCCTCTATCCCGCAGTTATTGGCCCAGTTCGAGAGCCATTCACTGGAGCCTATGGCTAAGCGACCGGCCAGGAGCAAGAGCCCGGATCGCTTTGCCGAACTGGAGAGTGCAGGCTGGGAGGAGTAAGCCCGGTCACAGGATCCGCATTCGTGGCTGCTGTCAGGCGGCAGGGATGCCAATTTGTAACACTAAGGAGGAGAACGCCATGTCAGGCACCTTAATTACTGGTCTTACCGCGGGCGGCGAAAGCTGGAACCCCAAATTCGTTACGGCTCTGGATGCCCATCGCTGCATAGGGTGTGGTCGTTGCTTCAAGGTCTGTTCCCGGGACGTATTCAATCTGGTGGACAAAGCCGACCTGCTGGATGACGACGATGATGATGATCAGGATGATGTGATGATGGTGATGACCATTAAAAACGCTGCAGACTGTATCGGTTGCGAAGCCTGCTCCAAGGTTTGCCCCAAAGCCTGCCACACCCACAGCACCATGTCAGCTTGAACTGACCCCATGTAAATGGCAGCGCCCTATGGCGTTGTTAACCCTGTCCTTTGCTGGTGGGAAACCACCACTTTGCTCTGTTGCCCGGCCTGCCGGGCTTTTTTGTGGCCATTAAGTCCCCAAAGGGAAGGTGCAATCACTATGGTTTGCCAACCTGCTTCAACCTCCGGAGCTGGATGGGTTTCGTTTGGATTTAGATCTGGTTTCGGTATGTGTGATGCGGCCCCGCTCTCAGGTTGATTAATAATAAATTAGCACTTAATGGTGAGTGAAAAATATAAATCAACACCATTTGTTATGTTTTATAGCCTGGAACAAGGTTTTCAGGGGAACGGCATAATTAACAATACCCCTCAGTTATTGTCAGTAGCTAAAATTCCAGCTAATGCAAAAGCATTATTTTAATTCATGGCGTTACTAATAAAGTATTGGTTGAGGAGTTTTCATATGCTGCTGTTTCGTGGCTGACAAAAGTAACATGTTGTAAATCAATACATTTTGTACTGACTGCCAAATATTTGAATCTTGGCCTGTTATTTTCTGTTTTTGCGAAAGGTCGGCCGCTTTTTAATATTGATTTAATTAATAATTAGAACAGTTTTAGCAGTGATAAATATCACTGGAATAGAGGGTATTTTTTGAATCTCGGTTAAGTGTTTTAATGTCGAAAATTGTTTCAACTGAATGCAAGGTGAGCAAGATGGGTCAGATGATTGAAGTTCATGATGAGAAAATTATTTCTTCAGTGACTGGAGAGGTTCATCTGGTGGTAGAGGGTCGAACCTGGGTCGATCTTCAAGCCGGTGACAAAGTGCCCGCGGGCTCTATCTTGCTGACATCGGCCGGGGCCGATGTCATTTTTGAGGCAACGGATCCCGCTTTGGTTCGTCATGGTAGTGATATCACAGTGCAGCTACGCACGGCCGAGCTGGATCGTAAGGTATTGCCTCATGCCGAGAGTTTGCCAGATCTGGGGTCGCCCCCCGCATCTGTGGCCGCACACTCCATTGCATTTACCGCGGATCCCAACATTGCTGCCTTGCAACAAAAAATCCTGGACGGCCAGGATCTGGATGCGTTGCTTGAAGCCAATGGGCCCGCAGCCGGGGGAACGCCAGCTGCTGGCGGTGATGGAACCTCCAGTAATGCTGGCTTTATAACTGTTGAGCGGACAGCCAAGAGTACCCTGGCTAATGCCGGGTTTGATACCAGTTACCAGGCGGTGACGCCACTAGTGGTAGATGAGCGTGAGCTCGTCAACCGTAAGCCCGTGATCACTGCGCTGGATGATAGCGGCCTGGTGATAGAGGATCGTATTTTCCTCACCGAGGGGCAGCTCTCAATCGTCGATGAAGATGAGGGCGAGAGCTTTTTTATTGCCCAGAGAGTGACCACAGAGTATGGCCAGTTCACTGTGGATGTGAACGGGAAGTGGCGTTTTGAGTTGGACAACAGCTCTCCGATTGTACAATCGCTCAACGAGGGGCAGAGCGTTGAGAAATCCTTTGAGGTGAAGAGCCAGGATGGCTCAGCCAGCCATGTGGTGACGGTTGAGATACAGGGCACCAACGATCTGGCCCAGATCACCGGCAGTGATAGTGGCTTGGTCAAGGAGGATGAGATCCTCTCCGTCACCGGACAACTCACGATCCTCGACCCGGATCAGGGACAAGCTCATACTCTGCCTCAGACGGTTAGTGGCCAGCATGGTCAGTTCAGCATAGATAAAGATGGTAACTGGAGTTACCAACTCAACAACAGTGATCCTGCTGTGCAGGCGCTGTTGGAAGGGGAGCGGTTGCCAAACGAAGTCTTCACCGTTCAGAGTGTGGATGGGGCCTCTCACCAGGTGACCATCACCATAGTTGGAACGACCGATGGTTCCCCAGATATCATCATTCCCGATCAGGATGGCGGTGCCAACGCCAGCGACTGGAGCCTATCTGAAGATCTGGGGCCCATGATGGGCAGCTTTATCATTAAGGCGCCGGATGGGTTCAAGTCGTTGGAATTTGATGGCAAGCTGCTGGCGGCCGATGATGTCGCAGCTCTGCTTACCAGACAGGTCAGCATCACCACGGCCAAGGGGGTGTTGACGCTGCTGGATTATGACCCGGCGTCAGGCACCGTCAGCTATAGCTATGATCCGAATGTTCTGGTGCACACCAACGGCCAGCCGATCATCGACAGCTTTACCCTCAAAGTAACGGATAAAGCGGGTGGGACAGTCACCGACACCCTGGATATTGCCATTACTGATACAGTGCCAGTGGCCAAGCCAGACAGCAACACAGTCGTGGAAGATGGTCCGGCATCTACCACTGGCAACGTGCTGGGCAATGACAACGCCAGTGCCGATGCGGGCTCCAAGGTCACTACGATTGGCAAGTTCGTGGGCCAGTATGGTGAGCTGACCCTCAATGAAGATGGCAGCTACCGCTACACCCTGAACAACGCCCATCCGGCGGTCAATGCCCTGAAGACAGGGCAGAGCTTGAACGAGCGTTTCGACTACAGCATGGTCGATGGCGATGGCTCCAGCAGTAGCAGCCAGTTGGAAATCATAGTACAGGGCCA
>JBOFBS010000155.1:0-12065 GCA_051645725.1 Aeromonadaceae bacterium | reverse complement strand
TGCCATGACCCACCAACTGCTCGTTGATATAGATATCGCTGGGGTAAGTGCCCGCTACCAGGGGATTACCGGTCCGGAATTGGCGGGTGTCCAGCAGGGTTGTCGGCCCCTTGTGGGCACCCATGCGCAAGAAGGCGCTATTAAACTGGGCTTCCTCACCACCATGAGCGAACGGTGACGGGGTCAAAATTACGACTACGACCAGCAGGGTGTGCGGTCGAGTGCGAGTTTGCCGCTCCATCACAGGCGGCCTCCCACACGCTGAGATTGAACCGCTTGTCTGCCACCGTGCTTGCACAGGCCAGCGATCCGATCTGCGCCGTTGATGCTCAGGTTCAGGGCGAGCCCTGATACTAAGCTGGGCAGAAGAGAGAGCGGAAATGTGATGGATCGGGACATGACAGGATCCTTGCCGTTGGGCTGCAATGGGTTGAGATCAGTGGTTGATTGAGGCCCCCGGGCCGGGGGCCATGGGCTCTTGGCGTTAGTGGGCTCTTACAGCTAGCCGGCGCTTACGGATACGTGATGGTGAAGTCGCTGTTGGCGGTCACATCACCGGCCGTGGCCGCACCGGTTGCCGCTATATATTGGGCAAAGTAGGTGAGGTTGGCGGCTCCAGCGGAGAGATCCACCTCCTGGCTGTTCTGGGTTGCCTTGGGGGCGTTCAGCACTATGGGGCTCAGATCGGCGTTAAGCAGCTGAACTTCCACATTGCTGCCGCCCGTAGCCGCGGTATTTTTCAGGTGACCATTGGCCATGTTGGTACCCGCACCCGGTTCGAAGAAGAGGGCCACCTTGCCGGTGGGTGGGGTGCAACCAGTGAGGGAGATAGTGACAGGTGTACGGCCTGCCACATCATTCTGGTTGGCCAGGGTACTGGTCGAGACAGTAGGCAGGGTCACTGTGTGCTTGCCTGCCGTGCCAGAGCTGATGGTGCAGGTATTGGCCACGATCTTGCCAGTCACGGCAATGCTTCCGTCGGCAGCCTGGCTGAGGGTCGGGGCCAGAGCAGTCAGGGCAAGCAGGGAAGCCAGGGTATGTAAACGCATATAAGACTCCAGATAAGGTCAATGTAATTGGTCATTACTTAAATGGGGCAAGCTGTGTTGCCCGCTGTTCGCAACAACCCGGTAAGCCGTCATGGCGTGAGGCACCAACCGGTTCGTCTGGGGGGAAATTAGCTTTGCAGGTGTGATAAAACCAACCATAAAAAATAATAAAAACTTACTAATCAACTGGTTACACTTTACCTCTTGATGGTCTGGTCACTTGTGCTGGCTAGCCTGAATCATGAGGTAGGGCTGATCACGAATGGTGGCGCTATGGGCCGAGAGCACTCACTCCTCGTCCCGATTTGGGCGCGGCCTATCTGTCGCCTGTACCTGCACTACCACGCTCTTTTTCTGAGAGGGCGAGCTGAGTCAGGATGAGTGAGCGAGTAAAGATGAGCGGGCTAATAAAGAGACGTGGCTCAAGGGCGCGTACTGCGTTATGACCAAACGTGGCCAAAGAGAGTCGAATCTAGCCCCTGAGCCTTCGCCTGGCTTCTGCTGTGTGACTCAGCAGATATGCTTGCGCACCCTTGCTGAGGCCATGCTTAGGTACAGTGTGCTTGCCCTATATAACCTGTTGTAAAAAAACGATTTTATAATTTTTAATTATTTTTTTTGTTTTCCAGAATGCAAAAAGATCCGCCATAGTCATTTCCATGCCGGGTAGCAAGATGTGGATGAGGTGAAGGGAATACCAGGCTGGGGCAAGCCGACATCTTGCCTGTGAGCGACTCACAACATGGCTGATGTCAGCGAGTTGAGTCTCAAGTTAATCCAATCAAAAGGTGGTTCCGACTATGTACAAGATCACGACTGTTCTGCTCTCTTTGGCTTTGTTGGGCTCAGTGCCGGCTCATGCCATTAACGCCAAGTATCGCCAGCAGCTGGAGCACTCTGGCTGTACCCAGGTGAGCGAGATGCAGGGGTGCGATATCCACAAGAGCAAGGCAGAAAATGCCAAGGCGGGATTTGTTAACGAGGCAGCCGCTCCGGCGAAAACCGGTAACAGCTATAAGGATCAACTGGAGCGCTCCGGCTGTACCCAGGCCAGTGAATTACAGGGGTGTGATATTCACAAGAGCAAGGCAGAAAATGCCCAGGCCGGGTTTGTCTCCGGTGAGCAAAGCCAGAGTGCGGCAAGCAGCGGCAGCCCCTATGCCGGTCAATGGGTCGCCAAGGCCGATTCTGGTGCCACGGTCGCCACTATCCGCATCGATGCCAAGGATCAGGTGTGGGTGAATGGCAAGAAAGTGAAGGCAAAGAAGAGCGATGGTGCCCTGATTTTCCGCGATGGCATGATCACCTATACCATTCAGGGCGATCGTCGGCTCACGGGTGAAGATAGCTGGCACGATACCGATGCCGATACTCGGGGCCCCATTCACGCCGAATAAGATGAGTAGCGATTGTTGCAGAGCCGCCCGGCAGATGACCGGGCGGATTTCTCTATTCAGGCAGCGGGGTGTGAGCTTGTCCGGCACTATGGTCACAGCCGGGGCTTAGACCCGCAGATCCAGCTGTTGCACGGTTCCTGCCTTGCCATCCTCTGTCAGATAAAGGCCAGTCTGGCGCAGCACGGCTGGGCTTGGCTCTGGCTGGGTGCTCTCCCTGCTGGCCTCGGGATCTTGGCCCAAGTGCATGAAGGGGGTGGCGGCATGTTGCAAGAAGATGGCACCTATCTGCTTATCTCCCAGGGTAAGCAGGGCCTCACCGGGTCGATAGAGACGCAGCTCGGCGAACTGGCCGTCCCCCTCGTCGAGTACGCCATTGCCATCCTGATCCAGCGCCGCCAGATCGGCAAAGCCATTACCGGAGAGCGCACCGAACAGCTCCTTGCCATCATCGATCTGGCCATTGCCATTGCGATCCATGGCCAGGAAGGCGGAGCCCTTATCCAGTTTGGTCACTTCCTCCTTAGTACCATCGGCATCCAGATCAAAGGTGAAGGTGCCCTGAGTAAAACCGGCCACCAGCCCATCCAGATTGAGCACTAGCGGATCCTTGAGTTTGCCGGCACTGGTGATCCTGTCGCTGGCAGTGAGCAGGCGGTAGTCGAGGGCAAAGCCCAACTCCAGCTTGATCTCCCGACCATCGGCCGTGGTGACACTGCCGTGCGCCTGAAAGGTCAGCTGTTCTTGCTCCAAGCTGAGCTCGGTCACCGCTACCGCCGCATTATCCTCAGGGTTAGCCCTGCTCTCCGGAACCTGTTGGCTGGCGGGCCCCGCCGTGCTGGCCGGGTTACCTTCAGCCGAGGGGAGGCTCGTCTTGGGCAGGGTGATCTTGATGCCAGTGAGCGATTCGATCATGACCTTCATCAGCCGCAGCTGATTGGGTAAAGAGAGCTCTTGTTGCTCTTCATCGGTTAGCTCACCGCTGGCGCTGGTTGTGGTGGGGTCGACGCGCTGTTCCTGGCGCGCCTCTGGTTTGAGGCGGTCGAGGTTAAGTTTCATCTGGTTTTGCAATTGCTTGCGGTTGAGCAGCGTATCTCGCAGCCGCTCCTCATTGCTCGGCGCTTGGGGTTGTGGCTGTAGTGGGCTCTGGCCCCCTCGCCACTCTGTCTGGTCGTAGCTCTCCTGCGTCAAGGTCAGGCTTCGCTCTTGCCCCGGCTGCAGTGTGCCCCCCAGCTGCCTGACCTCACGCTGATGCAGAGTTCGACTCTGGTATTCAGCACTGAGATCCAGTTTTTGCTCTGTAATGCGCATGAGAGACTCCACAAATGACTTCCCCGGCTCTTAGGTTATCGGCGCCGTCACTGCAGGGTTTAACACCATTTACGCATAACAAAGAGGGCTGATAGATCAGCCCTCGATAACGACCCTGTGAGTGCTTACTCCTGCCAGCTCGGTGGCAGGCAGAGGCCTAGGCCACCCAAGCCACAGTAGCCCTCTGGATTTTTGGCCAGGTACTGCTGGTGATACGCTTCGGCAAAATAGAAGGGGGGCGCCGCCATTAACTCGGTGGTGATGGTCCGAGTATCGCCAGCCTGCTTCATCAGCCCTTGAAACGTCTGGCGCGAGGCCTGAGCCGTTACATGCTGTGCCTCACTGCAGGTAAAGATCACCGAGCGGTACTGGGTTCCCACATCTCCTCCCTGGGCCATGCCCTGGGCCGGGTCGTGATGTTCCCAGAAGAGCTTGAGCAGATCGCCGTAGCTGATCTGGCGTGGGTCAAATACCACCAACACACTCTCGGCGTGGCCCGTCATGCCCGAGCACACCTCCCGATAGCTGGGGTTGGGGGTGTAGCCTCCCTGGTAACCCACAGCGGTCACATAGACCCCCCTCTGCTGCCAGAAGAGTCGTTCAACCCCCCAGAAGCAGCCCATGGCAAAGTAGGCCTGCTCCAGCCCGGCCGGATAGGGGGGCAGCATGCTGTGGCCGGAGACATGGTGTTGCGGGGCTATCTCTATCGCCTCGGCGCGACCAGGTAGTGCTTCCGCTGGGCTAATCATCTGGATTGAACGCATGCTGGCTCCTAGGGTTATCAGGGCTTAGAGGCCAAAGCCCTCATTGCGCAGTTGGGCAAAGGCCAGATCGGCGGCGTGCAGGGTGGCCTCAATCTCGCGATCGCCATGGGCTAAGGAGACAAACCCTGCCTCATAGGCGCTCGGTGCCAGGTAGATACCCTCTTCGAGCATCAGGTGGTAGAAGCGTTTGAAGGCGGCGAGATCACACTGGCTTAGCTGATCAAAGCGGGTGATCTGGCTTAGCTTGGTAAAGAAGAAACCAAACATGCCCCCCACCTGGGTGATGGCCAGGGGAATGGCATTGCGCTCGGCGGCGAGTTTCAGCCCTTCGGCGACCCGGCGGCTCTTCTCGTTGAGGGCTTCATACAGATCGGGCGCCTGGATGGCGTTTAACATGGCAAGGCCGGCGGCCATGGCAACCGGATTGCCGGAGAGGGTACCCGCCTGGTAAACCGGACCGCTCGGGGCCAGATGTTCCATCACATCCCGACGTCCGCCAAAGGCCCCAACCGGCATGCCACCACCTATGATCTTGCCCAGCGTAGTCAGATCCGGTTTGATGCCATAGTAGCCCTGTGCTCCCTGCAGGCTGACGCGAAAGCCGGTCATCACCTCATCAAAAATGAGCAGGGCGCCGAACTCATCGCACAGGGTGCGCAGCCCCTCGAGAAAGCCGGGAACCGGGGGAATACAGTTCATATTGCCCGCCACCGGCTCGACTATGATGCAGGCGATCTCCTCTGGATATTGGGTAAAGGCAGCGCGCACCGACTCCAGATCGTTATAGACGCAGGTGAGGGTGTGTTTGACAAAGTCGGCGGGGACCCCGGGTGAGTTGGGCTGCCCCAGCGTGAGGGCGCCAGAGCCGGCTTTGACCAGCAGGGCATCGGCGTGACCGTGGTAGCACCCCTCAAACTTGATAAACTTGTCGCGGCCGGTGAAACCACGAGCCAGACGTATGGCACTCATGGTCGCTTCCGTTCCCGAGTTGACCATGCGGGTCATCTCCATGGAGGGGAGCAGAGTGCGTATCGTCTCGGCCATCTCGACCTCTATGGCGGTGGGAGCACCGAAACTTAACCCCTTCTCGACTGCTGCCAGCACGGCAGCCTTGATGGTCGGGTGGTTGTGGCCCAGCAGCATGGGGCCCCAGGAACCGATGTAATCCACATAGGCTTTGCCATCCACATCGTAGAGATAGGCGCCGTCAGCATGATCGATGAAGCGTGGGGTGCCGCCGACGCCGTTGAAGGCGCGGACTGGGGAGTTCACGCCACCCGGGATCGAATGACGAGCCTGCTCGAAGAGCTGGGCAGAGCGAAAGTGTTGTTCTGTCATGGATGAGTCCTCAGCAATTGCGGTGTCAGGCAGCAGCCTGTCGCCATGACGGCCTGCGAAAATGGCTGACTAATGATTAGGAGTGACTATAACAAAATCCTGGGTCAGCAGATATCAAGCCAATCAGGCGTTCTGCTTGTCAATTGCAAACTCAATGAGTATGGCGGATCTGGCTCGGGGATGAGTGAGTCTAGCACTCAGTTGCGGTGAATACTTGAACTGTGAACTAGGGTATTGGATAATCCCTGTTAATTGTGTAAGAGAGGTTAACAATGAGCGAGACAGCCGAGGTTCAACTCCCCATCCAGATGACGGATGCGGCCGCCAACAAGGTCAAGAGCCTGATCACAGAGGAAGAAAACCCGGATCTCAAGCTGCGTGTTTACATCACAGGCGGTGGTTGCTCCGGTTTTCAGTATGGTTTCACCTTCGATGAGAAGGTCAACGAAGGGGATACTGTCATCGAGAAGAGTGGTGTCACCCTGGTCGTCGATGGCATGAGCCTGCAATATCTGGTCGGTGGCAGTGTGGATTATATCGAGGGGCTGGAAGGCTCGCGCTTCCTGGTTACCAACCCCAATGCTACCTCCACCTGTGGTTGTGGCTCCTCCTTCTCCATCTAGTTTGCCTGTCAGCCGGCTCAGCTTGCCGGCTGACCTGATAACGGAGTCTATATGTCTGCTCTGCCCTTGACCCATGATCTTGGCCGACTAGCGCTCTATATGCGCCCCTCTTGTCCCTACTGTGTGCGAGTCACCGATTTTTGCCGTGAGGCCAAGATTGAACTGGAGTGCCGTAACATAGCCGAAGGGGCCCATCTCGAAGCCCTGATGGTGGGCGGGGGTAAACGTCAGGTGCCCTGCCTGCGGATCCTGGATGAAGCGGGGCAGAGCCACTGGCTCTACGAGTCACTGGATATCCTCAGCTACCTCAAGCAGCAGTTTCCCGCTGCATGATTTAGTGGCACACCTATAGCGTCTGCTTGAGCAACCGAGGCGTCCGCAGAGGACGCCTCTGTATACTGATCCTGCATGATTTTGGCCTTAGCCAAATTTCGTCTTGTCATAGAAGTTTCTTCTCATTGTCATGTGACAAAAGTGTCACAAATCCCTGCTATGCTGGGGCTCCTGTTATCAGATGGAGCTGAACCATGCGTGCTGTGTTATCCCTCATCCTCTTTTCCCTGTCGCTCTGTGCCCAGGCGGCAACCCTTGAGCTGCGTGGTCCCCTGGAGCTGTTGGCGACGACACCCGAGCAATCGGTGGAGGATAAGCGCCTGAGTCTGGCGCCTGGTGAGCATCAGCTGCTGGTGCGTTATCTGGACGTGATCCCCTCGCGTAGCAATTCGGAAAATGATCAGGAGTTTCGCTCCGAGCCTCAGGTGCTGCGCTTCACCATAGCGGGCAATGAGAGCCTGGTTCTCAGTGCTCCCTCATTGCAGGGCGAGAAGGCTATGGAGCAATTTGCCAAGCAGCCCAAGCTGGAACTCAGTGGCTTGGCTACGACGTTTGTCCAGGATGTGGCCCCTCTGACGGGCTTTGTACTGGGAGTGGATTACCAGGATCTGCTGGCCAACTATAACCGTGGCAGTGGCCCGGCTGTCTTGGTTGGTACGCCAGCGGTTTCATCCGCCAGCAAGGCGGCGAGCAATACCACAGTTGCCACCACAGCTGCCGTTGCCACCGCGGCTACTGCAGAGGCGGCCGCTAAACCCGCCACATCAGCCACGCCGACTGCTTCGGACAAGGAGCAGGCTTTGCAGCAACTCTTCCTGCAGGCTAGCCCGGCGGAACGCAAGCGTTTCATGAGCTGGGCGGTACAACAATTTTAAGAGGGGGTGGACGGTTTTTTTGCTTTGTTTGCCGGGGCAGGGCGAGTAAGCTCTGCCAACACATCGCCTGCGAGAGCCTGACATGTCTGAATTGAGTGCTGCCTTTTCCCTTCATCCCACCCTGGCTGCAGACACTGTCTGGCTCGGTGACCTGCCCCTGAGTCGGGTGTTATTGGCCCGTGAGAGCCGCTACCCCTGGATCATACTGGTGCCCCGTCGCGCTGGCATCCGGGAGTGGTATGAGCTGGAAGATGAGGCTGGTGTGCTGCTTAGCGAGTCTTGCAGCATAGCGCGCATGATGCAGGTCTCCTTGATGCCGGATAAGCTCAATATCGCCACCATAGGCAATGTGGTCGATCAGCTGCATCTGCACCATGTGGCCCGTTTCCATGAAGATGCGGCCTGGCCCAAGCCCATCTGGGGTCTGTTGCCTCCCAAGCATCACACAGAGGAGTCCCTGCAGGCGGCGGTTACTCGCTGGCAGCAGTGGCTGGCCGTATTGCCTG
Source organism: Aeromonadaceae bacterium (assembly GCA_051645725.1). Lineage (GTDB taxonomy): Bacteria > Pseudomonadota > Gammaproteobacteria > Enterobacterales > Aeromonadaceae > Pseudaeromonas. Next base: position 3,872 of record JBOFBS010000155.1, on the reverse strand, counting down.
AGTTTACCAAGGCGAGCTAGAAGCCTCAGCTAGCCTGTGATCGGCAACAAAAAGCCCCGCTCATGCGGGGCTTTTTGTTGGCACTTGTTTGTAGGCGTTGCTTATGGGGCTGGCTCAACCGGCCGGGCAGAGGCAGCCGAGTATGGCCTGGCGACTGGCACCCGTGACGGCCGAGAGGTTGCCGGCGCGACCATCCAGGAAGCTCTTGGCGAGCCAGGCGAAGGCAATGGCTTCGACCCAATCCGGGTGCAGACCCAGAGCATCGGTAGAGTCCAGGTGCCAACCAGGCAGCAAGTCCATCAGGCGGTAGACCAGGGCATCGTTGTGCACGCCGCCCCCGCAGATGAAGAGCTCCGGCTCCTTCACGCCGCTGGCCAAGGGGAGCAGGGCATCGCTGATGGAGCGGGCGGTGAACTCCAGCAAAGTGCGCTGGACATCTTCCAGGCGCATGGGGGGACGCTCGGCTAAGAAGAGCTCCATCCAGGGGAGGGTGAAGGTCTCGCGCCCTGTGCTCTTGGGGTGAGGCATGTGAAAGTAGGGGTGGCCCAGCAGGCGGTTTAACAGATCACTGTTGACCCAACCGCTGGCGGCCCAGGCCCCCTTGGGATCGTAATTGCCGCCCTTATGTTTGCGATACCACTGATCCATCAGGGTATTGCCGGGGCCGGTATCGAAGCCGAACACCTGATCATCCGGGCCGGGCAGCACAGAGACATTGGCGATGCCGCCTATGTTCAATATCATGCGCGGCCCCTTCTTCGAGCCGAACACGGCCTGGTGAAAAGAGGGGACCAGAGGCGCACCCTGGCCACCCAGGGCGACATCCTTGGCACGAAAATCACAGATGACGTCTATCCCTGTCTCCACCGCCAGGCGTGCCCCGTTGCCGATCTGCAGGGTGAAGCCCAGCTCGGGTCTGTGGCGTATGGTCTGGCCGTGGGAGCCGATGGCGCGGATCTGGCTGGGATGGTGGCCTGTCTTGGCCAACAGCGCCCGCACCTCACCGGCGAAATGGACAGCCACTATCTGATCAATCTCGCCCATGCGATCAATCTCATTGGGGCCCGGGTTACAGAGGGCATGCAGCCGATTGGTCACCTTCACGGGCCAGGGTTGGGCATGGCTGGCGAGCAGTTCGGGGCGCTCACCATGAAAACGGACCAGCACAGCGTCTATGCCATCCATGCTGGTGCCGGACATCAGGCCGATAAAGAGATCGCTCATGGCTTACTGCTCCTGTGGCCTGGTGTGGTGGAGAACCCGGTTCTTGACCAGCGGCGAGCCGCTGACCCAGGCATGGGCCTGATCAGTGATGAGATACAGCGTTCGCGATGCGGATGATACAAAAATAGGTACAAACCAAACTGCCATGTTCTGATAAAACAACGAAAAGAAGCGGATTCATGCTAATGAGCATGTAGGTCTCGCCAGTTTACAGGCTTTCCATTGCCGCCGCCATTCCGTAAGATGGTTGGGTTTTTTCATTTATGTAATATGGAGTAGCAAATAATGTCCCAGCTGGAAGCCGCGCTCGCCGAGATCAAGCGCGGAGCCGAAGAGATACTGGTTGAAGCCGAACTGGTTGCCAAGCTCAAAGAGGGGCGTCCCCTGCGCATCAAACTGGGCATGGACCCGACCGCGCCAGATATTCACCTGGGTCACACTGTTATCCTCAACAAGTTGCGTACCTTTCAGGATCTTGGCCATGAGGTGATCCTGCTCATCGGTGACTTCACCGCCATGGTGGGGGACCCTTCAGGCAAAAACACGACCCGTCCGCCGCTCTCTGAAGAGGCGATCAAGGAAAACGCCAAGACCTACGCCGAGCAGGCGTTCAAGATACTGGATCCCGCCAAGACGCGGATCGAATACAACTCAAGCTGGCTCAAGGAGCTGGGCGCCACCGGCATGATCAAGCTGGCGGCCAAGCAGACTGTGGCGCGCATGCTCGAGCGTGACGACTTCAAGAAGCGCTATGGCAGCGGTCAGTCTATCGCCATTCATGAATTCCTCTATCCGCTGCTACAGGGCTATGACTCTGTGGCCCTGAAGGCGGATGTGGAGCTGGGCGGGACAGATCAGAAGTTCAACCTGCTGATGGGGCGTGAGCTGCAAAAAGATGCCGGCATGGCGACCCAGTGCGTCCTGATGATGCCGCTGCTGGTGGGGCTCGATGGCGTCAAGAAGATGTCCAAGTCCGCCAACAACTATATCGGCGTGCACGATGCACCCAACGACATGTTCGGCAAGATCATGTCTATCAGCGATGAGCTGATGTGGAGCTACTACGAGCTGCTCTCCACGCGCCCATTGCCCGAGATCGCCGAGTTCAAGGCTGGCGTGGCCGCTGGCACCCTGAACCCACGGGATGTGAAGATCTGGTTGGCCAAGGAGATCATTGCCCGTTACCACGATGAGGCTGCCGCCGAAGCCGCTCACAACGACTTCACTCAGCGTTTCTCCAAGAACGCCATTCCTGACGAGATGCCTGAGGTGACGATTGCCGCCGGGGCCGAAGGGATGGTCGTGGGCAACCTGTTGAAAGAGGCTGGCCTGGTTGAGACCACTTCCGAGGCGCTGCGCATGATCAAGCAAAATGCGGTCAAGCGCGATGGCGAGGTGGTGAGCGATGGCAAGCTGCTGGTCACGGCCGGCACCAGCGTCTGGCAGGTTGGCAAGCGCAAGTTTGCCCGCATCACGGTTGCCTGATCGCTGCAGCTCCCCAAGCATTTGGGGCGCTAGTCGCTGAGAACACCCCGGTCGTCACTGACCGGGGTGTTGTTTTTTAGGCGATGGCGTGGGCAGTTTCTCCCATATGCTTTGTCAGCGGCTCAGGCTCACTCGAGCGGGGTAGAGTGGCGTTGACCCCGCCATCCCTGTAGGGCGAGGGCGCCCCAACCGGCTATCAGCAACAGACCGCCCAGCGGTGTGATGATCCCCACGGGCCAGGCCGTCAGCGCCAGCAGATAGAGCGAGCCGCTAAAGAGGGGGATCCCCAGGCCAAAGCACCAGCTCGCTATGCTGAGAGGCCGACTCTTGCCTCGACTGGCCAAGAGCACGCTCAGCCCCAGAGCCAGCGTGTGCCAGAGCTGGTAGTGCACGGCTGTCTGGATCAGGGCTAACTGGCTGCTATCCAGAGTTGTTTTCAGAGCATGGGCGGCAAAGGCCCCCATGGCCACGGCGGTCATGCCGAAGATACCTGTCACCACCAGGCCGCGGTTTCTTGTTACCTGACTCTTCATAACACCTCTTCTCTTGATGGATGAGTAGATCAGCTTTCCATTAGGGCTACCAGCATAGCTTTCCCTCGTCACCAATACAGCAAATGCCTGTGAACCATCATAGGGTTGTGAACCCATAACCTGTAACAGAGCACGGAATAGGCGAAAAGACAAATCAGTAGGCTGACCGCATACTGACTCTTTTTTCCATCAAGAGATGCGCCAGACCTAGAACTCATCGATCCGTTTATCACGTAACGGAACCCCGCTTTATCACACTACTGAGGAGGCCATAGTGGTAACACAGCAACCATCCCTAGCACCCCGTTGTACGCTTTCACTCCCCATCCTGATCCCCAGCCTCATAGCAATCGGCATTTTGCTGCTCGTCTGCTCCCTGCAGCCCGAGGCGGCCGCCCGCTTCTTTGGCGCAGGGCAGGGCTGGATCGCCCAGCACTTCAGCTGGTTTTACGTACTGGCGGTCGGCCTCTTCCTGATCCTGCTGCTGGGACTGGCATTTAGTGAGTACAGCACCCTGCGTCTGGGACCGGATGACGCCCGGCCTGAATTCAGCTTCGCCTCCTGGCTCGCCATGCTCTTTGCCGCAGGCATGGGGATAGGGCTGATGTATTTCGGGGTGGGCGAGCCCAT
>JBOFBS010000154.1:0-21825 GCA_051645725.1 Aeromonadaceae bacterium | reverse complement strand
CAGGAAGCTGACAACCAGCAATCCAATGACAAGTAGGTTACGTTGAGATTCCATAGTTAGTTTCTTCGCTTCTTCGGCTTGGGTTGCGGGACCGGGTCATAGCCCCCTGCGTGTAAGGGGTGACATTTTAATAGACGTTGAGTGCCTAACCAAACGCCTTTTATGAGACCGTGCAGACAGATTGCTTCAATGGTGTAGTGCGAACAGCTGGGATGAAAGCGACAGCGAGGCCCCAACAGGGGACTAATCACCAGTTGATAGAGTCGAATCAGCTTAATGGCTAGCCATTGCAGCGGCGTGACAGGGTGCGCCATAACTTATCCAGCAGTTGGCTGATCTCTTCATTGCTGAGTTTGCCTATACCGGCCTTAGCAATGACAACGATATCGATGGCGGGCAACTCATGCTGCTTGTGTCGGAAGCTCTCACGGGTCAGACGCTTGATGCGGTTTCGCCATACGGCTCGTTTCAACACTTTTTTCGGCACGGTCAGACCGAGACGAGGATGGTCGAGAGTATTGGCTTTGGCAAGGAGTGTCAGATGAGGAGATGCTGCCCGGACAGGCTCATTGAAGACATTTTTGAAATGTTCGGGAGTTAGCAGACGTAACTCCCGGGGAAAGGTGTGATTAGCCATTCACAGTGGTCAGGCGAGCACGACCTTTTGCACGACGGCGAGCCAGAACCTGACGGCCATTCTTGGTGGCCATACGGCTGCGGAAACCGTGGTTACGAGCGCGCTTCAGTACTGAAGGGTTAAAAGTACGTTTCATAGCATTATCCGTTGATTTAACTGTACAGTTGGATAGTCCCGCACATCAATGTATCCGATGCTCTGTCAGGACGACCTCACAAAAAGAGGCCGAATTCTAAACAGAATACGGTGTCACGTCAATCTGCGGGGGCGGGGAGTTCATCCTTACCCACATCGGGTCGAGCAGGCAAGAACCCCATCCCCAAGGATCCGGCAGGATCAGGGCATGGCATTATACCTGGCCGCGAAGCGCTGACAAGGTAAGGATCCCGGGATCCACTGGGTTTATTTTACCCTGGTGGTGCGGCTGGCGCTGCCGATCCCCTTCCGATCGGCCTTGATGGTGGATCGATAGCCCTCTATTTACATCGGCTGGCTAGGGGCGACAGGATCCTGGGTGTTAATAACATGTGTATAAAAGTGCTGCACTTCTGGACTTTGTTCACAGAGATCCCAAAAGTCAAGCCGGATATTTGGCAAGATCCTCTGGTGTGATCTGGCGATCCTGGGGCCAAAAAAGTAGAATAGCCGGTCTTGGATCGACCCTACCATTTGGAGTGTACTGTGACAGCTTCGCTATGGCAGCAATGCCTGAACCGGCTGCAAGATGAGTTGCCTTCGGGAGAATTCAGCATGTGGATCCGGCCGCTACAAGCGGAGTTGGGTGACAAGACTCTCACTCTCTATGCCCCGAATCGCTTCATTCTTGATTGGGTTCGCGACAAATATCTGTTGCGGATCAATGTGCTGATCTCGGAATTCTGTGGTCCGGATGCGCCCGTGTTGCGTTTTGATATTGGCAGTCGAGCGCCAACCTCGGTTCCTATTGTGAACAAACCGGTACAGGGACGGGTTGCCCCCGTTGTCAGCGGCCCTAGCTGGGGCGATAAGCCGGAGAGCAAGCCCGAGATCAACCATAAGAGTAACGTAAACGTCACCTATACCTTCGATAACTTCGTTGAGGGTAAGTCCAACCAGTTGGCGCGTGCAGCGGCCAGCCAGGTGGCGGACAACCCGGGAACGGCTTATAACCCGCTCTTTCTCTATGGCGGCACGGGTCTGGGTAAGACTCACCTGCTTCATGCCGTGGGCAACGCCATCAAGCAGCGTAATCCGGATGCCAAGGTGGTTTACATGCACTCTGAGCGTTTTGTCCAGGATATGGTCAAGGCGCTGCAGACCAATGCCATCGAAGAGTTCAAGCGTTACTACCGCAGCGTGGATGCGCTGCTCATCGACGATATTCAATTCTTTGCCAACAAGGAGCGCTCTCAGGAGGAGTTTTTCCACACCTTCAATGCGCTGCTGGAAGGCAATCAGCAGATCATTCTCACCTCAGATCGCTATCCCAAAGAGATAGATGGGGTGGAGGATAGGCTGAAGTCCCGCTTTGGGTGGGGGCTGACTGTCGCCATTGAACCGCCGGAGCTGGAGACTCGAGTCGCCATCCTGATGTGCAAGGCGGAGGAGAGCAAGATCCACCTGCCAGATGAGGTGGCCTTCTTCATTGCCAAGCGCTTGCGTTCCAATGTGCGTGAATTGGAAGGAGCCCTGAACCGGGTTATCGCCAATGCCAACTTCACTGGACGCGCCATCAATATCGATTTCGTACGCGAAGCGCTGCGAGATCTGCTGGCCTTGCAGGAGAAGCTGGTCACCATAGATAACATTCAGAAGACGGTGGCCGAGTACTACAAGATCAAGGTGGCCGACCTGCTCTCCAAGCGCCGCTCCCGCTCGGTCGCTCGCCCACGTCAGCTGGCTATGGCTCTGGCCAAGGAGTTGACCAACCACAGTCTGCCTGAGATTGGGGATGCCTTTGGGGGGCGTGACCACACGACCGTGCTGCATGCGTGTCGCAAGATAGCGTCGTTGCGGGAAGAGAGTCACGATATCAAAGAAGATTACTCCAACCTGATCCGCACCCTGTCATCCTGATAACGGAGAGATTCGATGCAATTTGCCATCAATAGAGAGACTCTTTTGCGTCCACTTCAGCTGGTGTCGGGTTCCCTGGGGGGGCGTCCGACACTGCCGATCCTCTCCAATGTGTTGCTGGATGTTTCCGAGCAGCGCCTCTCCATGACAGGCTCGGATCTGGAAGTGGAGATGATAGGGCGAGTCATGCTGGAGGGTACCATCGTCCCTGGGCGCACCACAGTGCCGGCCCGCAAGCTTCTGGATATCTGCCGCGGTCTGCCTGACTCAGCCGAGATCACCTTTCAGCTGGAGGGGGAACGACTGATACTGCGCTCAGGTCGCAGCCGTTTCTCGCTCTCTACCCTGCCAGCTAATGAGTTTCCCAACATCGAAGATTGGGAATCCCTGCTGGAGTTTGATATCAGCCAGCTGGAGCTCAAGCGCCTTATCGAATCCACCCTCTTCTCCATGGCGAGCCAGGATGTCCGTTACTATCTGAACGGCATGTTCTTCGAGGCGAGTGGCCGCACCCTGCGCACAGTTGCTACAGATGGCCACCGTCTGGCTACCTGCTGCCGCGAGGTGGTCGAGCAGGAGTTGCCAGAGCAGCAGCTCATACTGCCACGCAAGGGGGTGTTGGAGCTGGTTCGTCTGCTGGAGAATGATGATAAGCCCATTCGCCTGCAGATGGGACGTAACAACCTGCGAGCCGTTTCCGATGGCTTTGTTTTCACATCAAAATTGGTGGATGGTCGCTTCCCTGACTATCGCCGTGTCATGCCGCGTAACACAGACAAGATAGTGCTGGCCGATCGGGAGGGGTTGCGTCAGGCCTTTGCTCGTGCCGCCATTCTCTCCAATGACAAATTGCGTGGTGTCCGACTCAACTTGCAGCCCGATCTGCTGCGTATCACGGCGAACAACCCCGAGCAGGAAGAGGCAGAGGAGTTGTTGGATGTGGCCTATACAGGTCCCGAATTGGAGATCGGATTTAACGTCTCCTATGTGCTGGACGTGCTGAATACGCTAAAATGTGAGCAGATCAAAATCAGCCTCACCGATGCCGGCAGTAGTGCGCTACTGGAAGATGCTGCTAGCGATGCCGCGCTCTATGTGGTGATGCCGATGCGGCTCTGATCATGGCGTTGCTTCGGTTACAGATTCAGGATTTTCGCAACATTCAGCAGAGTGAGTTGAGCCCGGGTAGCGGGCTCAATGTCTTGTTGGGCCGCAATGGTAGCGGTAAGACGAGCCTGCTGGAGGCGATTCATTATCTGGGGCTGGGGCGTTCCTTTCGCACCCACTTGACCAATCGGGTGATAGGTCATGGTGAGAAGGCCTTTACCCTGTTTGCTCAGGTGGCCACTCCTCGCCACGGCCTGTTGCCATTGGGGTTATCCAAGAGTCGTGCGGGTGAAACTCAACTGAAACTGGCTGGGCGTCCGGCTGAGCGTTTGGCTCAACTGGCGGAGCTCTTGCCTCTACAACTGATACACCCGGAAGGTTTTTCTCTGCTGACGGGAGGACCGCAACAGAGACGCGCCTTCATCGATTGGGGGGTGTTTCACGTGGAACGAGGTTTCTTTCCACTCTGGAGCCAGGTTCGTCGCCTATTGAAGCAACGCAATGCCTTGCTGCGGCAGAGCCGGGATTATGCTCCGCTGGCCTTTTGGGATCAGGAGCTGGCACGGTTAGGTGCTGAACTGGCGTTACATAGGCAGAATTACTGCGAAGCTCTCTTGCCGCTGTTGCAGGAGATCACCGCAGATTTTTTGCCTGAATATGAGTTTCGCATCGGTTTCTACCCAGGTTGGGATCGAGAGCGCCCTCTGCTGGCGTTGCTGCAGGAGGGGTTCGAACGCGATAGGCTGTTGGGGCATACCGCAGTTGGGCCTCATAAGGCTGATTTGCGGATCAAGGTGGGGGCAGTACCGGTACAGGACCTGCTCTCCCGCGGACAGTTGAAGTTGCTGGTTTGTGCCATGCGGCTGGCTCAGGGGTTGTTCCTGAATCAGCAGGGTGAGCGCCAGTGCATTTTTTTGATTGATGATTTTGCCTCTGAGCTCGACTCAGAGAAACGGCGTCTGTTGGCACACCGTCTTAAACAGTGTGCGAGTCAGGTCTTCATCACCGCCATTGATGAGGCGCCCTTGGCCGATATGATGGCGGAACTCGAGTGTCGTCTGTTTCACGTGGAACAGGGCGCTATTACCGAATATCAAGCACGAGAGAGCGAGAGTAAGAGATGAGCGAAAACACTTACGACTCTTCGAATATTAAGGTATTGAAGGGGTTGGACGCGGTTCGTAAGCGTCCCGGTATGTATATCGGTGATACCGATGATGGCTCAGGTCTGCACCACATGGTGTTTGAAGTGGTCGATAACTCTATCGACGAAGCTTTGGCTGGTTACTGCAGCGACATCCTGGTTAAGATCCACGCTGACAATTCAGTATCTGTTCGCGACAACGGTCGCGGCATTCCCGTGGATATGCACAAGGAGGAGGGGCGTTCTGCCGCAGAGGTCATCATGACGGTGCTGCATGCCGGCGGTAAGTTCGATGATAACTCCTACAAGGTCTCCGGTGGCTTGCACGGTGTCGGTGTCTCTGTGGTAAACGCCCTCTCCGATAAGCTGTTGCTGACGATTCGCCGCGGTGGCCATGTCTATGAGCAAACCTACCATCTGGGTGACCCTGTGGCACCGCTCAAGCAGATAGGTGATTCTGAGCAGACTGGAACGGAAATTCGTTTCTGGCCTAGCCCAACCATCTTCTCTGACATCGAGTTCCACTACGAGGTGTTGGCCAAGCGACTGCGTGAACTCTCATTCCTCAACTCTGGTGTCTCCATCCGCCTGGAAGATGAGCGTGATAATCGTGAACAGCACTTTCACTACGAAGGGGGTATCCGCGCCTTTGTTGAATACCTGAACCACAACAAGACGCCAATCCACCCCAAGGTCTTCTACTTCACGCAAGAGCGTGAAGATGGCATCTCGGTTGAGGTGGCCATGCAGTGGAATGATGCTTACCAGGAAAACGTCTACTGCTTTACCAACAACATACCGCAGCGTGATGGTGGTACTCACCTGGCTGGTTTTCGCGCCGCGCTGACTCGTACCTTGAACAACTACATGGACAAGGAGGGTTACAGCAAGAAGGCCAAGACGGCGACTTCGGGCGACGATGCACGTGAAGGTCTGACGGCCGTTATCTCGGTTAAGGTGCCCGATCCCAAGTTCTCTTCCCAGACTAAGGATAAGCTGGTCTCTTCCGAGGTTAAAACGGCGGTCGAGCAGTGCATGGGTGAACGACTGGATGAATACCTGCTGGAAAACCCTGGTGATGCCAAGGTGGTGGTGAGCAAGATCATCGATGCCGCTCGTGCTCGTGAAGCGGCCCGTAAGGCGCGCGAAATGACGCGCCGTAAGGGAGCGCTGGATCTGGCTGGTTTGCCAGGCAAGTTGGCCGATTGCCAGGAGCGTGACCCGGCGCTCTCAGAACTCTACATAGTGGAAGGTGACTCGGCGGGTGGCTCCGCCAAGCAGGGGCGTAATCGTAAGAATCAGGCCATCCTGCCGCTTAAGGGTAAGATACTGAACGTAGAGAAAGCACGCTTTGATAAGATGCTCTCCTCCCAAGAGGTGGCCACGCTAATTACTGCCTTGGGTTGCGGCATAGGCCGCGATGAATACAACCCGGATAAGATGCGCTATCACAACGTCATCATCATGACCGATGCCGACGTGGATGGTGCGCACATCCGGACCCTGCTGCTCACCTTCTTCTACCGTCAGATGCCCGAGCTCATCGAGCGTGGTTACATCTATATCGCTCAACCTCCTCTCTATAAAGTGAAGAAGGGTAAGCAGGAGCAGTACATCAAGGATGAGGATGTGCTGGTTCAGTATCAGACCACGCTGGCGCTGGATGGGGCATCCCTCCATGTCAATGAGTCTGCGCCTGGTATCGGCGGTGAGCAATTGGAGAAGCTGGTGCTGCAGTATCGCACCGTTCAGAGCCTGATTGGACGCCTCTCCCGTCGCTTACCCGAGGCCGTGTTGACTCAGCTTATCTATCAGCCTGCGCTCTCTAATGAGCTGCTGGCAGATGAAGAGCAGGTCAAGGCCTGGAGCAGCAAGTTGCAGCAGGTACTCTTTGATCAGGGCACTAATGGTTCCCAGTTCAGCATAGCGGTCGAGCACAATGTAGAGCGTCAGGTCTATCTGCCTGTGGTGAGTCTGCGTCAGCATGGCGTTGATCATAAGTATCACCTCAGCTATGACTTCCTCTCCTCGAACGAATATAAGCAGATCGTCACTCTGGGTGCTCAGATAGCCAATCTGATAGAAGCGGGTGGCTATGTTAAGCGCGGTGAGAAGGTCAAGCCGGTTGCCAACTTCGATGAGGCGATTGCCTGGTTAGTTGACGAAGGCAAGCGCGGTGTTTATATCCAGCGCTATAAAGGGCTGGGTGAGATGAACCCGGACCAGCTGTGGGAAACCACAATGGATCCGACCACTCGTCGTATGTTGCGTGTGACTATTGATGATGCGATTGCTGCGGATCAGCTCTTTGCTACCCTGATGGGGGATGCCGTAGAGCCACGCCGTGAGTTTATCGAGACTAACGCATTGCGGGTTGCCAACCTCGATTATTGAGTCGAGTCATTCAGTGGATATGCACAAAGCCAGTCAGCGATGACTGGCTTTTTTGTTTCACGTGGAACGACTTGGCCATCCGGTATTACAGCAGAGTAGCCGTGGGCTCATCTTGTAAAGCTGTAGCAGGTGTGGGAACGGGGGCTAGGCAGGCGCAGTTGCGGCCACTATGCTTGGCTTGGTAGAGAGCGCTATCGGCATCGCGAAGCCAACCGGCTGGTGTAGCATGGGCGCCATGACGTTGGGCCACCCCCAGGCTGATGGTAAATGTCAGACTCTGCCCCTCATAGGGGATACGCAGTGCAGCCATGGCCTGCCGGATCTTTTCGGCAAGCGCCAGGGCTGCTGTGCTGCCAGTCTGGGGCAGGAGTACCCCGAACTCTTCACCACCGTAGCGCCCAGCCATGTCGCCAGTGCGGAGCTGTTGTTTTAATACGCTGGCTACTTGGCGCAATACTTCATCACCCGCCTGGTGCCCATAGTTATCGTTGATAGATTTGAAGAAGTCGATATCCAACAGCAGGAGTGAACTTGGCAGTGCCGCCTTGCCTGCGGTGTCGTACTCCTGGCGTAAACACTCCTCCCAATGGCCACGGTTGTAGAGACCAGTCAGACGATCTGTGCAGGAGAGCTGCCTCAGTTGCTGGTTGGCAGCCTGTAGTCCCTGCTTACCCATGGCGGCATCCGTCACATCGTAGATGATGAGGCAGGCATGATTGCATTCACCACTACGGGAGGCCAGGGGCATGAGTGTCAGATTTTGATACATGAGTTCACTGCTCCCGGTAAAGGGGCGACTGCTGACGAACTCGAATAATCGGGCTCTTTGCTCCCATGAGCTGAAGACAGGGCTGCGCAAGGTAAAGACAGTTTCCAGCATTCGCTTCAGCCAGGCCTCGGGTAATTCCGGGAAGTGGGCGAATAAGTTGGCGTCGCGCAATTGACTCGCCGTGATACCACTGTGATTTTCCATGAAGCCATTCCACAGTTGTACCCGGTAGTGACGATCGATAACGACCAGTCCCACATCTATGGTCTGCAGGATATCGAGAAGCCAATGAAACTCATCCATTTCGATCTGCTCCATTAATCACTCTACCAATAGGCTAAGTCGACGCTCCAGCGCCATATGAGAGTCTGAGGTGAAAATAAGTTGAATATCGACCCGGCTCGGGTTTTCCGGCATACCTGAGTGTGGGATCACGTAGGCGAGCTCCACGCTCAGTATCGAGTCGCAGTGGGCATTACGGGAGAGAATGGAGTCGTCCAGTAGGCTCAATTGTGTTGGATGGCTGGGGCTGAACCCTAACCCTAATTGTTCGGCCAAGCTTCGTAGCAACGCTCCACTGAGCATACTCGCCAGCTCTATCATGAGTGATTTTGCATCTTCTGCTGATTCTGCTAAATCGAGATTCGCAGTCAGATGCAGCATATCGTGATGGGTGATGTGTACCAGGCATTCGCCTGCTATCTTGCCGGTGACGAAGCCCTGGCTTACCACCATATCTTCGCTTGCCAGCCAGTGATTCAGTTCGGCACGGATGGTGGTGCCTGGGCGTGAATGTACCTTGGGTATGGGAAGGTGAATGAAGACGTTGAGCAGGTCCGCAAGCTGTCGTGCGGCTTCTCCCATGGCCACATTGACCAGTTCCTGTAGGGCATCCAGGCAATGGATTGGGGTGGGTGAGCGCTCTGTGTTTGAAAGGGGAGGCTCTTGTTCACTGCTGAGACCAAAGCGGCGCAGCTGTGCGTTCAGCTCCTGCAACTGCAGCGGTTTTTGCATGAAGGCTAGAGCGCCTAGCTCTTCAACCCGTCTCTTGGCCAAAGGCTGGATATCGGCAGAGAGGACTATCACTAATATATTAAGATCTTCGCTACGGATGCACTCCAATACTTGATAGCCATCTAATATTGGCATATTCAGGTCGAGAAAGAGCAATTCACCATAGCCCCGACGGAGCAGGCTCAATGCTTCTTGCCCATCGCTGGCAAAATGGAGTTCAGTGGCAAAGCCAGCTGGCAGGCTGTTGGCCAACTGCTGCCGCGCAAAACGGGAGTCGTCGCAGATGATGACTGAGAGTGACATGGTGTGGGCCTCAGTGTAGACACCCGATTGTGTCGCACTCTCGCCTGTTTTTTCAACCAGGCGAGAGGGAGTATATGAAATTTGCGCGGTAAATCGAGTTATTAAACAGCCAATTACAAGTATCGGCTGACCACTTCACTGAGGATGGTGATGCCTTGGCGCACCTTATGCTCATCCTGGGCGTAGTTCAGACGCAGGCATTGATATTGGTGTGGCCATTGATTGTCATCGATCCCGGGGAAGAAGTAGTGACCGGGCACTATGATGAGTCCTGCCTGTTTTAGCTCCTCGTAGAGGGTCTGGCTGTGCACGGTTAAGCCATCAAACCAGAGCCAGAGAAAGAGGGCTCCTTCCGGTTTATGGATGCGCATCCGTGGATTGGGGATAGCCTCCTGTAGCCAGGCGATGGCCTGCTTGGCCTTACGCTCGTAGAAGGGACGAATCACCTGTTCACTGAGCTGGATGATTTTGCCACTCTCGACCCAATTCTGAACCATGCGAGGGCCGACTCCACCCGGGGCCAGGTTGATGATGCCGGAGAGGTTACCCATGGCCTGGATCAGGGTCTCTGGCCCTATCACTATGCCACAGCGTGTACCCGGCAGCCCCAGCTTGGAGAGGCTCATGCAGAGTATGGTGTTCTCGTTCCAGAAGGGCTTAACCTCGGTGAAGATGATATTGGGGAAGGGGGTGCCGTAGGCATTATCGATCAGCAGGGGTATGCCCTTGGCGCGGGCAATTTCATCCAGGTGAGAGATCTCTTCATCGGTCAGCACGTTACCTGTCGGATTGGTGGGGCGTGAGACGCAGATCAGACCGATATCGTCACCCACCTCCAGTTCGTCAAAGTTGACGCGGTACTTGAATAGTCCTCCCTCCAGCAGCTCTATGGTCGGCTTGCAGGCGACAAACATCTCCTCAGATAACGCCGAATCGGCGTAGCCAATATATTCAGGGGCCAGCGGGAAGAGCACCTTCTTCTGTTTTCCCTGGGCAAACTCACCGGCCAGCAAATTGAAGAGATAGAAGAAGGCGGTCTGGCTGCCATTGGTCAGGGCTATGTTCTTGGGGCTGATATCCCAGCCATATTCGCGTTTGAGCAGGTCAGCCAGGGCGTGAATGAAGCTATCACGCCCCAAGGGGCCGTCATAATTGGCCATCACCTTGAGCAGCTCCCCTTGCTGTAATAGCAACTCCGCTTCGGCCGCAAACGCCTCTGTCATGGCGGGAATGGCCGCAGGATTTCCTCCTCCCAACATGATGGCATCGGGGTTGAGCAACCCCTGGTTGAGGTCGTCCATGAGTTGGGTAATACCGGCGTGACGGGTAAATTTAGAGCCAAATTGGGAAAAGTGCATGTCAGTGAATCCAAACGCGATAACAGGTATCTTGCCTGCAGTAGGTGGATGGGGGCTGTGTACCCACTTCTGCCTGGCAGTCCATGAGAGCGGCTGACTCTTGTTTCACGTGAAACAACGAACCACTCCGACTGCAAGGGGTAAAATATTCTAAACTCGCTCGTGCGGCTGAACCATACGGCTAACCAAATAAAAAGACCCGGACTAACCGGGTCTTTTCATAGCGTGAAACTGGAATTTACTTCTGCAGCAAGGAGATGTCTGCTATCTGCAGGAACAGATCGCGCAGGCGTGAGAGCAGTGTCAGACGATTGAGCTTGAGCGCCTCGTCCTCGGCCATCACCATTACCTTGTCAAAGAAGCTGTCCACCACATCGCGCAGGCTAGCCAGAGCCGTCAGCGCGCTCTGATAATCGCCAGCAGCGAAGAGAGGCGCCAGCTGAGTTTCCAGTTCGGCAACCTTGGCCGCCAGGGCCTGCTCGGCTGGATCTTGCAACAGGCTGTTCTCTACACTGGCATTCAGCTTACCGTCGAACTTGGCCAGAATGTTGGAGACCCGCTTGTTGGCGGCCGCCAGGGCTTCGGCCGCGTCCAGGGTGCGGAAGTGGCTGACCGCCTTCACGCGCTTGTCGAAGTCGACAGGGCGAGTAGGGCGGCGGGCCAGAACAGCCTGGATGACATCTACCTCTATGCCTTCATCCTGATAGGCGGCACGGAAGCGGGCCAGCATGAAGTCGATGACCTCATCGATCACCTTGCCATTGCTGATCTTGCTACCGTACAGCTCGGCGGCCTTGGTCACCAACTCCACCAGATCCAGGTCGAGCTGCTTCTCCACCACGATACGCAGTGTGCCTATGGCGGCACGACGCAGGGCGAAGGGGTCACGGTCACCCTTGGGGGCCTGGCCAATACCGAAGATACCTACCAGGGAGTCGAGCTTGTCTGCAATCGCCACGGCACAGGCTACCAGGCCACCCGGCAGAGCATCGCCGGCAAAGCGCGGCATGTACTGCTCGTTCAGGGCGACAGCCACATCTTCCGCCTCACCATCGTGACGCGCATAGTGCATGCCCATGACGCCCTGGGTGTCGGTGAATTCCATCACCATGTTGGTCATCAGGTCGCACTTGGAGAGCAGACCGGCGCGGGTCGCATGCTCTACATCAGCCTTGATGCGCGGGGCGATAAAGGCGGCCAGTTCGGCAATGCGAACAGACTTATCCTTCAGGGTGCCCAACTGTTGCTGGAACAGCACGGTCGCCAGGCTCTCGAGACGGGCGGCCAGGGGTTGCTTCTTGTCCGTCTTGAAGAAGAACTCCGCATCGGAGAGGCGGGGACGAACTACGCGCTCGTTGCCTGCGATGATCTGGCTGGGGTCTTTAGAGTCTATGTTGCTGACGAAGATGAAGTTCGGCATCAAGTTGCCGCTCTTGTCATAGACAGGGAAGTACTTCTGATCGCCCTTCATGGTGTAGACCAGTGCCTCGGCCGGTACCTCGAGGAAGCGTTCTTCGAAAGAGGCGGTCAGGATCACTGGCCATTCGACCAAAGAGGTAACCTCTTCGAGTAGGGCATCATCAATATCAGCGATACCGCCCAGCTCGGCGGCTGCCTGCTCGGCACCCGCCTTGATGAAGGCCTTGCGACGAGCAAAGTCGGCGATGACCATGCCACGCTCTTCCAGGAGCCCTGGATATTGGTCGGCGTGCTCTATCTCAAATTGGGCTTCGCCCATGAAACGGTGACCGCGCAGGATACGTGCCGATTGCAGACCCAGCACCTCACCCGCTACCAGTTCGCCGCCTAGCAGCAGACAGAGGGTATGCACAGGACGCACAAACTGGGTACGCTCGGCACCCCAGCGCATCAGCTTGGGGATGGGCAGACCGGCCAGCGCCGTGGCGGTCATGCCAGCTATGAGTTGCTTGGTGGCCTGGCCGGCTATGGTGGCACGATGAATGAGCCACTCGCCCTTGTCTGTCACCAGACGTTCGGCCTGTTCGACCTCAATACCATTGGAGCGGGCCCAGCCGACAGCCGCCTGGGTTGGCTTGCCATCAACAAAGGCAGCACTGACGGCTGGACCACGTTTTTCGACCTGCTTGTCGTGTTGTGTGGTTGCCAGTTGATGTACCTTCAGCGCCAGACGGCGCGGGGCGGCAAACCATTCGACTCGCTCAAAGGCCAGTTCAGCCTTGGTCAATTCTTGGGTGAAATTCTCGGCAAAGGCTTCAGCCAGCTTGCGCAGGGCCTTGGGCGGCAGCTCTTCGGTGCCGAGTTCAATCAACAGATTCTCAGTTACCATGCTCACACCTTTTCCTTACACATCGGGAAGCCCAGCGCTTCGCGGGCTGCGTAGTAGGCCTCGGCCACCGCCTTGGAGAGGGTGCGAATGCGCAGTATGTAGCGCTGACGCTCGGTGACTGAGATGGCGTGGCGGGCATCCAGCAGGTTGAAGGCGTGAGCCGCTTTGAGGATGCGCTCGTAAGCCGGTAGCGGCAGCGGAGTCTCCAGGGCCAGAAGATGCTGGCACTCCTTCTCACACTGATCGAACAGCTGGAACAGGAAGGGGACATCGGCGTGTTCGAAGTTGTAGGTAGATTGCTCAACTTCGTTCTGATGGAAGACGTCGCCGTAGGTGATCTTGCCCAGAGGGCCATCGGCCCAGACCAGATCATAGATGCTGTTAACGCCCTGGATATACATGGCCAGGCGCTCCAGGCCATAGGTGATTTCACCCGTGACCGGCGCACACTCCAGGCCACCCACCTGCTGGAAGTAGGTGAACTGAGTCACTTCCATGCCGTTTAACCAGATCTCCCAGCCCAGACCCCAGGCGCCCAGGGTCGGGTTTTCCCAGTTGTCTTCCACGAAGCGAATATCGTGCACCTGTGGGTCGAAGCCCAGTTCGCGCAGGGAGCCCAAGTAGAGCTCCTGAATATTGGCCGGTGAAGGCTTGAGGATCACCTGGAACTGGTAATAGTGTTGCAGGCGGTTAGGGTTCTCACCATACCGGCCATCGGTCGGACGGCGGGAGGGTTGAACATAGGCGCAGTTCATTGGCTCGGGGCCAATGGCGCGCAGAAAGGTCATCGGATGTGATGTCCCGGCACCCACCTCCATATCGAGGGGCTGCACAATAACGCAACCTTGCCTGGCCCAGTAATCTTGGAGGGTCAGGATCAGTCCCTGAAAGGTCTTGATATCGAATTTTTGCATGATTTTGTTCGCGCGATAGGTTCAGTGCATACTGAGCGGAAATAAACCGCCAGAGTATAGCGCCTGGGCTGTCTGGAATATAGGCTGAATTGCCTTTGTCGCCATATCGTTACGGAAAAGTGTGCTTTTTTTCGGGTTTATGAGTCTGGCAGGCTGGATCAGGTGGATAAGGAGAGCTGGATGCAAGGTCGTTGTCCCTGGGTCACCCAGGATGCCCAATATATTGCTTATCACGATACCCAGTGGGGGCGCCCGGTTAATGATGGCCTCGAGTTGTTCGAGAAGCTCTGCCTGGATGGGCAACAGGCTGGGCTCTCCTGGATCACCATTCTCAAACGCACAGAGAGCTATCGGCAGGCCTTTGCCCAGTTCGACCCGATACGGATCGCCGCCTTTACCCCGGCGGACGTAGAGCGCTTGCTGCAGGACAAAGGGATCATCCGCAACCGCCTGAAAGTGGAGTCGATCATCAAAAACGCCCGAGCCTATCTGGCGATGCAGGCGGAGGGGATAGATTTTGCCGACTATCTGTGGAGTTTCGTCGGAGGCAAGAGCCGTATCAATCACTGGGTCAGCATGAGGGATGCCCCCACCTCCAGCCCGGAGTCAGATGCCATGTCCAAGGCCCTGAAGAAACGTGGGTTCAGCTTCGTTGGCACCACTATCTGCTATGCCTTCATGCAGGCTGTGGGTATGGTCAATGATCATGAGGTTAGCTGTCCTTGTCATGCCGAATGTGTGGCTATAGCGAAGCAGAGGGGGCGCGCATGAGTGCATATTTACCAACGGCCGCCGTTTTTGCTCTTAAACTGGATGGTCAGGGTGGCGGTGAGCCTCTCACTCCAGGTAGTGAACTGCCGGAGCAGGATGTCTGGATGCACCTGGACTACTCTTCACCCCATGTTTATGAGTGGATTAAAAACACGCCCTTACTACCGGATGGCGTACGAGACTCGCTACAGGGGGAGAGTAGTCGGCCCAAGCTGGTAAAGGCCAATGGCGGCATGCTGCTCACCTTGCGCTGTATTAATGCCAACGAAGGGCAGCGCCCGGATCATATGGTTGCCATTCGTCTCTATATCAGCGATCGCATCATAGTCTCCACCCGGCGCCGGCGAGTACATGCGGTGGAGGCCATAGTCGAGGATCTGGCCAAGCGGATCGGCCCCTTGAATACGGCTGACTGGCTGGTTGATCTCTGTGAGCACATTACAGAGCAGGCTGGTGACTTCATTGACGAGTTGCAGGAGCGGATCGCCCTGCTGGAAGAGCATTTGCTCAATGAGCGAATCATAGACAGAGTGGACCTGGCCGACATTCGCCGCCAGCTTATCGTATCCCGACGTTACCTGGCCCCTCAGCGTGATCTTTTCAGCCGTTTGGCTAATGAGAAGGTGGGTTGGTTGGAGGTGGATGACCTGCGGCGGTTACAGGAGATCGCCGATCGCCTTGGCCGCTGGCTTGAAGATTTGGACGCCAGCATAGCGCGCACCTCGCTGCTGGCCGATGAGCTCAATGCCCGTTTGACAGAGGCCATGACCCGGCGCACCTACATCATGTCTTTGATGGCCATGGTCTTCCTGCCTGCCACCTTTCTTACCGGGCTGTTTGGTGTCAATTTGGGTGGGATCCCCGGGGGGAGTTCGGCGGCCGGGTTTGCTGTGTTTGTCTCGTTGCTGATGGTTTTGATTTGTGGCTTGGCCGTTTGGTTGTGGCATCACCGTTGGCTTTAAACGATCAGAGCCCCTTGCGGATCAGATAGCGGTAGGGGAGCATCGAGGTGTCACTGGCGATCAGGGTATGATCCATGTGACGACAGAAGCTGGGAATATCACGGGTGGTGGCGGGATCATCGGCCAGGACCAGCAGTGTCTCCCCCTCCTGCATGGCGCGAACACTCTTGCGTACCATCATGACAGGCTCGGGGCAGCGTAGCCCCAACGCATCCAGTTGCTGGTCGGCTTGGGCAAAGAGATCGCTCATCATCTATCCTCAATCAGGCTTGGGGCGCTCATGATACGCAGAGTCGCCCCCGAATCAAGCCGTGGCTAGCCAGCCAGTTTCGGCTTCCACAGGGCGGCATCCAGAATCGACCAAAGATGGATGATCCAGCCGAGCATGATGAGCCAGAGCAGGCTAGCCAGAACAAAATGCACCACTCCCATCAGCAGGCGCCCCTGAACCAGTTGCCCCAGACCAGGGATGAATACGCTGCACAAGGCGGCGATGACGTTGCCTGCAGAACCTTGTCCTGCCATAGAGATCTCTCCTACATTGCCCGAGTTGCATCAGTTTAACACACAGTATCGGTGTGCAATGACCCCTAGGTTAATCCCGTTTAATTGTGCCAGGGGCTGGGTTACTGCCCATTTTGGCTGCGCTGCATAGCCTGAACAACGCGTGCCAATTGCTCTGCTGCCTGCTTTTCATCACCGTTCGGGTCAGAAAAATAGCTGGCCAAGAGGTCAAAAATGGCTTGTTGCGTATGGGGAGGGATTGCCATGCCTTCCGCCATGCTTGGGACCAGATCGCCCTGCTGTATGGCCAATTGGAGGGCGTGTGCTGACTCTATGGCGCAGGGGTCAAACCCTGTTAGCTCTATGGCGGGTTGTGTGGGGATGGAGCCTTTTACCCGGTTAAAACTGCGCTGGAATTCACTATCCATGAGCAGGTCTGCCAGCTCGTCCTGGGCCTGAGTCTGGGCTTCCGTGTTTTGTATGAATAGGCCAAGGGAGTCCAGGTTGTAGCTGAATTTTCCTGCTGTACCGGGTGCGGGCAGGCAACGCAGGTGTGACTCTCCCTCTTCACTCTTTACCCAGTCGCCCATGATCTGCATGGCTGCCTGGCCACGGCGAACCATTCGGGTGGCATCATGCCACTTGAGGCCTATGTGGTTGGCGGGTAAAAAGGCGCGCAGTTGGTGGAAGCGGCGCAATACAATCTGCATACGTGGACCACGCAGTGTCTCCTCATCCAGGCTGACAAAGGCCCGTCGAAAAAAGTCACTTCCTCCTTCACCCAAGGCGATCGATTCAAACAATATGGCCAATTGCCAGGGTTCATCACCAATGGCTAAAGGGGTGATCCCTGCCTTTTGGAATTGATATGCAACCGAGATGAACTCTTCCCAATTTTTGGGCGGGGATAGTTTGAGGCGGGCGAAGAGCTCTGGATTTGCCCAGAGCCAATTCATGCGATGAACGCCGATAGGAACGCCTACCGCCTGCCCTTGA
Source organism: Aeromonadaceae bacterium (assembly GCA_051645725.1). Classification (GTDB taxonomy): domain Bacteria; phylum Pseudomonadota; class Gammaproteobacteria; order Enterobacterales; family Aeromonadaceae; genus Pseudaeromonas. The sequence goes on along the minus strand of JBOFBS010000154.1, from coordinate 4,589 downwards.
TGATTCAAGGTTGAACTGACAAAGGGGTAGAGACGCAGCTCCCATTGGTTGCGGCGAGCCAGTTTACCCAGATCACGCATGAAGCCAAGTTTGGCCCAGGCATGGAGTTCTGCTCCTTTAAGGTGAGCCGCCTGGGGTGGCGTGCCAGCTAAAACCCGGCTACGCAATACCAGCATAGCGGATTGGCCGCCGCCTCCAGCGATGGCGGCATCCTGCCATTGATTACCAAGCGACAGCCATCTGCTCCGCAGTACCTGAGCCGCTTTGGCTTCACTCCCGGTTGTCCACCAGTGCAGCACCTCAATCTCATGGGCGAAGGTGGAGCTGGAAAACAGTAGGAGTAGGGGGAGTAGAGGGCGCATACGTTACTCAGTGCCTTGGCAAGGAGAGGACGGCCTGCAGCCCCCCTTGTGGGCGATTCTCCAGCACCAGATCGCCACCATGTGCATGGGCAATGCTGCGGGCGATGCCGAGACCAAGCCCGGAGCCGGAGGGGTCATTGCTGAGGCGGTAGTAGGGCTCGAAGATCTTCTCCAACTGGTCGGCGGGCAGGCCTGGCCCTTCATCGATAAAGTAGAGGATGACCACCTCGGCTTCATCCACCTCTTCAATGTCGTCCATGACGATGATCCGCACCCTTTGCCCATACTTGATGGCGTTATCGGCCAGGTTGCCGATGCAGCGTTTGAGGGCCAGCGGTTTGCCACGATAGGGTTTCTTGCAACGACCCTCAATGGACATGAGCTGTTTGCCAGACAGGTTGTAGCCCTCGGCTATTTGCTCGAGTAACTGGTTGATATCGATGACTTCGATATTCTCATGAATGTCTGTGTCCTTGACGGTCTGCAGTGCTCCCTTGACCATCATCTCCAGATCATCCAGATCCTTGTTGAATTTGGCTATCTGACTTTCATTATCCAGCAGCTCCACCCGCAGACGTAATCGGGTGATGGGGGTTTTCAAGTCATGGGAGATGGAGCTGAATAACCGCTCTCTGTCGTCTATATAGCGACGTATTCTGTGCTGCATTATGTTGACTGCCCGGGTCACAGCAACGATTTCACTAGCGCCCTCCTCTGGCAGGGCGGGTTGGTCTATGTCTTTACCCAGGCTGACGGCCGAGCTTGCCAGGCGGCGTAGTGGGCCCGTTTGCCAACGTACCAGAACAAAGGTGAAGAAAAAAAGGATGGTGGTTAGTAGCAGAATGAAGCGGATCTGGTGCGGAGGGAGTACTACCTCTTCCAATGTCATATAGGGGGCGGGCAGCAAGGCCGCAAGATAGAGCCATTCATTTTCATCCAGCCGAATCTGAGTGACCAGAATGGGAGGATTCAGGGGCTCCATCAACAAGGTGTTGTGAGTCCAGCTGGCGGGGATATCGGCTAGCAGGGTCTCATTGTCAAAGACATGCAGTTTATCTGGATAGGAAAAGTCCACCTTGATGTTGATGCCATAGCCTAATCTGTGCTGAAGCGTATTGCGTACTTCATTTATCACGAGCCGCTTACGACTTGAGTCGGAAATGCTCTCAATTTTGACTTCATGGCGGTTCAGCGAGACGAAGAAGCGACTGCCACCCATGTTGCGTAATTGGTCGAGGGCGACTTGACGGTAGGCCGGAGGGAGAGAGTTAAAGAAACGAACCGTAGCGGCGGCAGAGATGGCAAGGTTGCGAGTGGTGGTCAGCATGCCATCCAGTTCATGCTTTTGTAACTGTTGCAGCCAGATGCCAGAAAGCAGGCTCTGGGCCAGAAGTATGGCCAGCAGTAGCAGCAATAACATGCGTGAAAGTAACGAACGGGGGATCAGCCAGGAGAGCAGGCGTCTAATTTTCATGGCGAACTTCGGCGATCAGCATGTAGCCGCTGCCGCGTATCGTCTTAATTATTCTGGGGCTTTTACCATTATCGCCTAACTTCTGGCGCAGACGGCTGATTTGTACATCAATGCCACGCTCCATGGGCAGGGTTTCCCGGCCCCGAGTTGCATCACTGATACTATCTCTATCCATCACCTGACCGGGGTGTTGCAAGAAGAGTGAGAGCAACATGAAGTCGCTTCCAGTCAGATCCAGCTCGGTACCATCATCGTTGATCAGGTGCTGGCTTAGCGTGTCCAACACCCAGTCGGCGAAGCGCAGGCGACGACCACTCTCTTTCTCCGGTTGACGGAATTCGGCTCGGCGGAGCAGAGCTTTAATGCGAGCCATCAACTCTCGCGGGCTGAAGGGTTTGGCAATATAGTCATCTGCCCCAAGCTCCAGACCAATGACACGATCCGCTTCATCTGATGCGGCGGTAAGCATGATGATAGGAACCTGAGAGTTACGGCGGATCTGCTGACAGAGGTGGAAACCATCATCTCCTGGCATCATTATGTCCAGGATAATCAAATCTGGAGAGGTATTTGCCAGATGGCGGTACATTTCACCGCCCTCGGCTGCGACCAGAACATCGAAACCGGCACGAGCCAGATACTCCTGGAGTAACTCCCGGATTTCCTGGTCATCGTCAACGATAAGGATTTGTTTTCCCATCTTTTATGCTCGGTCTCCTGTTTAAGTGCGCAGATTGAACACATTTGTCTGCTAAAAAGCAAGGAATTGGCCGACAAGCTCACAAGCTGTAAGGATTCAGTGATAGCAAACGGCTCCATTGTGTGGTTTATCGCGTTTACTTTCACAAGGGCAGCACTACTTCATATTATCATTGTTCAATCAGTTATTATTTTCGCTTCGCTTCACAAATCCGAAGAGATCACACTCGGTCCATCGGGCAATGGAGTTTTCCTGTGGGCGTGATCCCGTTGTCTGTTGATACCCATGTGACAGGGGATGGCAGAGGTCCCCAGCGCTGACTCGCCGTGGAGCTTGCCGTACAGACGATAAGGCATGGTCTCTGATGTTTGAGGTGAGCTTATCTATTTATTCCCGCCATGGCCCCATTCTCCGCTAAGTAAACAACCTGATCGGGTTACTGGACCGCACTGTGCGTCGTTAAGCCCCCGGGGTATCCGCACCAGAGCGCAGATAGTCTGCGGATGTGATGGGTAAGAGTGATGCCTGCGTTTTTGTCCGTTGCTTGTTAATTGGATACGCTGTGTAAACGAGAGAGGAGTGTTGAAGCTTGGTGAGGGTGATGAGCAACTATCCCGTTCCTGCCACATCGCTGGAATTTAGCGAAGAGATAAAGAAGAGCAGATTTTTGACTTTGCTGCGACACACGGCAGGCAAAGAGGAGGCAAAGGCCTGGATTTTGGAGGTCCGCGCTCAACATCCTCAGGCTCGTCATTGTTGCTGGGCCTCTATTGCCGGGGCACCAGAGGATGGACAAAGCTATGGCTTCAGTGACGATGGCGAGCCTGCTGGTACAGCGGGGAAGCCGCTGCTTAACCAACTGCGTGGCAGTGGCTTAGGCGAGGTTACCGCCATAGTGGTTCGCTATTATGGGGGCATCAAGTTGGGTACGGGTGGCCTGGTTCGGGCTTACAGCTCTGGTGTCGCACAGTTGCTAAAGGAGATGCCTCGCCACTGGGTGATGGCTTGCCAGGGATTTGAGTTATGGTGCGACTATGATGAATGGCCGCTTTGCCAGTGGGCGCTTGCACACTTTGCTTGTGAAAATATTGAGGTCGACTATGGTGAACAGATCCGGTTGCAAGCGAGGTGTCCTTGCGATGAGCGCGAGGCGTTCGAGCAGCTCTTGCGTAATCGTACTCATGGGCGAATAACGTTAATGTGGATAGATAAGGCTCAGGAGAACTAAATGGCCAGTTTGTTGGTGCTCTACGCAACTCATGAGGGGCAAACCCGGAAAATTATCGAGCATATGGTCAATCTGGCGGATGAGTGGCATGTAGAGTGGGTACAACTAGGGGAGGAGCCGAGTCGCCCTTTGAGTGAATACCGTAAAATTTTGGTAGGAGCCTCGATTCGCTATGGCCATTTCCCCAAGGAGCTCGATCGGCTAGTGAAAGAGTATGGACAGGAGCTGAACCAACTCGATGCGGCATTTGTCGGCGTCTGCCTGACCGCGCGCAAGCCCGAGAAGAGTGAGCCTCATACCAACCTCTATATGCGCAAATGGTTGGCTCGTTCAGCTTGGCGTCCCCGGCATTGTGCCGTCTTCGCCGGTGCTCTGCTTTACTCCCGCTATACCTGGTGGCAGAGCATGATCATCCAATTCATCATGTGGATGACGGGTGGCAGCACAGACAAGAGCCAGGATCTGGAGTTTACCGACTGGAATCGAGTCGATAACTTCGCCGCTCAGTTCCTTGGGGGAGCACCAACACTGGATTCGGAGTAGATAGTGTATAGATTTGCTGCGTTATGAGGCAATTTTGTCCGAATGGTGGCATTTTCACAAAAAGTGCTTGTCAGCAGCAAATCACTCCCTATAATGCGCCCTCATCGACGGACGTGATGTCCGGCAGCGTTGAAAAGCAAGCGGAAAGTGCTTGACTCGAAACGCGGGTTGCGTAGAATACGCATCCCACGACAGCAACGCTGTCACGCTCTTTAACAATCAAATCAAGCAATCTGTGTGGGCACTCACAGGAATTGGATGTCAAAAAAATTGATATTCGAT
>JBOFBS010000153.1:0-13010 GCA_051645725.1 Aeromonadaceae bacterium | reverse complement strand
GCTTGAGTGGGCCGCATATTAGCGATGAATGGCGGCGCTGGCAAGAGTCTGTGCCAAGTTTTGTAACTATGTGAGTGCGTTTGCTTTTTTCGTAAGCAATCGCCACGCTGTCTCAGCTGGAAACTAGCTGGCGGGCGGCTGCAATCACAACGTTCACAGCCCGATTTTCGCTCAGTTCCATGAGTGTGCGATCCGGTATTTCGTGCTGGGTTCGATTGACAATGACCCCTGCCACCATGCCAGCCCGTAAGCCCTGGCTGGCACACATGGTGAGCAGGGTGGCCGATTCCATTTCATAGTTCATGACGCCCATGGCTTGCCATTGGGCCATGGAGCCTTGCAGGTGGCTGACGACACGCCCTGAGAAGGTGTCGTAACGCTCTTGCCCGGGGTAAAAGGTATCCGATGACGCTGTGATGCCAATATGGAGTGGTAGCCCGGCATCTCTGGCCGCTTTAACTAGAGCCGTGGTGCACTCGAAATCGGCCACGGCGGGGAATTCAGCAGGGGCAAAATGCAGGGAGGCACCATCGAGTCGCACCGCTGCCGTGGTGACCAGGATATCCCCGATCTGGATGTGAGGCTGAATGGCTCCTGTTGTGCCGATGCGCAGGAAGGTGCGGACACCCAGTTGGGCCAGCTCCTCTACGGCTATGGAGGTGGAGGGGCCGCCAATGCCAGTGGAGCAGATCACCACAGGGTGGCCAGCCAACTCAGCCAGCCAGCTGGTAAATTCCCTATGGCTGGCCAGAAAGCGCGGATTCTCGAGCAACCGGGCAATTTTTTCTACACGAGCGGGATCACCAGGCACTATGGCCAGTTTAGCGCCACAGAGGTCTGTTGATGATAATCCCAGATGAAAAACGGCGTGTTCTTGCTCCATGGCATGCTCCAGCTAGAGAGGAAGAGGAAAAACAAAGAGCGCATCTGCTCTCTTAGTGTAGAAAACAGATGCGCTCTGCTGGCTGGGCATGGTGATAATTCTTGGGTCGGGTCACATAGCATCACGGCTTCATGACAGTTATCCCTTGGCTATCAGCGGGAGCACTCCGGGAATAGGGGCATGTTCTCATATCTACGACTCCGTTCGGCGGCCACGTTGTCGTAGCAACTGCTGCGTTTGGAGGCATCACTGACTGAGGCAAAGATGACATCGCAATTATTGCGGGATGCTACATACATCTCCTCGATTTTGCGTTCGCGGTAGGAGATTTCATCTTGCTGAAGTGGCGAGCAGGAGGGCTTGTTGCCGCCAGCGGCTGTGGCGGGAAGTCCTCGTCCTGCAAGCAGATTGGCTTGTATCTCTTCAACTTCTACCTGCGCACCTGCCGCGTTTTTTGCCACAGTGGGATCCACTTTGGCAAATGCTTCACCGTCAGCTGGTGGTAATTGGCTGTAATGGACAATGCCGTTCACATCATTCCAGCGATAGACCTCTTGGGCCTGTGAGGGAGGCAGTAGCGTCGACAGCAGGACAGCTGAAGCCAGTGTTATTCCGATACTCGTGCGCATAAAGTGCTCCTTGCTATTTCGCAGTGAACCACAGTTATAAAAATTACCAAGGCGTTCTTGTTATATGCATCAATATGAGTCTTTTGGAACTCATGGCCTTGAGAATGGTGTTAGTAACATCAAGTTGCAAGGTGAAAGTATAAAAGTCGTACATAGTTCCCACTTTTGACCCTGCAAGGTCCGGGTAAATCTAAAAGTCCGGGCTTAAAGCATCGCTACACATGCAGCGAACGATGACTTAAGTCCGGACTCCCAGTTCCGTTGAACTTTGGTACGCACATAGCTGCCTTTACCCTTGCGATTTTTCTCGATTCGCTGACGAAAGAGGGGTGAACTCAAGAGTGCTTGCAGAGCGTTATCTTGGATTTCTCCACGGCCATGCTCATAGGGTGAGAGCCGTTTTGTTTTCTTCATGGTTTACTCCAGTTGCTTACCAACTAAATACATACGAACTGTGATGGTTTAATGACACTCGCACCTCATATTGCCTAAAAAACAGGCGCCAGGCAAATCCATTTCCGTTTTTTCTAATGAAAACGAGCTAACTACAGGGCCATGGCTGAGTTGCCATATGCATCCGGGATAGGGAGAGGGGATTGAAGATGAAGAGATGGGCTTGGCTTAGGTGGGCACAAAAAGGGGTATGCCCACCAGGGAAAAGCAGAATCACCAATCTATGCCCTGCTGAGCTTTGATGCCGGCATCGAAGGCGTGTTTGACATTTTTGACCTCGCTAACCGTGTCGGCCAGCTCTAGCAAGGCACGGTGACAACCTCGGCCTGTGATCACAACATGCTGCATGGGTGGGCGAGCCACCAAGGCTTCCATCACCTCATCGAGTTCAAGATAGCCATAGGCCACCATGTAGGTGAGTTCATCCAGTAGCACCAGGTTTAGCGTGGGATCCTGCAGCCGTAACTTAGCCTGTTGCCAGACGGCTTGGGCGGCTTGCTGATCCGCTGCGCGATCCTGGGTTTCCCAGGTAAAGCCCGTGGCCATCACATCAAACGTGACGCCAGCGGACTCCAGCAGGGTGCGCTCACCACAAGCCCAGTTGCCCTTGATGAATTGCACGACAGCGGCGTTGAGCCCATGCCCTACAGCACGACAGACAGTGCCAAAACCTGAGGTGCTCTTGCCTTTGCCGTCGCCCGTGATAACGATGAGCAAGCCTCGCTCCTCTTGGGCAGCAGCGATGCGTGCATCGACCTGCTCTTTGAGTCGCTGTTGACGCATTTTATGGCGCTCATCACGCGAGGTTGGATCAACCATTACACATCTCTCCAGTCATTAGTAAACAGAGCCTCAATTTTGCCCATGTCCAGATGTTGCTCAACACAGGTGGCTAATCTTGCGATGGCCATCTGCTGTTGGGTGTGGTACTCCACGGGTGGGGAGATGGTTGCCCCTGCCCATCGGGCGACAGCTTGCAATGCCTGGGGGGTATCGAGCAAGCCATGCAGGTAACAACCGGCAATTTGGCCATCTGCACTTTGCCAGCCATCGTACCCGCCTTGTGTCAGTTGCAACAGGGGGGTGATCGCTTCTGATCGCGCCGTGGCAGCTTGTGTCTGCCCCAGATGAATTTCATAACCTGTGACCGCCACGGCCCTGTTACCCAGCAACAGCTGACCTTGGGTCAATGTCAGCTGTTTTGTGGCCTTAAGCTCGGTGTGAAGAGGAAGCAGCCCCAGCCCCGGCGTGCGACCTGGCGCTCCCTCCAGGCCGAGTGGGTCGGCAATCGTTTCGCCTAACATCTGATAACCTCCACATATGCCAAGCAGCTTGCCGCCATAGCGCAGATGACGCCGCAGCGCCACATCCCATCCCTGCTGGCGGAGTTGGGCCAGGTCATCTCTGACGTTCTTGCTGCCAGGCAGTATGACCAGATCACAGGGGGGAAGCGTTTGCGACAAGGAGACAAATTGCAGGTCAATCTCGGGATGCAGGCGCAGGGGGTCGAAGTCTGTGTGGTTGCTGATGTGTGGTAACACGGGCACCACGACCCGCAGTTGTGTGGCCCCTTGGTGTTGCTGGGTCAAGATGGCATCTTCAGCGGCGATATCTAGTCCATGCAGATAGGGAAGGACCCCCAGAACAGGTTTGCCAGTTTTTTTCTCCAGCCATTCGAGACCGGGCTCCAACAGCTTGATGTCGCCACGGAACTTGTTGATCACAAAGCCTTTGACGCGCGCCTGTTCGCTGGGTGAGAGCAATTCGAGAGTGCCCACCAATTGAGCGAAGACACCACCGCGATCGATGTCGGCTATCACGATAACGGGGCAGTCGGCAACTTCGGCAAAGCCCATGTTGGCGATGTCCCCCTCGCGCAGGTTGATCTCGGCCGGGCTACCGGCCCCTTCAACTATGATGCGGCTGTATTGCTGTCGCAGCCTGTGGTGAGATTCCAGCACGGCGCTCATGGCGACCTGCTTGTAATCGTGATAAGCCTGGGCCTCCATGTCTGTGACGACCCGGCCGTGGATGATCACCTGACAGCCTGTGTCAGTGTTGGGCTTGAGCAGTATGGGATTGAAGTCCACATGGGGGGGAAGCCCGGCCGCCAGGGCTTGAACTGCTTGTGCCCGGCCTATTTCGCCGCCATCGGCGGTGACGGCACTGTTTAGCGCCATATTCTGTGGCTTGAAGGGGGCAACCTTGTGGCCTGCCTGGGCGAATATCCGGCACAAGGCCGTCACCAGCAGGCTTTTGCCTGCGTCTGAGCTGGTGCCCTGTACCATCAGGGTTTGATTGTGACGCAGAGTCATGGGGTGTACTCCGGGAGCAGGGGGGCGGCCAAGCTGCGGATCTGAACTATGGGCTCAGCGTCACCATACCAGATCTGCAACCGGGTCAGGCTAGCATGGGGAATGGCGAGCCGTTGGTGATACTCGCCGCGGCGCCAGTCGGCAAAAAGCAGATCCGCCAGCAGCTGGCGGATCACGCCGGCGTGGCAGACGACCAGCAGCGAGCTTGTTTTGTCATGCTGCAATAGCCGTTGCCAGGCTTGGTGTAACCGCGCATGGAAGGCCTCGAGGGGTTCGGCGTCCGGGAGCGGGTGCTGAGCAGGAGCCTGCCAGAAACGCTCCAGTGTATGCCAGTGGGGGCCCAACTCATCAAATGGTACGCCATCAAACTCGCCAAAATGCATCTCGGCTAGCTCGGGCCAGATCTCCAGCGGCAACTGGTGCTGCTCTGCTAGCGCCCGGGCTGTGGAGAGGCAGCGTGTGCGGGGGGAGCTGATGATCCGTTGCCAGGGGAGTTCTTTTTGGGCAAACAGGGGGATGAAGCCTTGCTGTCCGGCTTCACTCAATTTCGGGTCGCTACTGCCGTAGAGGGCGGCAGGCCCAGCTACGGCACCATGTCGCAGCAGGTCTATGTGGCGGGTGGTGAGGGCTGTCATGATGACTCATTCCCCGCTTTGAGGGTGAGAGGTAAACCTGCAGCAATAAACAAGACACGATCGGCCTGTTGCGCCAGGGCCTGGTTGAGGCGACCGGCTTCATCGACGAAGCGGCGGGTCAGCTCGCCAAGGGGCATGATGCCCAGGCCCACTTCGTTAGCGACCAGTACAATATCCCCCTTCGCCTCGGCCAGCGCCTGCCCCAGAGCCTGAAACTGCTGCTGTAACTGGGGGGCGGGCAGGGGTGTCCCATCGGTATCATGTAACAGATTGGTCAGCCAAAGGGTCAGGCAGTCGACCAGCAGACAGCGATCCGTGGCGGCGTGGGTGGCGATGGCTTCAGGCAAGAGGCGAGGGGCCTCTACCAGCTGCCAGTGCGAGGGGCGATCCTGCTGGTGACGCAGGATGCGCTCCTGCATCTCGTGATCGAGTGCCGTCGCAGTGGCAAGATAGATGACCTGCTTGCCGCTTTGCTCGGCCAGGCGAGCAGCATGTGCCGATTTGCCAGAGCGGGCGCCGCCCAAGATGAGGGTGATCGATGCCATCAGTGCCACACCTGCGCTATCAGTTGGTTGAACCAGGGGGAGAGCAGGGCTATTTGCTGTTGTTGCAGCAGCAGTAACAACAGATAGCCACCCAACTCTGCCAGTTGTTGGGCCGCGCCCAGACAGTCACCGGTATAACCGCCTATCTGCCGGTTCAGCCAGCGTTTAAACCCAAAGCGAAACATCAATCCAGCCAGGCAGAGTGTGATGGCCGCGCTGGGGGCGAGCAGCAGCAGAGGCAGGAGGCCCCAGAGCAGCAACCAGAGCAGATCGCCCAGATCTTGATCCTGAGCCAGTGGCTTGGCTTTGCTGGGTTCATCACGCACATAGGCCATGTCGAAGATGAGACTACCCGCCAAGGCCCGGGAGGCCGCATGCAGACAAAGCAGGCTGAGCATACCCTCGCTTAAGGCTATGGTGCTGATCTCATGCAACGCCACAAACTTGATAAACAGGGCCATGATGAGAGCCAGGCTGCCATAGCTTCCCAAGCGGGAGTCTTTCATGATCTCCAGCTTGCGTTCACGGCTCATGCCTCCACCCAAGCCATCACTCATGTCCGCCAGACCATCCTCATGGAAGGCGCCGGTGATTTTCAAGGTCGCGACCATGCTCAGTAGCACGGCGATGGAGAGCGGAAAGAGGAGGGCAGCCCCGCCCAGGGTGAGAAGCGCCACAGCCCCCACGACCCAGCCTACCAGCGAGAAGTAACGGCTGGCATGGTTGAGCAACTCGTTTGAGAAGGGGGTCTTGGCCGGGATTGGCAGGCGGGTAAAAAATGCCAGAGCCAGCCAGAAATAGGTTCGCTGAGTGGTGAGCCAGGTGATCACGCCTCTCCCCCTGATATTGCAGATGAAGTGAGTAAATGGCTCCACATCACACCGTAACTCCGGCGCTCTCAAAACTGGCCATGTCGTTGTAAAAGGCACATGCCGCGCGCAGCAGGGGCAGGGCTAACACGGCGCCCGTCCCTTCACCCAGCCGTAGCCCGAGATCAAGCAGGGGGCGTGCCCGCAGGCTCTCCAGCATCAAAGCGTGGCCACCTTCCGCTGAGCCATGGGCGAAGATCATGTAGTCGCGACAGCCTGGGGCGATCCTTACCGCCAGCATGGCGGCGGCAGTGACGATAAAACCATCGATCAGCATGGCAATGCCCGCTTCGGCCGCACCGAGAATGGCGCCTGTGATCTGGGCAATCTCAAAACCGCCCAGTTCGGCTAACAGGGTGAGAGGATCATGCCCTTGTTGTTCTGGACGCTTCGTCAAGCGTTGCAAGGCTTGTGCTACCAGCTTTTGTTTACATTGCAGCTGGCTTTCATTGATACCCGTTCCTCGTCCAACACAGGCGGCCACCGGCAGCTGCGTCATGGCGCAAAGCAGGGCGGCAGCTGAGCTGGTATTGCCTATGCCCATCTCACCAAAGGCCAGCAGGGTGCAGCCTGCTGCGGCCTGGGCCTTGGCAAGCGCATAGCCCAGTTGGATGCCTTGTTCTGCCTGAGCTGTCGTCATGGCGGCCTGGCTTGAGAGATCGGCCGTGCCCGACCCCAGACGCTGAACAATGAGCCGCGCATCCTCTATTGGCTCAAGAATACCGGCATCAACCACCTTCAGCTCCATCTGGTTAGCCTGACAAAAGCAGTTGACGGCCGCACCACCGGCCAGGAAGTTGAGTACCATCTGACGGGTGACGGCACTTGGGGCTATGCTAACACCCTGTTGCGCTATGCCGTGGTCACCGGCAAAGACCAGTAGCGTTGGCTTATCGATGGCAATCTGCTCGCGTTGCTGGATGAGCGCCAGTTGCAGTGCCACTGTTTCCAGGCGCCCCAGGGCACCCAAGGGTTTGGTTTTCTGATCTATGCGGGCTTGAATGGCGGCTTCGTTGTGATGGGCCAGTTGCGGAATGGCAAAACTGAGGGGCATGGTCGAATCCTTTTCCTGACAATGCGTGCGAGTAGGCGGCCATGTTACTGGAACCATGGCAGTTTTTCTTGTGCTTGCCTCGATAATTACAACTGAAAGTAAAAGGGCGGGTATGAAATTGCCATCCGGAAGGGCGGGAGTAAAAAAACACCCCGAATCAACGGGGTGGAAAGTGTGAGAAATCGGCGAAGGCAGAGGCAGACCAGCTGTTGCGTGGAAGTGACCCCATGCCATTCATCGCTTTCACTTCACTTATACCGCGAGCCCGATCTGTGAAAAGAGAGCCTTCTCACCATTTACACTCCTTTTTGGACAAAATGTATGTATCCGGTTTCATTTGACCCAGATGACCATAACAATCGGATTTCTATGGCTCTTAAGAAACGCTTTCCGGACATTGCCCTATCAGTTGTATATTGCCCAGCCCATCATCTTGTTCCAGTCGAACCCCAAATCCCCATAGCTTATGCAGGTGCTTGAGAACCTCATTTCGTGATTCGGCCAAAGGGATACGATCATGGGGCACATAGCGCAGGATCAGGGATCTATCCCCCTTGAGGGCAACACTGTAAACCTGAATGTTGGGCTCTAGCTGACTGAGGTTGTACTGCATGGCCAGTTTTTGTCTGACGAGGCGATACCCCTCCTCATTGTGAATGGCACTGATCCGTAGCTTGCTCTGCTGATCATCATCATCTATGGCGAAAAATTTAAAATCCCGCATCACCTTTGGACTCAGGAATTGGCTGATGAAACTCTCATCCTTGAAGTTTTCCATGGCAAAGTGCAGGGTCGTCAACCAATCGCTGCCTGCGTAGTCGGGAAACCACTGCTTATCCTCTTCGGTGGGCTCTTCACAGATGCGTCGCAGATCCCGAAACATGGCAAAGCCCAGAGCATAGGGGTTGATACCCGAGTAGTGAGGGCTGTTATAGGGGGGTTGATAGACTACATTGGTGTGATTGTGCAAAAACTCCATCATGAAGCGGTCAGTGAGCAGCCCGTCATCATAGAGGTGGTTTAAAATGGTGTAGTGCCAGAAGGTTGCCCAGCCTTCATTCATCACCTGGGTCTGTTTTTGCGGATAGAAATATTGGCTGATCTTGCGGACTATGCGGATGATCTCCCGCTGCCAGGCCTCCAGCATGGGGGCGTTTTTTTCTATGAAGTAGAGAATGTTCTCTTGCGGCTCACTCGGGAAGCGCATGTCTTTTTGGGCCGCTTCCCTGGGCTTGGGCAGGGTACGCCAGAGTTCATTGACCTGGGTTTGCAAGTACTCCTCACGACGTTTCTGACGCCGTTTTTCCTCCGCCAGGGAGACCTTTTGTGGCCGCTTGTAGCGGTCTACCCCATAGTTCATCAAGGCATGGCAGGCATCCAGCAACTGCTCCACGGCCTCGACGCCGTATCGCTCCTCGCATTCGGTAATGTAGTGCCTGGCAAACAGCAGGTAATCTATGATGGAGCTGGCATCGGTCCAGGCTTTAAATAGGTAGTTGCTATGGAAAAAGGAGTTATGGCCATAAGAGGCATGAGCCATCACCAGTGCCTGCATGGGCAGGGTATTCTCCTCCATCAGGTAGGCGATACAGGGGTTGGAGTTGATGACGATCTCATAGGCTAGCCCCATCTGACCACGCTTATAGTGCTGCTCGGTCGAGATGAATTTTTTACCAAACGACCAGTGATGATAACCGATAGGCATGCCAACACTGGAATAGGCATCCATCATCTGTTCACTGCTGATCACCTCAATCTGGTTGGGGTAAGTCTGCAGGCGGTAATGTTCTGCAACTCGGGCGATCTCGAGTTGGTAGCGCTCAAGGAGTGGGAACGTCCAGTCCGGGCCATCATCCAGCGGGGTTTGACTAGCTCTGTCCGGCATAGATAACTCCTTCTTAACAGGCTGTCTGTTTCTTGAAAAGGGTCCGGAAAACCGGATAGATATCCTCGACTTTGGCAATGTTCTCCATGGCAAAGTAGGGATAGAGCTGGGCTACGTTCTCATATTGATACCAAAGGCTCTGGTGAGCACGATTGGTGATCTCTATGTAGGCATAATGGCGCACCAGTGGCATCAGCTCTTTTATCAAGATCTCCTTGCACAAGGGGGAGTCATCGGCCCAGTTATCACCATCTGATGCCTGGGCCGCATAGATGTTCCACTGCTCAGTCGGGTATCTGGCCTTGACTATGTCACTCATCAGCCTCAGGGCACTGGAGACTATGGTGCCACCTGTCTCTTGCGAGTAGAAAAACTCCTGTTCATCCACCTCTTTGGCCTGGGTGTGGTGACGGATAAACACCACCTCCACACTCTTATAGTTGCGGGTCAAGAAGAGATAGAGCAGCACATAGAAGCGCTTGGCCATCTCCTTGGTGGCTTGATCCATAGAGCCCGAGACATCCATGAGGCAGAACATCACAGCCTGACTGGAAGGGATGGGGCGTTTGACAAAATTATTGAAGCGCAGGTCGAAGGTATCGATAAATGGGACAGCAGCAATACGCTTTTTTAACTCAGCGATTTCTTGCCTGAGTGGGGCGATTGCCTCTGCTGTGGCGCCGTCTGCCAGTTGCTGGGCCAGATCGTCTTCCAGCTGTGCCAGTGTGCGCTTTTTACCGGCCTGCAGTGCGATCCGCCTGGCCAGGGAGTTTTGCAGTGATTTGACTATGTTGATGTTGGCGGGAACACCGTTGGCGGTATAGCCGGCCCGGTAACTCTTCATCTCAACCAGTTTGTTGATCTGGTTCTTCTCCAGATTGGGCAGCTCTAGTTCATCAAACAGCAGATCCAGATACTCATCTTTGGAGATCTCAAAGACGAAGTCATCCGCGCCTTCACCGCTGTCGCTGGCATCGCCCTGACCTGCGCCCTGACCCGATGAGCCGGATGGGCGCGTCACTTCATCGCCAGTTATGAAGCGATCATTGCCAGGGTGGACTATTTCCCTGTGCCCCCCTTTACCTTGATGAAACACGGGTTCGGTGAGGTCTTTGCTGGGAATGGAGACACTCTCACCCTGCTCTATGTCCTGGATGCTGCGTCTGGTGACGGCATCTGTGACCGCCTTCTTGATCTGGTTTTTATAGCGGCGGATAAACCGTTGCCGGTTTACCGCGCTCTTGTTCCTGCCATTCAACCGTCGATCGATGAAATGCGCCATAACCCTACCTCCAACCGCGCGGTTAGCTGGATTTGCGAACGCGCAAATACCACTCCGACAGTAACCGGACCTGTTTGCGGGTGTAGCCTTTTTCCATCATGCGCTCAACAAAGTTCTCATGCTTGCGCACATCCTCGGCTGAGGTCTTGGTATTAAACGAGATGACGGGAAGCAACTCTTCGGTGTTGGAGAACATCTTCTTCTCAATGACGGCTCGCAGCTTCTCGTAACTGGTCCAGTTGGGATTACGGCCAGCATTGTTGGCGCGGGCGCGTAATACAAAGTTGACGATCTCGTTGCGAAAATCTTTGGGGTTGCTGATCCCGGCCGGTTTTTCGATCTTTTCCAGTTCGGCGTTAAGCGAGGCGCGATCAAACAGCTGGCCGGTTTCCGGATCCCGATACTCCTGATCCTGTATCCAGAAATCAGCATAGGTCACGTAGCGATCGAATATGTTTTGCCCATACTCGGAATAGGACTCCAGGTAGGCGGTCTGGATCTCCTTACCGATGAACTCAACATAACGCGGGACCAGGTAACCCTTTATAAACTCGATATATTTATCATGGAGTTCTTGCGGGAACTGCTCACGCTCGATCTGTTGCTCAAGTACGTAAAACAGATGGACCGGATTGGCGGCAATTTCCGTGTGATCAAAATTAAACACACGGGAGAGGATCTTGAAGGCAAAGCGGGTAGATAGACCATCCATGCCCTCATCGATACCGGCGTAGTCACGATACTCCTGGTAGGATTTGGCTTTGGGATCGGTATCTTTGAGGCTTTCCCCATCATAAACCCGCATCTTGGAGAAGATGCTGGAGTTTTCCGGGGCTTTTAACCGAGACAATACGCTGAATTGGGCCAGATACTCCAGGGTGCCCGGGGCACATTTGGCATGGGCCAGTTCACTGTTTGCCAGCAGTTTTTCATAGATGTGCACCTCTTCCGAGGCCCGCAAACAATAGGGTACCTTGACGATATAGACCCGATCCAGGAATGCCTCATTGTTCTTGTTGTTGCGGAACTGATGCCATTCCGATTCGTTTGAGTGGGCCAATATGATGCCATCGAAGGGGAGGGCGGAGAGCCCCTCAGTGCCGTTGTAGTTGCCCTCCTGGGTCGCGGTGAGCAGAGGGTGCAGCACCTTGATGGGGGCTTTGAACATTTCAACAAACTCCATCAACCCCTGATTGGCGCGACACAGGGAGCCCGAATAGGCATAGGCATCGGCATCGTTCTGCGCAAAGTGCTCCAGCTGACGGATATCGACCTTACCGACCAGCGAGGAGATGTCCTGGTTGTTTTCGTCACCCGGCTCAGTCTTGGCAATCGCCACCTGATCGAGAATGGAGGGATAGATTTTTTCAACCCTGAACTGGCTTATGTCTCCGCCAAGCTCATGCAGACGTTTGGCCACCCAGGGCGAGATGATGCTCTTTAGGTAACGTTTGGGAATGCCATACTCTTTTTCCAGCAGGGCACCATCCTCCAGAGCGTCGAACAAGCAAAATGGATGGTCATTGACGGGTGAGCCCTTGAGTCGGTAGATGGGCACCTTCTGCATCAATGCCTTGAGTTTCTCAGCCAGCGAGGATTTGCCCCCGCCAACTGGCCCGAGCAGGTAGAGGATCTGTTTACGCTCTTCTAGCCCCTGGGCCGAATGCTTCAGGTAGGCAACAATCTGCTCTATCGCCTCTTCCATGCCATAGAACTCTTTGAAGGCTGGGTAGCGCGGTATGATGCGATTAGAAAATATCCGGCTCAGACGAGGGTTTTGCGAGGTGTCGACCATCTCGGGATCACCGATGGCGATCAGCAGACGTTCAGCAGCAGAGGCGTAACAGGTTTTATCCTGTTTGCAGAGTTCAAGAAACTCCTGCAACGAGTACTCTTCTTGCCGTGCTGCCTCATAACGACGTTGATAGTGCTCAAAAATGCCCATCTTCTTTACCCCCATGACTTCAACGGCCAACCAGTCTGTGCAATCGGCTCAATAGGGCAATGATTACCCTGTTAACTAAGCCTAGTAGAGGTGGGATCTGGCTGTAAATTCATACACAAAGAAATAGATGCCACGACTACAACATCAAGTCGTTCCAGGGTGCTTCAGGTCACAATTTCCAAACAACTAATACCCTTTTGCCACTCTAAATCATGATTGTCAAAGCGTTAGACAAAAAAAACTGCGCTGACAGTTTAAGTTTCATCGTTGCTGTTGCAGTCTGGTTTTGCGAAGTGGAGCTATGCAGAATATGACAGGTTCTCATGATTGCAGTGAACATCACTTAGGCTGTTAGCTACAATCCATGCATCGTAATGGATTATGCTAAGAGTGCTTAGGTCGTGAAACTAGTGCTCTGTGCGCTTATTCTGAGGTTCACATGGCTGTCTGGTTATCACTGTTTTTTATTCTATTCTGTGTCTTTAGCATTTGGGCTGAGTTGAAATTACCGATCC
>JBOFBS010000152.1:0-12166 GCA_051645725.1 Aeromonadaceae bacterium | reverse complement strand
TGCTCTACAGGTGCTCAAGGCGATGGCGCGCAGTGGTGGCGATCTGCAGGGGTTGCGCTCCGGCATGAGCAAGTTCCCGCAGGTGCTGGTCAATGTGCGCTTTACGGCCAATGAAGATCCAGTCCAGGATGCCGAGGTGCTGGCCTCTGTGGCTGAGGCTGAACGTGAATTGGCGGGACGGGGGCGGGTCTTGCTGCGTAAGTCCGGAACCGAGCCGCTGATCCGGGTCATGGTCGAAGGCGAGGTGGAAGAGCAGGTGATCCGTTTGGCAAATCGCATTGCCGATCAGGTCAAACGTGTTAAATAGGGTTCTTTTCATTCTAGGTTTCTGTTTTGCCGAGAAAATGTGCAAACAAACCAGAAAGTGAAAAAACCGCTTGTCAGCCATGTGTCAGCTGGATAGTATTAGCCCCGCTCCTGCAGTGCGGCTCTTAACGGGTTGTAGCCCAAAGCATAAGAGACGCAAGAGCGGGGCTGATAGCTGTAGATGGGTAAGACCACGCAGAGATAGGTTTCAAAGGCAGTGATCCTCGTCGTTGCCTGTGATTGTCGGATGATGGTCACGTTCCTTGCTGGCACAGCCCGACATCCAGATGTCGAATTAAATCTGAAAGTCAGCTTAAGGTGTAATTATGTACGAAATTTTGTTGGTGGTTTATCTGTTGGTTGCGCTTGGCTTGGTAGGCTTGGTGTTGGTCCAACAAGGTAAGGGTGCAAGCATGGGTGCCTCTTTCGGTGCCGGAGCATCTAACACCGTGTTTGGTTCGTCTGGTTCTGGTAATTTTATGACCCGGGCAACTGCAATACTGGCAACTCTCTTCTTTGTTCTGAGCCTGGTGCTGGGTGGTATGGGCGGTAATCATACCAAGCCGGCGGAAAGCTGGAGTGATCTCAGCAAACCGGCTGCTCAGCAAGTTGATGTGAAGAAGAGTGATGTGCCTGTAAATAAAGACGCAGACGTACCAAATTAAAAGTTTTGCCCAGCTGGTGGAATTGGTAGACACGCTATCTTGAGGGGGTAGTGCTTCCGGGCGTGCGGGTTCAAGTCCCGCGCTGGGCACCAAAACAGAAAGTAAGTCGCTCTGCTTGAAGCCTGATTCATGAGCGATTATACTCTCGCACGATTTCGGACGCGGGGTGGAGCAGCCTGGTAGCTCGTCGGGCTCATAACCCGAAGGTCGTCGGTTCAAATCCGGCCCCCGCAACCAATCAATCACGTTTGTTCACGGCAGTGAACGACGGTCGTCAGCGAGGCGACAATCAGGGTCCAGTTGGAAAGCCCCGATTTGAAGAATCGGGGCTTTTTGTTATCTGCGATTCACACTAGTCAATGTAGTGTTTGTCACTGTACTGGGCTATTTCAAGCCCTTTTTTCGTTTATGGAGGGTTGCCTTGGCGACGCTAGAACAACGATTGGATCAAATGCTGGAGGGCCCGGTCCAGGCTCTTGGCTTCGAACTTTGGGGCATTGAATTTGTCCGGGCGGGCAAACATTCAACGCTGCGCGTCTATATTGAACATCCAGACGGGATCACAGTGGAAGACTGTGTAGAGGTGAGTCATCAGGTGAGCAGTATTCTGGATGTGGAAGATCCCATCAGCACTGAATACAACCTGGAGGTCTCGTCCCCTGGCATGGACAGGCTCCTGTTTAAACCTGAACAGTATGCGAAGTATCTTGGCGAGCAGGTTAGCCTGACGCTGCGTATGGCGGTTAACAATCGCCGCAAGTACAAGGGTGTTATCATGAAGGTGGAGGGTGAGATCCTCACTCTGCGCGTAGATGGTAATGATGAGAGTGTTGCCTTTGCCAATATTCAGCAGGCAAATCTGGTTCCGAACTTTGATTGACGAGGCTGTCGGACATGAATAAAGAGATTTTGGCAGTTGTAGAAGCGGTGTCCAATGAGAAGGCAGTTCCCCGCGAGAAGATCTTCCAGGCGCTGGAGACGGCACTGGCAACTGCAACCAAGAAAAAATATGAAGGGGATGTTGAGGTTCGCGTCAGCATCGATCGTAAAACGGGCGATTACGACACGTTCCGTCGCTGGCAGGTGGTTGATGTTCAAGGCCAGCTGGAAAACCCGTTTCGTGAAATCACCCTGGATGCAGCCCGAGTCGAAGATCCCACCATCGAAGTGGGTGGCTACATAGAAGATCAGATCGATTCTGTCACCTTTGACCGGATCACGACACAAACCGCCAAGCAGGTTATTGTCCAGAAGGTCCGTGAAGCCGAGCGTGCACAGGTCGTTGATCAGTTCAAGGATCAGGAAGGGAGTATCATCACTGCTGTGGTGAAGAAGCAGAACCGCGATAACGTCATCCTGGATCTTGGTAACAATGCCGAAGGCGTACTCTACCGCGATGACATGTTGCCGCGCGAATCCTTCCGTCCGGGCGATCGTGTTCGTGGTCTGCTGGCTTCGGTTCGTCCTGAGGCCCGAGGTTCACAGCTGTTCGTCAGCCGCACCCATCCGGATTTCTTAAAAGAGCTGTTCCGCATCGAAGTACCTGAAATCGGTGAAGAGATCATCGAAATCAAGGGCGCGGCCCGTGATCCTGGCTCTCGCGCCAAGATAGCCGTCAAGACCAATGACCGCCGTATTGATCCGGTCGGAGCGTGTGTGGGTATGCGCGGTGCGCGCGTCCAGGCCGTTTCTACCGAGTTGGGTGGTGAGCGTATCGATATCGTGCTGTGGGATGATAATCCGGCTCAGTTCGTTATCAACGCCATGGCACCTGCAGATGTGGCATCCATCATAGTGGATGAAGACCACCACACAATGGATATCGCCGTCATCTCCAGCAACCTGGCCCAGGCGATTGGCCGTAATGGCCAGAATGTGCGCCTGGCTTCTCAGCTCACGGGTTGGGAGCTGAATGTGATGACAGTCGAAGAGATGCAGGCCAAGCATCAGGCGGAAAAAGATCGCATCCTGAACCTGTTTACTCAGGCACTGGACATAGATGACGAGTTTGCCGAGGTGTTGATCGATGAAGGTTTCTCGACCATCGAAGAGATCGCCTATGTACCGGTTAATGAACTGCTCTCCATCGATGGTTTCGATGAGGAGACGGTTGAAGAGTTGCGTGGTCGGGCTAAGCAGGCTCTGACGACTCGAGCGTTGGCGAAAGAGGAGTCATTTGAGGGGGTTGAGCCTTCTGATGACCTGCTGGGGCTCAAGGGCATAGGCCGCGAAATGGCGTATATGCTGGCAGCTCGCGGTATTGGAACGCTCGAAGACCTGGCTGAACAGGGTATTGACGATCTGATGGGGATCGAAGGCATGACCGAAGAGAAAGCGGGCCAACTCATCATGGCTGCTCGCAATATCTGCTGGTTCGGTGAGCAGGCCGAATAAATCTGCGGAGGTAATGAATGGCAGAAGTATCTGTAACACAACTGGCCAATGATATTGACACATCAGTAGAGCGTCTTCTTCAGCAGTTTACTGATGCAGGGATCCGCAAGTCTGTCGATGATATGGTTAGCGAAGATGAGAAGCACACGCTGCTGGCTCACTTGAAGAAGCAGCATGGCGGCGCAGATGACGCTGAACCCAAGCGCATGACTTTACAGCGCAAGACCAAAAGCACCTTGAGTGTTCAGGGCGCGGGTGGTAAGAACAAGTCTGTACAGGTTGAAGTCCGTAAGTCTCGTACTTACGTCCGTCGTTCAGCAGCTGAGGATGAGATCAAGGCCGCTGAAGAGCAGGCTAAACGTGAGGCAGAGGAACAGGCTCGCCGTGAAGCGGAAGAGCAGGCTCGCAAAGCGGCTGAAGCCAAGGCGGCAGCCGCCAAAGCCGCAGCCGAAGCTAAGGCCAAGGCTGATGCTGAGGCTAAAGAAAAGGCCCGTAAAGCGTCCTCAGCTACACCAGTGAATGATGCCGAGAAAAAGGCACGCCAAGAGGCAGAAGAGATGGCCAAGCGTGAAGAAGAAGCGCTGAAACGTCAGCAAGAGCAGGAAGCCCGTCGTAAGGCGGAAGAGGAGTCTGCTCGCATAGCCGAGGAGGCGAAGCGTCTGGCTGAAGAAAACAGCGCTCGTTGGGCAGAAGAAGAGGCGGCGCGCCGGAAGGCGGAAGAGCAGGAAGAAGATCCTGCGGCTACCTCTTTGTATGTGAAAGAAGCCGAAGCCCAGCGTGAGCGGGAAGAAGAGGCGCGTAATCGTCGCCGCGGCGGTGTCAAGAAGGCCAAGAGCCGTGAAGATGATGACCGTGAAGAGCGTGGCGCGCGCCAGCGTAAGGGTAAGCGCAGCAAGAGCTCGATTCAGCATGGCTTCAACAAGCCAGCTCAGCCGGTTGCCCGTGATGTGGTGATTGGTGAGACCATCACAGTCGGTGAATTGGCAGCCAAGATGGCAGTCAAGGGCGTGGAAGTGATCAAGGTGATGATGAAGATGGGGGCCATGGCTACCATCAACCAGGTCATCGATCAGGAAACCGCCCAACTGGTTGCCGAAGAGATGGGGCACAAGGTCATCCTGCGTCGTGAGAACGAACTGGAAGAAGCGGTCATGCAAGATCGTGACTCTACAGCCAAGGCTGAAAGTCGGGCTCCTGTGGTCACCATCATGGGTCACGTCGACCATGGTAAGACCTCTCTGCTCGATTACATCCGTAAGGCCAAAGTTGCCGCGGGTGAAGCCGGTGGTATTACCCAGCATATCGGTGCTTACCATGTAGAAACCGAGAATGGCATGATCACCTTCCTCGATACTCCGGGTCACGCGGCGTTTACCGCCATGCGTGCTCGCGGTGCCAAGGCAACTGATATCGTCGTTCTGGTTGTTGCAGCGGACGATGGCGTCATGCCGCAGACCATTGAAGCTATCCAGCACGCCATGGCTGGTAACGTCCCCTTGGTCGTTGCCGTTACCAAGGTGGATAAGCCGACAGCTGATCCCATGCGCGTCATGACTGAATTGACTCGCTACGGTGTAGTCGCTGAAGACCTGGGTGGTGAATATCAATTCGTTAAGGTTTCAGCCAAGAGCGGTGAAGGTATCGATGACCTGTTGAACGCCATCCTGCTGCAATCTGAAGTGCTGGAGCTGGCTGCGGTACGTGATGCCATGGCCAGTGGTGTGGTAATCGAATCTCGCCTGGATAAGGGCCGCGGTCCTGTGGCTACTATACTGGTGCAAGAGGGTACTCTGCGTCAGGGCGATATCGTACTGTGCGGTTTCGAGTATGGCCGAGTGCGAGCCATGCGCGATGAGCTGGGTCGTGATATCAAAGAAGCCGGTCCTTCCATTCCAGTGGAGATCTTGGGTCTCTCCGGCGTTCCTGCCGCGGGTGATGAAGCGACTGTTGTTCGTGATGAGAAGAAAGCCCGTGAAGTGGCGCTCTATCGTCAAGGCAAGTTCCGTGATGTCAAACTGGCACGTCAGCAGAAAGCCAAGTTGGAAAACATGTTCTCCAGCATGGGTGAAGGCGAAGTCTCAGAACTCAACGTCGTGCTCAAGGCGGATGTACAGGGTTCAGTGGAAGCCATTTGTGACTCTCTGCTCAAGCTTTCCACCGATGAGGTGAAGGTGAAGATCATCGGCTCCGGCGTGGGCGGTATTACTGAAACCGACGCCAGCCTGGCTGCTGCATCTAACGCCATTATTCTGGGCTTTAACGTACGTGCCGATGGTTCAGCTCGTCGCGTTATCGACTCTGAGAGCATCGATCTGCGCTACTATTCAGTCATCTATGATTTGATTGATGAAGTTAAGCAGGCCATGAGTGGCATGTTGGCTCCGGAATTCAAGCAGCAGATCATCGGTCTGGCTGAAGTCCGTGACGTCTTCAAGTCACCGAAGTTTGGTGCCGTTGCCGGTTGTATGGTCACCGAGGGTACTGTCAAGCGCAGCAGCCCAATCCGCGTACTGCGTGACAACGTGGTTATCTACGAAGGCGAACTGGAATCCCTGCGTCGCTTCAAGGATGACGTGGCCGAGGTTAAGAACGGCTATGAGTGCGGTATCGCGGTGAAGAACTACAACGACGTTCGAGTTGGTGATCAGATCGAAGTCTACGAAGTGGTGGAAATTCAGCGTACGCTGTAATCTCACTCGGTAGAGGGGGCGTAATGCCCCCTCTTTCTTCAGGAGTCCTGAATGGCTAAAGAATTCAGTCGTGCCCGCCGCGTTGCTCAGCAATTGCAGCGTGAGGTGGCCGTGATCCTACAGCGTGAGGTCAAAGACCCACGTATCGGCATGGTGACAGTATCGGATGTTGAGGTCTCAGGTGACCTGCAGCATGCCAAGGTATTTGTTACTTTTCTTAACTATGCTGACCAAGATAGTGAACAAAGTGATGCGCAACGTATCGAAACAGGCCTTAAGGGCTTGACCGAGGCATCGGGATATATTCGTATTCTGCTAGGCAAAGCCATGCAGCTGCGAGTCGTTCCCGAGTTGCGTTTTGCATATGATAAGACGCTGGTTGAGGGGATGCGCATCTCCAACCTGGTAAGTACCACGATTCGCGATGACGAGGAGCGTTTACACGCCAGCGGTCAGAGTGAGGAGGCTAAAGACTAAAGATGTCTCGAAGACGTCGCTTCAAAGGCCGTGATGTGCATGGCATTCTGCTACTGGATAAGCCCAGTGGCATCACATCCAATGACGCTTTACAGCAAGTAAAGCGTATCTATAACGCTGCTAAGGCGGGCCACACAGGTGCGCTCGATCCCCTGGCTACGGGCATGCTGCCTATTTGTCTGGGTGAGGCGACCAAGTTTTCCCAATTTTTGCTGGATGCCGATAAGCGTTATCAGGTAACCGCTAAGCTGGGCGAACGTACCGATACCAGCGATGCTGATGGCTCCATCATCATGACACGTCCAGTCAAGGTGAGTGATAGCCAGCTGCAGCAGGCGTTGGCCTCATTTCGCGGTGATACGCTGCAAGTTCCCTCCATGTTTTCTGCACTCAAACACCAGGGGCGTCCCCTGTATGAGTATGCGCGTGAGGGGATCGAAATTGAGCGTGAGGCGCGCCCCATTACCGTTTATGAGCTGAACCTGCTGGCGTTCCAGGGGGATCAGCTGACGCTGGATATCCACTGCTCCAAGGGCACCTATATTCGCACCATCATAGATGATCTGGGTGAGTTGTTAGGGTGTGGTGCCCATGTGACGCATCTGCATCGCAGTCAGGTTGCAACGTATCCGGCTGAGCGCATGGTGACACTGGAACAACTGCAAGGCTTGTTTGAGCAGTGCAAGAGTGAAGGGCGTCCTCCTCGGGAGGAGCTCGATCCGTTACTCCTGTCGATGGATACCGCGGTTGAGCGCCTGCCAGAAGTGAACATGTCCGAGGTTGTGGCCAGCTATGTCACTCAGGGACAGGCTGTACAGGTGGCCAAGTCACCACTCTCTGGCTTCGTGCGGATGACGGTCGGTGCCGAGCGTGAATTCATTGGTGTGGGCGAGATAGATGAAGATGGCAAGGTAGCGCCGCGTCGTCTGGTTCGTATCGGTGGCGAGCTCGAGGAATAAGTGAGTTATGGGTTGCGGTGCGCTCCCCTCTATGACAGAATGCCACCGCCTATTCCCTCGCTGAATTAGTGATCGGCGGGGGATCACATCAAGTTGGAGAATGACTATGTCACTAAATGCTGAAACCAAAGCGCAAATCGTTGCTGACAATGCCCGTGGTGCAAACGACACTGGCTCACCAGAAGTTCAAGTAGCTCTGCTGACCGCTTCTATCAACCACCTGCAAGGTCACTTCGAAGTGCACAGCAAGGATCACCACGGTCGCCGTGGCCTGCTGCGTATGGTTTCTCAACGCCGTAAGCTGCTGGACTACCTGAAGCGTAAAGACGCTGCTCGTTATCAAGCTCTGATCCAGAAGCTGGGTCTGCGTCGTTAATCGACCACACAGTTTTGCTAAGGAGGCTTCGGCCTCCTTTTTTATTGCACTCATCCCGGTTGATGTTCGCGCCCGCTTTTCCCGATTAACCCCACAGTTTTATCGTTTTACTCTCCACTGCCGACAAGGTTCGCTCTACTTTATGCGCTGCCAGGCAGGAAGCTCGGGTCAGCTCACAAAAAAGAAGCGGTTGCGCTGGCTTACCTTTCATGGTCGATCGGCTATAATCATGCGCGAAATTAGCGACCCAAACAGATAAAGGAAATTCACGTGAATCCTATTGTAAAAACTTTCCAATACGGTCAACACACCGTTACCCTGGAAACAGGTGTTATGGCCCGTCAAGCAACGGGTGCTGTCATGGCCAGCATGGACGACACTGCGGTGTTCGTGACTGTGGTCGGTAAGAAAGAAGCGACTCCAGGTCGTGACTTCTTCCCGCTGACTGTCAACTATCAAGAGCGTACTTACGCGGCTGGCCGCATTCCAGGTGGTTTCTTCAAGCGTGAAGGCCGTCCGAGCGAGTCTGAAACACTGATCTCCCGTCTGATTGACCGTCCGATCCGCCCGCTCTTCCCGGAAGGTTTCCTCAATGAAGTTCAGGTGATTGCCACTGTTGTCTCTGCCAACCCACAGGTTCCGACTGACATCATTGCTATCCTCGGCGCCTCTGCTGCCCTGGCTATCTCTGGCATTCCCTTCAATGGTCCGCTGGGCGCCGCCCGTGTTGGTTACATCAATGGTCAGTATGTGCTGAACCCGACCAACAGCGAAGTTAAGCATAGCGACCTGGACTTGGTCGTAGCTGGTACGGAAGCCGCTGTATTGATGGTTGAATCCGAAGCCAAGATCCTCTCCGAAGAGACCATGCTGGGCGCCGTTGTTTATGGCCATGAGCAGATGCAGACTGCCATCCAAGCCATCAACGAGTTTGCTGCCGAGGTGGGCACCAAGGCATGGGATTGGCAGGCTCCAGCCGTTAACACTGTGCTGAAAAACAAGATTGCCGAGCTGGCCACTGCTGAGCTGGGCGAAGCTTATCGCATCACAGAGAAGGCGGTTCGTTATGAAACTATCGCCGCCCTGAAGCAAAAGGTAGTCGAGCAGATCATCGCTGAAGATGAGACTCAAGACGCCAAGCTGGCCGGTGAGATGTTCCACGCGCTGGAGAGTGAGATAGTTCGTGGTCGTGTCCTGCGTGGTGAGCCGCGTATCGATGGTCGTGACCCGCAGATGGTCCGTGCTCTCTCTATGGGTACCGGTCTGCTGCCGCGTGTTCATGGCTCATCCCTGTTTACTCGTGGTGAAACTCAAGCTCTGGTGGCTTGTACTCTGGGTACCGAGCGTGATGCTCAGAATCTGGATGAGCTGGCCGGTGAGCGTACCGACCGTTTCATGCTGCATTACAACTTCCCCCCATACTGTGTGGGTGAAACCGGCATGGTAGGCTCACCCAAGCGCCGTGAAATCGGTCATGGCCGTCTGGCTAAGCGCGGTGTTGCTGCCGTTATGCCAAGCTATGACAAGTTCCCCTACACAGTGCGTATCGTTTCCGAGATCACTGAGTCTAACGGCTCTTCCTCCATGGCCTCTGTCTGCGGCTCCTCTCTGGCGCTGATGGATGCAGGCGTACCGATCAAGGCTTCGGTAGCCGGTATCGCCATGGGTCTGGTCAAGGAAGGCGACAGCTTCGTGGTTCTGTCCGACATTCTGGGTGACGAAGATCACCTGGGCGACATGGACTTCAAGGTAGCCGGTACGTCTGAAGGCGTAACCGCGCTGCAGATGGACATTAAGATCGAAGGCATCACCAAAGAGATCATGCAGATCGCTCTGAAGCAGGCTCGCGATGCTCGTCTGCACATCCTGAAGGTGATGGACGAGGCGATTGCCGCACCGCGTGACGAGATCTCCGATTTTGCACCGCGTATTCACACCATCAAGATCAACCCTGAGAAGATCAAGGATGTGATCGGTAAGGGTGGCTCTGTGATCCGTGCGCTGACCGAAGAGACTGGCACCACTATCGAGCTGGATGATGATGGTACGGTCAAGATTGCCGCCGTTGACGGCGAAGCCGCCAAGGAAGCCATCCGTCGTATCGAAGCCCTGACTGCTGAAGTCGAAGTGGGTCGCGTTTACGAAGGTAAGGTTACCCGTCTGGCTGACTTTGGTGCCTTCGTCAACATTCTGCCCGGTAAGGACGGTCTGGTTCACATCTCGCAAATCACCGATGAGCGTGTAAAAGATGTCTCCGATCACCTGAAGATGGGCGATGTGGTCCGTGCCAAGGTTCTGGAAGTGGATCGCCAAGGTCGTGTTCGTCTTTCTATCAAGGAAGCCAAGCGCGATGAATTGGGCGAGAGCGCTCCAGAGGCTCAGCCAGCCGATGAGCAGGCTCCCAACGCAGAGTAATCTCAGCTGCTAAAAAAACCGCCGACATCGGCGGTTTTTTTTTGCGCTGTTCCCGTTAGGTGTGGGGGCCTGTGTAGTGACGGGGAAATCTGGCGCCGACACGCCGTTAATCCTTCCGTGGAGGCTCGAAGGCCTCATCCCTGAGGCCTAGGGTCGGCTTACAGCTTATCCCCGCCACCACCTGCATGAGCCTTTCATCCCCATTTACGTGCCAACATGTAAAGGGAACAGCTCCTTTCTTTATGGAGAAAGAGGTTCCGCTCATTTTTACCGACTTTTACTCCTTAAGGCGCGGAAACCCTAGCACTTTTGACATACCATTCTTGGGTAGACTCTTCTGTTTTATAGGGCCATGACTATGGTACGACACCGCCTTTTCCTTCGACTCCTGTGGCCTTGTGCTGCATCTTTTATGTTGCTCTCCCCATCCCAGGCCGAGATGCTCTCGGGCATAGTCGGAGGCAGCACAGCCAGCAATGGCGCCTGGCCCTGGATGGTGAGTCTGGAGAGTGCAGCGGGCAGCTCGATGCCTTATACCGCGCACTTTTGTGGCGGCACTCTGGTGGGGGCTGAGTGGGTATTGACGGCGGCCCACTGTGTCGAGGGGGTATCGCCCAGCAAGCTGGTGGTGCGGGTTGGGGGCTACGATTTACGCAGTAGTGCCACGGCCGGTAGCTTGGCCAACATAGATCGCATCCTGATCCATCCGGCATACGAGGAGAGCACATACAACCATGATTTGGCGCTGTTGCACCTGACCTCCTCATTCACTCTTTCTCCCCTGGAGCCCATCGGCTATAGCGCCATGGCGAGCTTACCCAGCGGCAGTGAACTCATCGCCCTGGGGTGGGGGGCGACCAGCACACAACCTGTGGCCAATTATCCGTATCTGTTGCAGCAGGCGACCTTGCCGCTGATTGCCGATGATGTCTGCTCCTCCGCTTATCCTGGGGCCATCACGGCGAACATGTTGTGTGCCGGTTTTATGAGTGGGGGCAAAGATAGCTGCTATGGTGATTCAGGTGGCCCTTTGATCCTGGGTAGCAACAGCGGTAATGCCAGACAGGTGGGAATTGTGAGTTGGGGCGAGGGGTGCGCCAATGCTGGCCAGCCTGGGGTTTATACCCGAGTGGCAAATTATAGTGACTGGCTAAACCAGCATCAGCAACATCTCTCCATGGATACCCAGAGTGATTTTGGTTATCTCCCCGTGGGTTACACCGCCTTGCACCAGCTCCAGGTGTTAAATGAGGGGCTAACGCCTGCCGTGCTCTCGGATCTGCTGCTGGATACCCAGCAGGGCTTTAGTGTGAAAGCCAATAGCTGTGCCAATGTGGCGCTGGCGCCTGGGGCCACATGTGCTGTCACCCTTGCGTTAACAGGCCAGGGGGCCGGGATTAAAGAGGAGTCGTTAAGTGCTACCGATAGCAGCTCTTCGTTTGAATTACGCAGCAAACTGCGCGCCACTGTGCTGCCCAAGGTGAGTTTTGCCAATACCATCAGCAACAGAACACTTGATTGGTATTCGGGGGGCAGTTCGAGCTGGCGTGATGGGCCATTAACGTCTGGTCGTTTGCCACTTGTTGCCGGCTACGGTCAGACAGGGAGTTCTTCGGTATTGCAGACTCTGGTGACGGGGCCTGTTACCCTCAGCTTTGAATGGAACGTGGTGGGGGGCAATGATAATACCGAGTTGACCAACCGTCTGGATGGGATAGAGATGCGTTCTGCCACCAATAATGGCTGGCGAACCCAGAGCCTGGACATACCTGCTGGCACCCACCTGGTAGATTGGGTGTTTACCAAGAGTACCCTTGCTCCCCCACTGGCCGAGGCTAAACTGGCCAACCTTATCATCAGTGCCAGCAACAGTGATGTGAACTC
>JBOFBS010000151.1:0-14833 GCA_051645725.1 Aeromonadaceae bacterium | reverse complement strand
CCCTGCCCCACTCCCCACGCCTGCAGAAGGCTCTCCAGGCTGCGTGTGCTGAGTTTGGCATCGATATGGCTACTTGCCTCTTGCCCCCTTACCTGCCATTGCCCCTCTCCCTGCACCAGGCTGGAGCCATTGCGCAACGAAAAATGGGGGATCTGCAAGGCATTGGGCTGAGGCCTGAGCTGCAACTTGACCTCGCCTAACTTGGCGTCATTCCACTGACAGAGCTGGCAGACCAGATCCAGGGCCGGGATGGTTGCCAGCTGCGCGCGCTGTTCGGCGACAGAGGGCATGCGCTCCGGAGGGAGCAGTTGATTGACCAGACTCGGCGGCATTCCCGCTGTAGCCGCAGGAGAAGGCTCCCGCCAATTGAGGTAGGCAAGAGTCAACTGCCAGGGTTGCTTGGGCTGCCAGACCAAGGCTCCGGCTATCTGATTGCCCTGGATGCCGATGCGCCCTCTGTTTTCTTCCCGGTTGCCGCTCAACAACACCTTATCCCAGGGCTGAGATGCCAGCTCTACGCTATTGGCGCTGAAACTGTAGGCCTGCTGACCAGGCAATAGAGCTGGCGCCGCCGCTACCTGCTCACCCGTTCCATCTTGCGAGAAATCCTGCCACCAGGCTAACCAGGCATCGAGATCCAGGCGGTCAAAGGCGAGGTTGATGGAGACAGGAGCCGGGGTAAAGGGGTGCTGCTGTTCATCCTGATTGGTGAGCCAGAAGCGGCTAAAACGCTGGCCTGCGTGGTCGAAACGGCTCTCCAGACGCAACCCATTATCCCAGTCAACGCGGACACGCGACTCCTTGCTCTCACCTCTGGCCACAATGCGCAGCGGTTGCGTCGCTATGGCCAGCTTGTCATAGGGAGGCGGCAGCTCCAGCGCCAGCCCCTTCAAATCCGAAGCGAGCTCAGCCTGGTAAGTAAAATGCCCCTTGGGTTGCAAACGCAGGTCCAACCTCCCCTGCCAGCTGGTTGCCCCCTGCAAGGTATCACGCCAACCCTGGCTCCAGTTGGTGGCCCGAGCCTGCTCCCATCGACCATGTACCCCCAACTTGACCCGATACGCCTCACCATTCTGCTCGCCCAGATAATCCAGGCGGACGGGCTGCTGCCAGAGTTCAGCCTGCAGATTGTCAAAGCGGGTCTGCCGCTCGGTAAAGAAGAGCTCACCCTGCACCTTCTCCAACGGCAGGCGCAACTGCTTGACCAACAGGTTGTTATCGGCAAATTGCACATGCCCCAGCACCTTGACGGGCTCCCCATTGATGGGGATGGCTAGTTGCAGGTCGCCACGCAGAGGCTTGGTGATGGGCAAAGCCTCCAGCGCCGAGCCCACTGAATCTTTCACACCCGAGTGAATGAGATAGTCGCTGACCGCCTGTGCCTCGCCTGCCACATCGGCATTGATGTAGAGCACGCTATCCTCAGCCAGGGTGGGAAACCAGGCATGGATATAATCCGAGTGTGCGGCACCAAGTGATGCTGACTGACTCTTCATCTCCAGCGTGTCATTGGCAAAGAGCAGATCCAGTGAGAGGTCGGAGAGTGGACGCCAGGCCGTATCAAATTGGAACCTGGCTTGGCGCAAGGGCACCCAGGCCTGGAATACGCCACTACCTTGATGGTAAGGAAAGTCGCTCAGGGCCCCATCCCAGAGAATGGTAGCGCCGTTCGCCTCCCCATGCTGTAACGCCTGGGTCAAATAATGGGTCAATGACTCCCCCATGGCCAGCCTGGGGTAGTAGCGCCAGGCCTGACCCGCATCATGCAGATCCACCTGGGCCAACAAGGCCAGATAGGGGCTATCGTGGGCCGGTAGGGTAAGACGAAAATCTGTGCTGGCCTCCAGCGCCGGGGTGACCAGTTGAACCCCTTGGCCACTCAACTGCCAGCCATCTGCCTGCCGCACCCAGCTGAGGTTAGCCGTCAAGGCGCTAATGGGAATATCTTTGGGGAAATAGGGGCCCACGCCTAAGGTCTGGGGTCCCAGCGCCAATTGTGCCGAACCACCCTCTGCCCCCAGGCTAAACGAGCCCTGCAAATCGCAGACTCCGGGTATCATCTGCCAACGGTGCCAGCTCAACTTGTCCAGTTGCCCCTCTACCCGCCAGCTACCGTCACTATCGTGGCGACTGAAGGCTAGAGCCGAGATCAGACCGCTTGGCTGCATCGCCTGCATCGCCTTGGCCTGTGGCGAATCATCTCCCGCCAGCAGAGCCATCAGAGGCGCAATCGCCCCCAACGAGATAGGGTCGACGCGACCTGAGAGCTGTGCTTGCCGGTAGTCCAGCTGCAGTGACCAAGGGTGCCAGGCCTGCACATCAGACTGCACAGCCAATTGATGGGCAGCCAACTGCCACCCCTCGTCCAGGCGTAACCACTGCAGCGAACCGCCACGCAGGGCTAGCTCGTGGGGACGCTCACCCGCTCCCCAACGCACCCTGTTATCCCCCAGTTGCAGCAACGCCAATTGCCAGGCCCCCTGCGCACGCTCTAGCCAGAGCTGAAAGTCCAGCTGCAGAGGATCCGGTTTGGTTTGTGGTGCCGGATGGGGGGCTGCCAGAGGCTGAGTGGCCAGATAGAGGCTACCAGCCAGTTGCTCCGGTTGATGACCATCCCCTCGGAAGTCAGCAATAAGGTGGACAGGCTTACTGACCCCCTGATGACTCAGGGTCAGCTTCCCCTCCCCCTGATGGCGTCCCGTCTGGTTTTGCCAGCGCAGAGACTCCACCTGCAAGGAGCTGAGCGCACCCACAGCGGAGCGCACATGCAGCGTGCTTCGTTGCAACGAAAAAGCGTGCAGATCCTCAAGCAGCCAGGCGACCAGAGGACGCCAGTCACTCTCCTTCTGCGCAGTCGCCCCCTCACGGCTCAGCAGTGCGCTGGAGAGCGTCAGATCCACACCGCTGAATTGTAATTCACTCACCACCCAGCGCCGCTGCACCAGGCTCTGCCACGGATCCAGACGCAGATCGGCCTGTTGCACCGTCAATTGCCAGGGCTTGCTCCCGGTTTGATGCAACGCCAACCCCTCTAGCGCCAACCTGGGACCATAATGGCTCCACGTCACACCGAGCCCTGAGATATCCAGCTGAATAGAGGGGTCAGGAATGATGGCGCGTAGCAGAGGGGTTCGCTGCTCTTGCAACCAGGGCACTCCCCAGCGCGCCACCGAGATGGCCAGGGCGAGGATGAAGAGAAAAATGCCCAGCAGAAGCCAGGCATGGGAGGCGAGACGGCGCACCACTTACATCATCACCACATCAAATTGTTCTTGGCTGTAGAGCGGTTCAGCCTGAACCTTCACCTGCTTGCCGATAAAGACCTCCAGCTCAGCCAGGCTATGGGACTCTTCCACATGCAACGCCTCGGCTACCGGCAACGAGGCATAGACGATAAACTGGTCGGCATCATAGGCCCGGTTGACCCTCAGTATCTCCCGCAATATCTCATAGCAGACAGACTCTATGGTTTTGACCCGGCCTCGCCCCTTGCACTCCGGACATTGGGAGCAGAGCACATGCTCCAGGCTCTCCCGGGTACGCTTTCTGGTCATCTCGACCAGGCCAAGATGAGAGAAGCCATTGACCCCAGTCTTGGCTCTATCCCGTGCCAGCGCCTGCTCCAGGCTCTGCAACACCCGCCGTCTGTGATCTTCAGACTGCATATCGATGAAGTCTATGATGATGATGCCACCCAGGTTGCGCAGGCGCAGTTGCCGGGCTATGGCTGCGGTCGCCTCCACATTGGTATTGAAGATGGTCTCTTCCAGGTTGCGGTGACCAACGAAGGCGCCTGTGTTGATGTCTATGGTGGTCATGGCCTCAGTCTGATCTATGATGAGGTAGCCCCCAGACTTCAGCTCCACCTTGCGCTCCAGTGCGCGCTGAATTTCGTTTTCTACATCATAGAGATCGAAGATAGGCGAGTCGCCCGAGTAGTACTCCAGCTTGTTGACCATCTCGGGGACAAACTCTTCGGTGAAGAGCTTGAGCTGCTCGAAGGTGAGGCGCGAATCGACACGGATCTTGTCCAGCTCGGCGCCGACAAAGTCACGCAGGATACGAAACGCCAGGCTCAAATCTTCATACAGAACGCTGCAGGGCTTGTACTTGCCGCGCCGCTCCAATACCTTGCGCCACAGGCGTTTGAGAAAGAGGGTATCCTGCTCCAGCTCCCGCTCTCCTACCCCCTCGGCCGCGGTGCGGATAATGAAGCCACCCAGCTCATCCACATGACGGGAAACGATATTCTTCAGCCGCTCCCGCTCTGCCTCACTCTCGATACGTTGGGAGACACCGACATGGGCACTGCCAGGCATAAATACCAGATAACGGGAGGGCAGGGTGATGTCTGTGGTCAGGCGCGCGCCCTTGGTGCTGATAGGGTCTTTAACCACCTGCACCATGATGTCTTGTCCCTGACGGACCAGCTCGGCAATGTTTCCGACCTGAAAGTGCTCCTTCTCGCGCACATCCACACACTCGGTGTGAGGCACGATATCCGAGGCATGCAAAAAGGCCGCCTTATCCATGCCGATATCGACAAAGGCCGCCTGCATACCCGGGAGAACCCGACTGATCTTGCCCTTGTAGATATTGCCCACCAGGCCCCGTTTGGCCTGGCGTTCGATATGTACCTCTTGCAAGATGCCATGCTCGACCAGTGCTACCCGAGTCTCTGAGGGGGTGACGTTTACCAGCAGTTCGGTCGACATTGTGACTATCCTTTCCTGCTTACAGGTGTTGTTGTAGCAGCAGATCGGTTTCCAGCAGGGGCAAGCCTACCACGGCTGAGTAACTCCCCTCGATGCGGCTGACAAATTTCCCCGCTATCCCCTGGATACCATAAGCCCCTGCTTTATCCGCCGGTTCCCCAGTGTGCCAGTATTCGCGGATCTCTGCGGCAGTCAGAGGGCGGAATGTGACCTGGGTGGTGACCAGTCGCACATCGACACCAGCTTGCGTCGCCAGGGCTACAGCCGTCATCACCTGATGAGTGCGCCCCGAGAGGGCTGACAACATACGCAGCGCATCCGCTTCATCACTGGGCTTCTCCAGGATGACGTCATCGAGCACCACTATGGTATCGGAGCCCAGAACAGGCAGGCGCCCCTCACAAGCCCGCCAACCCGCCAGCGCCTTATCTTGAGCCAGACGCTGCACATAGTCCAAGGCGCGTTCACCAGGGGAGAGCTCCTCTGGAACATGCACACTCAACACGGCAAAGGGATAACCCAGTTGAGTCAACAACTCTCG
This sequence comes from Aeromonadaceae bacterium, assembly GCA_051645725.1. Lineage (GTDB taxonomy): Bacteria > Pseudomonadota > Gammaproteobacteria > Enterobacterales > Aeromonadaceae > Pseudaeromonas. The sequence goes on along the minus strand of JBOFBS010000151.1, from coordinate 9,577 downwards.
ACGACGCGGCGAAGCTGAGGCCAGGTAGAGACGGGGAAGCGAAGAGGTCATGGTCATTACCGTATATGATATTTACGCCGCATCTTGCGCAACAACAGAAACACCCAGGGCCAGAGCAGGGTGGTACTGAGGCAAGACCAGAACATGCGGTAATTCATGGTCACCACCGCAAACAGGTGCTCGGCCCAGAATACCGTCAGCTGTCCCAGCAGGGTGATGATGCCCACCACCACGGCCTGCTGCCAGACCGAGAAATTGCGGATCTTCTGAAACTGCATGGCGGCCACATAGGCCATGATGGCCATAGCCAGAGCTCGCACCCCTAAGGTTGAACCCAGCAGGATATCGAGCGACAGGCCGGCAATCCAGGCTGTGCCCACATTGACTCTATGTGGCAGCGCGATCACCCAGTAGAGCACAACCAGAACCAACCAGTCAGGGCGATAGGGATCAATGATGGCAGGTAGAGGCACTATCGCCAGGAGCAGTGCCAACAGTATGGTCAGGTAGATGGAGCCCTTGCCATGTCCGGTCAAATTCATGGATTTGCAACGCCTCCACTCACAGGGTCACTTGATGCCATAGAGCCGGCGACATGGGGCCGCGCCACATCGGGCCACAACAACAGCAGGTAACGCAATCTATCCAGAGCCGCCAAAGGCTGCGCCTTGACGAGGGCAAAGGGCTTGCCCTCTTCATAGCTAAACTCGGTGATCTTGGCCACCGGATAGCCCATAGGGAAACGTCCCCCCAACCCCGAGGTCATCAAGAGATCGCCGACCTTGAGATCGGCACTGCGGGGAATATTCTTCAACTCCAACTCATCCAGATTACCCGTACCACCGGCGATAGCCCGCATATCGTTGCGCATCACCCGCACCGGAATAGCATGGCTGACATCCGTGATGAGCAGAACCCGACTGGTGCTCTTACCCACGCTGACCACCTGCCCGACTACCCCCTGGTCGTTGACCACAGGCTGCCCATTGAACACGCCGTTGCGCTCCCCCCTGTCGATGACAACCTGGTGGATGAAGGGGTCAGAGTCTACCGACAGGATCTCGGCCACCATCTTGCGAGAGTCTCCCCGAACCGGAGAACGCAGCAACTCACGCAAGCGCTCATTTTCCTGACTCAATTGCTGCAGACGCAGCAGATCACTGCGCAGCAGGAACAGCTGCTGTTCCAACTGCTGGTTGTCGACCTGAAGTTGTTCACGAGTACGCAATTGCTCGCCCAGCCCATCCGCCAACTTACGTGGCGCATCGGCCAGATAGATAAGCGGGCTTGCTAGCGTATCCAGATAGATACGAACGCCGTCGAAGAGATGGAAACGCGCGTCCGCGACTATGCCGCCGAGTGAAAGCAGCACAGCGAGAAATAGCCTGAGTTGCAGGGACAGGCCCCGACCAAAAATAGGATTCATTCCATCGTTCAGACGAAACCGGCCCCAAGGGGCCGGCTTCAGGGTTATTCGTAGTGGAAGAGGTCGCCACCGTGCATGTCGATGAGCTCAAGGGCTCGACCGCCACCACGGGCAACACAGGTCAGTGGATCTTCTGCTACCACCACAGGGATGCCGGTCTCTTCCATCAGCAGACGGTCCAGATCGCGCAGCAGGGCCCCACCACCGGTCAACACCATCCCCTTCTCGGAGATGTCGGAAGCCAGTTCGGGCGGTGACTGCTCCAGTGCCACCATGACGGCACTGACGATACCGCTCAGCGGCTCTTGCAGCGCCTCAAGGATCTCGTTGGAGTTGAGAGTGAAGCTGCGCGGAACCCCTTCAGCCAGGTTTCGACCGCGAACCTCGATCTCGCGCACCTCATCGCCTGGATAGGCAGAGCCGATCTCGTGCTTGATACGCTCAGCCGTGGCCTCACCAATCAGGCTGCCATAGTTACGGCGCACATAGCTGATGATGGCTTCATCAAACTTGTCACCCCCGATGCGGACGGAGGAGGAGTAGACCACACCGTTCAGGGAGATGATGGCCACTTCGGTGGTACCACCACCGATGTCCACCACCATGGAGCCAGTCGCTTCGGAGACTGGCAGACCGGCACCAATCGCTGCGGCCATGGGTTCATCGATGAGATAGACCTCACGGGCTCCCGCACCTTGGGCAGACTCTTTGATGGCCCGGCGCTCAACCTGAGTCGAACCGCACGGCACACAAACCAGCACACGTGGGCTGGGTCGCATAAAATTGTTGTCGTGGACCTGCTTGATGAAGTGCTGCAGCATCTTCTCGGTCACATAAAAATCGGCGATCACCCCATCCTTCATCGGACGAATGGCGGCGATGTTGCCAGGGGTACGCCCCAGCATCAACTTGGCTGCATGACCCACGGCCGCCACAGACTTGGCATTGCCGCCGCGTTCCTGACGAATGGCGACGACGGAGGGCTCGTTCAGCACAATGCCTTTGCCCTTAACGTAGATCAGCGTGTTGGCGGTACCCAAGTCGATCGACAGATCGTTGGAAAACAGGCCTCTGAGCTTCTTGAACATGGTAGCGGGGGATCCTGGAATGTTGGGACTGGATAAAAACCGGCTAACTTTACCAACCCTGTCGGCATTGGGCAAGCAAACATCCGGACAGCAGGCCCGCCATGGCGTAGAAATAGCGGGGCTATCACTTCATGGCGGACGACTCATGGTCTCGCGCCGCCGCGCCAGCCTATTAAGTGTCACGCCACCACCCATCCCTAAATAGCGGTGCCGAAAAATAGATCTCTCAGCATAGGGGCGGGGTAGCACTAAGCTGACCCTCCGCGCCAGGGATGGCGCGGCGGAGCTGCCACCCTATTACAGTGGTAAGTAATCTGCCATTCAGAACAGTTAGTTTAATACTTCACGGCGGTAGATAACCCGATCGCTGCTGCGCCACTGGTTGAAGAAAGCCCAACCGCCCATGTCATCGACACTGATAGAACCATCCCCATCCCAGTCGTAATTGAGCCAGATAGGTGCCGCAGGTTGCAGCCCCAGATCGATCCGGTAGTGAACCCTATCAGTGATACCCGGAGCCGTGAAGTGCAACCAGATGTAACCTTGCCGTGCCATCGCACTGGTCGGCTGGCCGGATGGTCTCTCTCGGCTGGGATCTAGCGCCAGACGGCTCTTGCTGCTGTTATCGATCAGGGTCAGCTCCGCCTTGGTATTGTCATAATCACGATCGAACAGGAACCCACCATTGGTGCTCAGATCCAGGGATGTACAATTATCCGCTTGATTCCAGAGCCACTGCCCTCCCGCATAACTCTCTGTCATCAGGGGCAGGGCGAGTGGATTGCTAGCCAGGGTTCGGCCGGAGGCAGGCCTCAGTCGGCCATGACGCAGATCCTGCACCCCAAGCCTAACGGCATCACAGTTGCTACCACAGCTACCCGAGGTAGCCGCATTCATGTTGGTCCCAATCAGTGGAATAACCACATCCTTCTCGTTATCGGCAACACTCACACCAATCGACAATTGGCTAAAAGGCCCATCTCCCTGAGCCGTGCGCGCGAAGGTTTCCGGATGCTGATTGGCCATAAATACCCCGGCCTGCCACCCCAAACTGCCCAGCCCACTCAAACGTGAACTCAACGGCACACCGTTGTCACTATTTTCGGCCACCAGTGCCAGAGTCGCAGGGGCAAATTCATTCCGGTAATTGGCCGTTGTCGCCCCATTTTGATTACGCGCGGCGATCACGAAGCTGGTTAGCATGGGTTGATCCATATAGCTGAAGCTGCCACAACCGGGGAGCACGCTGGCATTGGAGATGGCAAAATCATAGGGAGTGATGCGACCGACCGGTGCACTGCTGGTTGCGGGGATAGAGGTTCCCAGATAACTGGGGGGGGTCGCCGTCAGGCGAAACACTCCGACCTCACTCAGACTCTGGCTGACCGTCTGCTTAGCACTGCTGCTGGCACCATGCGTGTAGCTGGCTGTTCCAACCACAGCCGGAACACCCCCGACCGGAGCCACCAGGGTCGAACCAAGCGAGATCCCGGCTAGCGCAAAATTGGGGGTTGTCAGGTTGCCAGCACAGATATCGGTATCGCTGTCTGACTCCCACGCCTGTGCGATCAGATCAACCGAAAAACTCTCGCCAGCGCGCCGAAAGTAGGGGCAACTGCTGTTGCCTGCGGCGCAGGTAGTTTGCGGCTGGATGCAAAGACCGACCGGCCGGCTGACAAACTGATCACTGCCGCGCATTAACAAACCAAGATCCCCTCCCCCCTGGGATCCGCTGTAGCTGACATTGAGTTGTATCTTGCCCGCATCGGTATAGTTGACACGGGAAAGCGTCGCCTGCCCCTGGGCATCGAAAGCCAGCGTGAGCGGAGTGGCTGTTGCCGATGTCAGACCTATGGGCGTACTGTTCACGGACACTTGCCGACTCACGGGCCGCCCGGCCGCAACGGGGTCAATGTAGTCACTCCAGAAATTCAAGGTCTTGCTGGTGCTGGCAAAACCGGGAACGCACTGTTTTGTGCTGTCATCCTTTTTCACCGCCTTGACGACCACATTGCTGGCCGCCCTGTTGGCGATTATGTCCGGCACATCAAAGATGAAGCCACTGTCGGCAAAGGTCAGGGTACAGCTGGCCTCACTCAATGTACCACTGCCTGCGCGACAGAGCGTCTTGCTCAGCGGTTTGGTCGCCGGTGTTGAGCTGCTGACACCAATGGTGGTGCTCCCAGCCGTATGCTTACGCAGTGACACCTTGGTTGTCCCTCCCGTGAAGGTAACGCTACTCCCTGGCAACCAGCCCCCATCAGTCAAGCTAGAGGGGCTCAAAACTGCGGTGACGCTATCCGTCACCAACGAGGAGCAGGCCGCGTCTGCACAGGCGCGCAGGGTCATCTCCTCCGGGTTACAGGTCAGAGCCTGCCCGCTATGGTCAAATTCGAAGTGATCGATCTGCTTGCCTACTGGGTTGGATTTAAGTGCACAGATCCTGACATTATCCAGCTCATGGATATTGGTATCCCCGCCGGTAGACCCAGTAAACGAGAGATAGAAATTGGCCGGGACCGTCGCCTGCCCTGTCTGAGCTCTGGCATTAAACCTTGGGATCAGGGTGACATAACCAGACCCAGTGTTGCGCTCTATGGTCACCAGCGACTGCTCGGATAGTCGTGAATCAACCGTCAGGCGATAACGATGAGGAGGGCTCGGATAGGTAGAGCCACTGTGAATCATCGGGCTCAATGTACCGGTACCATACAGATATCGATACCCAGAGTAGGCAGAGCCAGAGCCCCGGATCGACACCGTATTAGCCAATCGGTTCGTATTGTTATCTCCCCCTTCAGCCCGGAAGTTGCCATATTCATCTATGCCGATGCCAAGCCACCCTCCAGCAAATCCAGGTGTGCCAGGCTTATAGCCATAACCGAGCGGCCCACCACTGCTTCCCGGCTGTGGTGTGATAGTGGCGTCCGAGAGCACAATGGCCACCCCGTCAGCCCCATTTCCCTGATAAGCCGCTTGGTCAAATTCAATGGTTACCAGATTGCCTTCAGCCGGAAACAGCCGTTGGTAGGTCACAGAAGTCGCTTGATTACTCTCAGCCTCGGTCAACCGCAATCGACCATTGACAATACTCGGCGTAAAGCTTCCGCCACTCTTGGCGGCAATCCAATCTGAGCTTAGTGGAGGCGAGTTGAATTGCTCGATAGGGGAACAATCCAATATCGGCGGAAATTCGATAGCTACATCCGTAATATACGAGTCGTAGACTTCTATATGACTAGCGGTAGCGCGACCATATACACTTGTTGCATTACGAATAATGAATCTATCCTTTGCATAAAAATAACCATAGTGGATACCGCCATCTGTAATTTCAATAGTGTTATAACCAACTAACACCAGGCGCCCGTTGTTGTTGTTATTTATGGTTACACCGTTCCTCATGGTGAAGGTGTTCTTTACAAAAATCCGGGTAGTACCAGCTGAACTTAATAACAATTTCCCTGCGTTGACGTCCAAGGTTTCAATCCAGTAATCACCAGGCGCAAAGTAGATTGCTGGCGAACCATTCTGCATTCGTAACGACTTCAACTTATAGGTCGAGTTAGCAGGGCTGAATGTGACAATCGAATTATCAACTGTTACATCACCGAACTCGGTAATACCTGTTTCTCCCAGCTGACCATTACTAACATTCTGAAAGGTTTGTTGAACATTCGATGTGGATGATAAAAATGGATCCAGTGCCACGCTGCGAATTTGTGTTTCATTAGCAGAACACTTCGACACATCACCACTGCTACTAACGCAATTCTTATTTTTATTATCTTGATATACTTGGCATATATTTAAAGATGGGCTAGTGCCACCAATTATCTTTGAGTTATTAGAGACAGTTAATGTGGATAAATTGCCAGAAACACAACCTCTCGACATATCTGCAACATGCCCTTGAACAACAGTAGGAAATACAGTTGTATAATCAATGACCTGAGCCTGTATGCCTGTGATAACACAAGACAGCAAAAACCATAGCCCAACACGAAAGCCCATTCTCATTGCTCCCCACCATCAAATGCCTCGGCTTGTAGGGTGCGGCTGACCGTGAAATCAGGGTTGCTGTTACCACTATCGTTCAACGAGCCACCACCGTTACACAATCCGCTGCTAGTCAGCCGATAACTGGTCAACGCGCCGCTGCTCAGAGTCAGAGCCGAACAGGCGATCGTCACCGAACAGCCACTCAGCCCCTCATTGCCGGCCAACAGCGTCGTTGAGACTCTGGCACAACCGCTCTTCCCGTTCGTATCTGGCAAGGCTGCCTGCCAACTGCCATTCGGGTAGAGCTGGTACAGCCCCTGTTCGAGACCACTTTGCGCCGCCATCAGGGCTCGCACTCCGAGTACCTCGACCGTGACCTTCTCGCTGGCGTCTAACAGCAATCGACTCAGGGCCGCCGCCAGCAAACCGACGATGACGATGACAAACAGGGCGATTAGTACAGCGCTGCCACTCTGAGAGGGACGGAGTCTGCGTTCAAGGCACATTGTTCACCTCCACTTTGTGGCTGAACAAGACGGTTTCCCCTCGCTGAGTAAAGGTCAAGTTGATCCCCAGTTCACCGTTGTGATTGAACGACTGCCGATCCTGAAAGAAACGGGCCTGACTCAGGTGCTCAGCCATCACCTGACTGGAAGAGAGCCCCGTTGCCAGCACGCTTGATTCCCGAACCAACTGCTGGAGATGGTTGCGACAAAATGAGACTCGCTCACGGGCAAAGAAGAGCCGCTTACCCGGCGATTCAGCCGCAAAGCCAGCAAACTGGCCACCGGAAATCGCCACCAAAGGTGCAGACCAAAGATGGCTCTCACCTGCCACTAGAGTCGGAGCAGCGCTGAGCTGAGCCACACACAACCCAGCGCTGCAACCGAAGGGAGAGGACGAACTCATTCCCACCGGATAGACAACCGCGTAGTCCCCCGCCTGAATAGATCCACTCATAGGTGTCAAAAAGGTGAAGTCAGCCCCGGCTACCTGTGGCAACGCCACATAACGGCTCACTGCCGCCAAGGACCAGAAGGTGACACACTCTTCATCACTGCTGACGCTCAGGGTACCGGGAACCGCATCTCGCACCTCGCGATTGAGGCGTTCAACCCCAAAGCGCACATCACTCATCAGCTGTTCTCGGGCACTGGCATCGGCGTAAAGCTGGGTGCCGGTGCCAATAAACTGACTGGTGAAGATCACCATCACTCCCAGCAAGAGGATAACCACGACCAGCTCAATCAGGGTAAAACCACAGGGGCGCGTCATCAGTAGTTCCCCCGGGTCACGGCAAACGGCAGCTCACTGCCATCAGGCAGGCGAACTGTGAGCAGGATGATCTTGAAGGTCGAGCAGAGCAGAGCACTACAATCAGCTCCGGGCGTTACCTGGATGCGCACTCGATAATTGCGATAGTCATCGCGCCCCTCATCACTGCTCCGGGTAAAGTAAGCCGCAGAAACCCACTCTCCCCCCTCGCAACTGGCCAACGACATAGAGCAGATGGTGGGAGTATGATAATCATCAACATCATCAAACAGATAGCTGTTGCTCTCGCCGCTCTCGGGACCATAGTCACCAGGAAGGGTACAGGCATCATAGGTGATACCAGCCACACTCTCCCCGCAGCGCCAGCGACTACCATTGTGGTCAGAGTGAGTATCGAAGGAGCGACTGAGGATCTCGTTGAGCAGTCGTTGTGCCAGCTGGGCCGCTCGTACCTGCTGCACCGGATCGGTTGCCTGGCTCGTCTGACTCACCAGCAATCCCATCATGCCTCCCAACGCCACCGCCAGCAGTACGATACCGATCACCAACTCGATCAGCGTGAATCCGCGACCAGAAGAGTGGGTATTAGTCGCGCGCATGGACGTAGCCCTCGGCATTAATGGCCAGCAAGAGCGACTCTCCGCCACCGGAAATGGTCACCTGACACCCCCCAAGACAGCTTCCCAGTGGGCGTCCCAATCTATCAAACCGCAGTTGCAGATTCTGCCCACCCGCAAGGGTCACCCCCTGGCTCAAGGTCACCAATCGTCCTCGCGCAAGCTGGCGCTCACTCCAGCCAGATAATGCCGGAGGCGCAGCGCAGGGGCTCATGGTGATATGGGCAAAACGACTGCCATCCGTCACCCACCAGCTACAGCGGTCAGCCGGCTCGTTCATGTTCTGCCCCTGAACCAGTCGCAAACGGGCCACGACCTCATCCCGCGCCGTCTGTGCCTCGAAACTGCCCTGCCCCAACCAGCGGGGCACGGCATAGAGAGCCAGTATCCCGACCAGCAGTATCACCATCACCAGCTCGACCAGGGTAAAACCGCCAGGTCTGTGCATGCCGCGCCATATCATCGAGCCGCCAAGGATGGATTCACGGCGTGTCTCTTTTGGTCCACGACTCCAAATCCTCCGACTCATCTCAGTTTCCGCTCCTCGCCCCACATCTCAGGGATATCACTAAATAAAACGGGGTGCGGCGTTAACCGCCAGCACCCCATTAACTGTGTGAATCTGTGCCAGCTTAACTGACACAGGATCCGCTGGCCGCCTTAACAACCACCACCGTTCACTGTGACGGTAGGGCGAGAGCCTGAAGCGCTCGGGGCTTGATAGGTCACATTGCAAGATGCGGAGACACCACTAGCCAAATTGGCTGGCCACAGTGCCCAGCCAGTACCTGAGGCTCCTGATGCCCAATCAGCGGAGGAGGCATCAACAGCTCGGCCAATACCATCTGCAGCGGCTGTCGGATAACCAAAACCAACCATGATGTTAGCACCGCCCGGTACCGCAACCGATGGGGCAGGGGTTGCTGCTGACGCTACATTCTCGATGCCATTAAGCACGGCCTTGGAGTAAACCAGAGAGGAGGAGCTCTCCATCGCAGCCTTCATGCCACTCAATGTAGACTGACGTGCATCGCCCTGCAAATTCAGGAATTTTGGCGCGGCGGTAACCGCCAGTATGCCAAGGATGACAATGACTATGACCAATTCAATCAGGGTAAAACCTGCACTACGCTTCATATTGCTATCCTTCTTCTTTTGAAAAAACATCA
>JBOFBS010000150.1:0-15029 GCA_051645725.1 Aeromonadaceae bacterium | reverse complement strand
GCGATACCGTACGTGTACAAGTACGTGTTAAAGAAGGTGGCAAGGAGCGTCTGCAGGCTTTCGAAGGCGTCGTTATCGCCAAGCGTAACCGCGGTCTGCACTCTGCTTTCACCGTTCGCAAGATCTCCAATGGCGAAGGCGTTGAGCGTGTATTCCAGACTCACAGCCCACTGATCGCCAGCGTTGAGCTGAAGCGTCGTGGTGTGGTTCGTCGCGCCAAGCTGTACTACCTGCGCAACCTGACAGGTAAGAAGGCTCGTATCCGCGAAAAGCTCAACTAATAACCTTAGTTGTTGCAATAAAAAGGCTCGCCACTGGCGAGCCTTTTTTGTTGCTGTATCGGTTTATTGAACCACAGAAACGACTGAATTTTCCCCGCCGAAGGGGTTGCTGGCATAGCCCTCCGCTTCCCAGTCGTTATCAAAGAGCTCTTGACCATCGGCCATGACTAGACGGTAGCGATACTGGTAGCTGGTTTTTTCGTTAGTGGGCAGATTGACCGTTACCTTGAAGAGACCACTCTTCTGCTTCTTCAATTCAATGGGCTCCCATCCGGCAAACTCACCCAGTAGAAACAGCTGTTGTGCCTCCTTGGCAGCATCTTTTGTCACCTCAAAGGTCACCTGGACCTCGGGTTTGGTCTTGAGGAATTTCTTAGTGACAGGCATGTGATCTCCTTGAAAGGTTAAGCCAGTGTCAAAAATTGGCGGGCTGGTATGGCCTCCACTGAGTATCATAAAACAAAAAAACAACAATGTGCCTACTATTACTGCAACAATTTAGTTAAAAAATCATCTTGAGCTAGAGAAAACCAAAGGCGTGCTGCAGTAATGCCTGGGTAAAAGCTGTTTTCAGGTAAAAACCACGGGGTCGAGTCTGGATCAACTTCCCCTCTCGTCCCATGGCCGGAGTCAGGATGCGACCATTGGCGGCTTTGGGTCTGAGTTGCAGCACCTCACCGTGCCGTGCCGTGATAGATTCGATCTCGCCCAGGGCGATCAGCTCCATCAACTCCTCCCAGTCCTGGCGCAGTTGACTCTCTTGTTCTGCGGTTGGGCTCCAGAGAAAGGGGCTGGCGACGCGGCGCTCAGCCAAGGGTATGCTGCGGCTCCCTTCAACCGGCAGCCAGAGCACACGCGAGAGCTTGTTGCGCACATTACTCTGCTCCCAGCTCAGGCCGGTTATCCCCAGAAGGGGGGCAACGCAGACGAAAGTCGTCTCTAACGGTTTGCCGCTGGCATCTATGGGCAGTGTCTTGAGCTCGATCCCCAGATCCTGAAAATCCTGCTCCGGTTTGCTGCCAGCCGTGGCGCCCAAATGCCACTCGATAAGTTGTCCAACCCACCCTTTTTCCCGGCGCAAATCATGGGGTGTGGCGATGCCAGCCTGGGTTGCCAGGGCACTTAGCGTCTCTCCGGCGAGGAGCTGGGCGCGCACCATCAGCTCATGCTCACTGGTGGGCGGGGAAGGGCGCACAGTATGGCTCATGAGACCAGGCTCCTTGCTGCTGCATTTTTGACCATTTTCATCGCATGTAAAACCAGATGGGGTTACTGCGATAAGATTATACTATCTATCTGATATTTATAGTTTTTTATTGAAGATATTCTGTTGCTTTCTCGTCGGATTTCAGGATCCTGGGTTATCCCAATCCATCAACAAACTGGTTCACATACTTATCCACAAAAAAACTGAATAACTGCCATGCTCTGGCGGTTTTTCCACTAAATTTGCGATTTGCTGTGAGTTCGCACAGAAATGTTACGCCTTTGCTACCGAGATCTGGAGCAAGTTTTGTGGATAACCAGCATGAGGGTAAAAAGTAGCCAATGAATTTCTTACACAAGGATCCCGGGGGCAGATCCTGGGATCCAGCAGGGGATCCCATAGATGGTCACGCCATTAACATATTGAAATAAAACCATATGTCATGTTTTAAGAGCTCGGCAATTTTCTGGCTAAGTCAGCTTAATTTTCCCATGACGTGTGTATATACAGAGTTATACAAAAGGATATCCACAGGAACGGTGTGAAACAGCGGGGCCAGGATCCCATGTCTTGTTTATAACTATATAAAATATGATGAGTTATCCCACGGTTCAGGTTGCGCTCCTGTTTGCTGCCGTGCTCTGAATGTGAAAAAATCCCTGTCAGATAAAAGATTAAGATGTGTGGGTGATTGCGTGATTGATGGCGACGGTTTTCGTCCCAATGTAGGAATCGTGATCTGCAATCGCAATGGACAGGTTTTGTGGGCCAGACGGTTCGGGCAACACTCTTGGCAATTCCCGCAAGGCGGGGTGGATGATGGCGAAACGCCGGAACAGGCCATGTACCGAGAGTTGTACGAAGAGATAGGCCTGAAACCAGAACATGTTACGATTCTGGCCACTAGCCGTAACTGGTTGAGATACCGGTTACCCAAGCGGCTGATCCGTTGGGATAGCTCGCCCGTGTGTATCGGGCAGAAGCAGAAGTGGTTTTTACTGCGGCTGGATGAGGCCTCGGAGTCTTGCATTCAGTTTGGTTGCCATGGGCAACCCGAGTTTGATGATTGGCGCTGGGTAAGCTATTGGTACCCGGTGCGACAGGTCGTTTCTTTCAAGCGGGAAGTCTATCGGCGGGTGATGAAGGAGTTTGCACCTGTCGCCATGCCATTCCAGGTGAAACGAGAGAGCCGACGCAACAACTATAAGCGATAGGAGGGGAGTCGGTGCTGACAACACTGCGGCAAATTGTGGAAGGGGTGACGCAAGCGGCATCATTACATGATGCGATGCGCGTATTGGTTTCGCAGACCCGTTCCGCCATGCAGGTCGATTGTTGCTCAGTCTATCTTGTCGACTCTCAGCGTCGTCGTTATCGTCTGGTGGCGACCGAAGGGTTGGCCCAGAGTGCCGTCGGCAAGGTGGCGCTTCCCTTCGATGAGGGATTGGTGGGTTTGGTTGGGCGGCGTGAAGAGCTCATCAACCTGGCTGATGCCCCCTCTCATCCCAATTTCAAATACCTTCCCGAAGTCGCCGAGGATGAGTTTAACTCCTTCCTCGGTGTGCCCATCATGCAGCAGCGCCAGGTGTTGGGTGTGCTGGTGGTGCAGCAGCGCGATTCCCGTCAATTCGATGAGGGCGATGAGTCGTTCATGGTGACGCTGGCGGCGCAGTTGGCGGCTCGCGTGATCCATGCCGAGATGAAGGGCATGTTGCATCAAGAAGAGCCGCAGTTGCATCGCACCCTGCGTGGGGTGGGCGCCTCAGGCGGCGTGGCCATAGCCCGCGCCTGGGTTTGGCAGCCGAAGATGGATCTGCAACAGGTCACCATGAGAAAGTGTGATGATCCTGAATTGCAGCTGGAACTGTTCAATCAGGCCATGTTGCAGGTGCAGATGGATCTGGATGCCATGGCGTTGCGCTTCCGCGAGTCGGTAAGCCAGGACTCCATGGCCATTTTCGAGATCTATCAGCATCTGCTGAGTGATCCCGCCTACCTGCAGCAGATCGAAGAGGCTATCTTCCAGGAGCAGTGGAGTGCCGCCTCGGCCGTTCGGCGTACCAGTGAACGCTTCATTGAGCAGTTTGCCTCCATGAGCGATGCCTATCTGCGCGAGCGGGCCCTGGATGTGCGCGATGTGGCTCAGCGCTTGCTGAGTCGCCTGGTTCACAGTCAGATCGACGAGTTCGATTTTGATGAGCCTGTGGTGCTGTTGGCCGAGGAGGTCACCGCCTCGTTGCTGGCTGAGGTGCCACGAGAGCGTCTGGTCGCCATGATCTCTTTGCGTGGCGCGGTGAACTCCCATGCCTCTATCCTGGCGCGCGCCATGGGGATCCCGGCTGTGATGGGGTTAGAGTTACCCTTGGCCGAGCTGGATCACCGCCTGTTGGTTGTCGATGGCACCAGCGGGGAGGTGATCATCGAGCCTGCTCCTGCCGTACTGGATGAGTATCGCCAGTTGATGGTGCAGGCCAAGGAGTTTAACGATCTGGTCAACACCGAGAGTCATCTGCCTGCTGAGACACTGGATGGCGAGCGGATGTCAGTGTTGCTCAATGCTGGCTTGAACATGGACTCCGAGAGTGCGGTGCGGGATATGGCCGATGGCATAGGTCTCTATCGCACCGAAATCCCCTTCATGCTTCATGACAGCTTCCCTTCCGAGCAGGAGCAGACCAGTCGTTATCGGGAGATACTGACGCACTATCGGGATCGTCCTGTCTGCATGCGTACTCTGGATATAGGGGGGGACAAACCCTTACCCTACTTCCCCATAGTGGAAGATAACCCCTTCCTGGGATGGCGCGGCATTCGTCTCACTCTGGATCACCCCGAGCTCTTCCTGGCTCAGCTCAAGGCCATGTTGCGGGCCAGTGAGCACCACGACAACCTCTCCATCATGCTGCCCATGATCAGCTCTCTGGCTGAGATGCAGGCGGCCCGTCGTCTGCTGGACCAAGCCTGGCTGGAGATATCCGAGGAGCTGGGGCGCAAGGGGAGTTGTATCCGCTATCCCATGCTTGGGGCCATGATAGAGGTGCCTGCCATTCTCTACATACTGCCTGAGATGGCTCCCTATGTGGATTTCTGGTCTGTGGGGAGCAACGATCTCACCCAATACCTACTAGCCGTGGATCGCAATAATGCGCGGGTGGCTGGTCTCTACGATGCCTTTCATCCGGCTGTGATCCGGGTGTTGCAGCAACTGGTGCAGGAGGCTAACGCCCAGGGCAAGCCCCTCTCCATCTGTGGTGAACTGGCGGGTGATCCCCTGGGTGTCCTGATACTGATGGCCATGGGCTATCGCCGTTTCAGCATGAATCTCAACAACATAGCTCGCATCAAGTATGTGATCCGCCGAACTCGTCTCACTGAACTCACCGCTCTGCTGGAGCTGGGTCTGAAGCAGAATGATTCGGCGGCGCTCAAGGGGCTGTTTGCCGGTTATCTGGAGCAGATTGGCCTCTCCGGCCTCTTGCCGCGTCAGGCCTCGGCCAAGAAGGGCGGTTAATCGCCTGTGTCATGCGCCTGGATACAGGCGCTTTCTCCCGCTTTTCCTTTCCCTACTTTGATGGCCTAGGTAGAATGCTGGCCTGACTTTATTGTGTCCCGGCAGAGATGTGATTGGCGGGAGGAGGAGAGGTTACTCATGAAAAATTATCTGGCCCTGATGGAGAAGATCCTGACTGAAGGCACGCAAAAAGGGGACAGAACCGGTACCGGCACCCTCTCTCTCTTTGGTCATCAGATGCGCTTCAATCTGCAGGAGGGGTTCCCTCTGGTCACCACCAAGAAGTGTCACCTCAAGTCGATCATTCATGAGCTGCTCTGGTTCCTCAAGGGGGAGACCAATATCCACTATCTCAAAGAGAATGGTGTCTCCATTTGGGATGAGTGGGCCGATGAGCAGGGCAATCTTGGGCCTGTCTATGGCTACCAGTGGCGCTCCTGGCCGACACCGGATGGCGGCCATATCGATCAGATCCAGCGAGTGATCGAGGATCTGACCCATAATCCCAACTCCCGACGCATCATAGTTTCTGCCTGGAACGTGGCTGATCTGGACAAGATGGCCCTGGCCCCCTGTCACGCCTTCTTCCAGTTCTATGTGGCGGATGGCAAGCTCTCCTGCCAGCTCTACCAGCGTAGCTGTGATGTCTTCCTCGGCCTGCCATTTAACATTGCCAGTTATGCCCTCCTGACCCATATGGTGGCCCAGCAGTGCAATCTGGAGGTGGGGGATTTCGTTTGGACCGGGGGGGATGTGCATCTCTACAGCAATCACCTGGAACAGGCCAAGTTACAGTTGAGTCGTGAACCACGCTCTCTGCCCACGTTGCTCATCAAGCGGAAGGCTGACTCCATCTTTGATTATCGCTTCGAGGATTTCGAGGTGACGGGTTACGATCCCCACCCGGGGATCAAAGCCCCGGTCGCGATTTGATTGGTCGCAATTTGATTAAAAGGCCGCTGATGCGGCCTTTTTTCTTCCCGATAGCTTGGTTATGCATGATAAAACCGAACTGAATATCCACTATAATCGATTTAACCTTATCTGCGTGGCAGCGTAGACTGTTTTTCAGCCTTTTCCCGTGAGTTCATCACCATGACCAACCCAATTCGGAAGTTTCTCAAGCTAGAGTCGGCTAGCGGCATCATTCTTATCGTCGCGGCCTTGCTGGCCATGCTGTTGGCCAACTCGCCATTACAGCACTATTACCAGAGTTTTCTCGATACCGATGTCCAGGTGCGGATTGGCGCCCTAGACCTGCATAAGCCACTTCTGCTCTGGATCAATGATGGCTTGATGGCGCTCTTTTTCCTGCTTATCGGCCTTGAGGTGAAGCGGGAGATGATAGATGGCGCCCTCTCCAGCCGAGAGCAGGCGACGTTTCCGGCTGTGGCTGCCATAGGGGGCATGCTGGCTCCGGCCCTCATCTATCTGCTGTTTAACCATGGCGATCCGCTGACCCAAAGTGGCTGGGCTATTCCGGCTGCAACCGATATCGCCTTCGCCCTCGGCGTGATGGCCCTGCTTGGCAATCGAGTGCCGGTCAGCCTCAAGGTCTTTCTGCTGGCGCTGGCCATCATCGATGACCTCGGGGTGATCCTCATCATAGCGCTCTTCTACACCAGTGAATTGAATCTGCCTGCTTTGGGGATCGCTGCAGCCGCCATGGCCTTGCTCTTCTGGATGAACCGTCGAGGAGTCGACCGACTCTCGTTTTACATCTTGGTCGGCCTGGTGCTCTGGGTCGCCGTGCTGAAGTCCGGGGTCCATGCAACGCTGGCCGGTGTGGTGGTGGGTTTCCTGATCCCCAACCAGGGCAAGCGCTATGTCTCGCCACTCAAGCATCTGGAGCATAAGCTGCACCCTTGGAGTTCTTACTTTATTCTGCCCCTCTTTGCCTTTTCCAACGCAGGCATCTCGCTGGCTGGGGTCAATATCGCGAGTTTGCTGTCGCCCGTGCCATTGGGTGTCATGCTGGGCCTCTTCATCGGTAAGCCAGTGGGGATCACCCTGATCAGCTGGTTGGCTATCCGCCTAAAGATTGCACAGTTGCCAGAGGGGTGCACCTTCCGTCAGATCATGGCGGTGAGTGTTCTGTGCGGCATAGGTTTTACCATGTCCATGTTCATCTCTTCCCTGGCCTTTACCGCGGAAGGTGCTGATTTCTCTACGCTCTCCCGGCTCGGGATACTTACAGGTTCTACTTTGGCGGCTATTTTGGGTTATTTGATCCTGCGTTTTTCCCTCCACCCAGCTCGTTTAGCCAAGGTTAAGCCGACATGTGGCTAAATAGAGTGGTCCAATAGGACAACATCCAGTTTCCCGCCTTAGTGCGGGAAGCACCAATGTCGGCGGCAGGGCTGTGGAGCCCTACTTGGTGAGGAGAGCCTTATGTCCCATTTGAATTACAATCACCTCTACTATTTCTGGATGGCCCAGAAGAAACAATCCGTCACTGGGGCGGCCGAGGCGCTGTTTCTCACGCCCCAGACAGTATCCGGACAGATACGTTTGCTGGAGCAGAGATTGGGTGGGCGTCTGTTCAAACGCAAGGGACGCCAGTTGGAGGCGACTGAGCTGGGGCATCTCATCTATCAATATGCCGACAAGATGTTCTCTCTCTCTTACGAGATGATGGATGTGGTTAACTACCGCAAGGAGAATCAGATCCTGTTTGATGTGGGCATAGCCGATGCTCTCTCCAAGCGCCTGGCCAGCCGGGTATTGCTCTCTGTTATTCCACCGGATGGCTCTATTCATCTGCGCTGTTTCGAGTCGACCCATGAGTTGCTGCTGGAGCAGTTGAGTGAGCACAAGCTGGACATGATATTGTCAGATTGTCCGGTGGACTCGGCTCAGCATGGGGGCTTGCTCTCCAAAAAGTTGGGGGAGTGCGGGATCAGTTTCTTCTGTAAGGCCCCCCGTCCCAAGTTACCCTTTCCTGCTTGTCTGAACGAGCGCAAGTTGTTGATCCCGGGGCGACGCACTGCCATGGGTCGCCAATTGACGCGTTGGTTCGAGGAGAAGGGATTGTCACCACAGATATTGGGTGAGTTTGATGATGCCGCCTTGATGAAGGCCTTCGGCTTCTTCAATCAGGGCATCTTTGTGGCACCCTCCATCTACCAGGGGGAAATCCTGGATGGTGAGGAGGTGGAGCTGATAGGTCAGACTCAGGAGTTGAAAGATGAGTATTACGTCATCTTCGCCGAGCGTATGATCCAGCACCCGGCGGTGAAGAAGATATGTGAGAGCGACTACTCTTCACTCTTTAGCGGTGAAGTGGATATCTCTCGCTTTTCTCCGATGGCGGCTTGTTTCTAAAGGCTTAGATGTTGCTATCATGCTGCAAGTGGCGACAAGCAGGATAAGTGAATGCAAATCGAAGCGATGCAGACTCAGGCCGGAAAGGCGGTCGGATTATTAAAGGCGCTGGCTAATGAGCACAGGCTGCTCATTCTTTGTCACCTGCAAGGTGGTGAGCTATCGGTGGGGGAGCTCAATGAGCGGCTCGGTTTGAGTCAGTCGGCGCTCTCCCAGCACCTGGCGCTGTTGCGGCGCGATGAGCTGGTTGCAACCCGCAAGGCTGCGCAAACTGTCTACTACTCTTTGAAGAGTGAAGAGGTGCAGGCCATCATTGGTGTATTGCATTCCCTCTATTGCGCAACCTCAAGATAGCCGGGAATCTGGCTTCAACAAGACAAAAAAAAACCGGCTGAAGCCGGTTTTTTTGTCATCAGTGACGTCTTACAGTGCCTTGATTTGGGCAGCCAGACGAGACTTGTGACGAGCGGCCTTATTCTTGTGGATCAGGCCCTTAGTGGCCATACGATCCAGAATGGGCTGAGCGGCATCGAAAGCAGCCTGGGCGGCAGCCTTGTCACCGGCGGCAATGGCAGCAACTACTTTCTTCACGTAGGTGCGGGTCATAGAACGACGGCTGGCATTGTGCTTACGAGCCTTCTCTGCCTGAATCGCGCGCTTCTTAGCAGATTTGATGTTAGCCAAGGTAAAACTCCTAAAACTGTCTTAGCGAGTGTGCTGAAAAGGCCCAAAAATATGCCTTCTCGGCCCGAGAATGTCAAATGATTTGTGCAAATAACCAGCGCGCCCCAGTGACTACAGGGTAACGGCTAGTTAAACTGTCGGCCGATTTTAACAGCTTTCATCGCCGTGTCACCGTTTTTGAGAATTTTGCTGCACGATCGCGAGTGAACTGTCGGGTCGTTATTTAGCAGCTTTCATCGCCGTGTCACCGTTTTTGAGAATTTTGCTGCATGATCTCGGTTGAACTGTCGGGCCGTTATCAACAGCTTTAACAGCTTTTATCGCGCTGTCATCTTTTTTAAGGAGTTATCTTGAGCAAGAAGCTGATCCGATCCGGGCTTGTGGTGTCGGCCGCGACGCTGGCCTCACGGGTGCTGGGGTTGGTGCGGGATATCGTCATCGCCAACCTGCTGGGGGCAGGGATTGCCTCCGATGTGTTCTTCTTTGCCAATCGCATACCTAATTTCATGCGTCGCCTCTTTGCCGATGGTGCCTTTAACCAGGCGTTCGTGCCTGTGATGACCGAATACAAGGCCAAGGGGGAGGAGTCGGCAGTACGCGAGCTGCTGGCGGTGACCATGGGGACGCTCGGGGCCGTCATCACTGTGGTGACCATTCTCGGGGTGCTGGGCTCGACCGTGGTCTCGGCGCTCTTTGGCTGGGGCTGGTTTATGGCCTGGTGGCATGGCGAGGCGGATGGCGCCAAGTTCGAGCTGGCCAGCTGGTTGCTGAAGATCACCTTCCCCTACCTCTGGTTTGTCACCTTCACCGCCATGTCCGGGGCTGTGCTCAATACCTTTGGTCGTTTCGGCGTCTCCTCCTTTACCCCGACCTTCCTCAATATAGTGCTCATCATCATTGCCCTTTGGGTTGCGCCCCACATGGATGAGCCTGCGGTAGGACTCTCCATCGGTATCTTTATCGGTGGTCTGGTACAACTGCTCTACCAGATCCCCTATCTTTACCAGATGAAAATGTTAGTGTGGCCCAAGTGGGGCTGGAATCACCCCGGTGTGGTGAAGATCCGTACCCTGATGATACCGGCTCTGTTCGGGGTCTCGGTGAGCCAGATCAACCTGTTGATCAACACCATGCTGGCCTCATTCCTGGCGACCGGCTCTATCAGCTACCTCTACTATTCGGATCGCCTGCTGGAGTTTCCGCTGGGCATGTTTGCCGTGGCCATCAGCACTGTGATCTTGCCGGCACTCTCCAAGCGGCATGTGGATCAGGATCCCCAGCGCTTCTCGGACACCATGGATTGGGGGGTGCGCATGGTGCTGTTTTTGGGGCTGCCCGCCATGGGCGGCATCATGGTGTTGCGAGAGCCCATACTGCGGGTGCTCTTCATGCGCGGCGAGTTCGGCCCTCATGAGGTGATGATGTCCAGTGCCAGCCTGCTCGCCTCCACCAGTGGCCTGCTCTCGCTGATGTTGGCGCGGGTGTTGGCGCCAGGCTTCCATGCTCGTCAGGATACCAAGACGCCGGTGCGCTATGGTGTTCACTCCATGGTGGCCAACATGGGATTTAACCTGATCTTGATCTACCCCCTGGGCTATATAGGTCTGGCGCTCTCCACCGCCCTCTCGGGGACGGTTAACGCCATCTCGCTGTTTCAGGGGCTCTATCGCCGTGGTATCTATTGCCCTGGCCGTGCCACTCTTCTCTTCTTCCTGCGGCTGGTTGGGGCGACTCTGGCCATGTATGCCTTGTTGTCCTGGTTAAGTCCACCGCTTGAGGTGTGGGTCAACTGGAGCCTGTTACGCGCTGGGCTGGAGCTGGCCAAGCTGCTTGTAGTCGGGGGTGGCTGCTATCTGTTGCTGGCTCTTGCCAGCGGAGTGCGGCCAGGTGACCTGAAAACTGTGAGCGAAGGCTGATCGTCGGGTGGCTTCGTTATATAATCCGGCGGTTTTGCAACGATAGGACGTTTCATGGAGCTGATCCGCGGCATACATAATCTGCGCCCCCGACATCATGGTTGCGTCTTGACCATAGGCAACTTCGATGGTGTTCACCTGGGCCACCAAGCCGTATTGTGTCAGCTACAGGCCAAAGGGGCCGAGCTGGGACTACCTGCCTGCGTCATGTTGTTTGAGCCTCAGCCTATGGAGCTGTTTGCCCGTGAAGGGGCGCCCGCTCGTCTGACCCGGCTGCGGGACAAATTTCTGGCACTGCAGGGGCTGGGGTTGGAGCGCCTGCTCTGTGTTCGCTTTGGCCATGACTTTGCCAATCTGGAGCCGGATCGCTTCATCGAAGAGATACTGGTGGCGCGCCTGGGGGTGCGTTATCTGGTGGTGGGCGATGATTTCTGCTTTGGCCGGAACCGGCGCGGCGATTTTGCCCTGCTCAAGGCGGCCGGTGAGCGCCACGGCTTTGAGGTGGTGAGCACCAGCAGTTTCTGTGTGGCCGATCAACGGGTGAGCAGCACCCGCTTGCGTGAGGCATTGCGGGGCAATCGATTGGCCGAGGTGCATGCCATGCTGGGCGAGCCCTATACGGTCAGTGGTCGGGTGGCCCACGGCGACAAGCTGGGGCGCACCATAGGTTTTCCCACCGCCAACGTCCATCTCAAGCGACGGGTGGCGCCGGTCAGTGGCGTCTATGCGGTAGAAGTGGTATTTTCCGGCCACACCCATTATGGCGTGGCCAATGTGGGCACCCGTCCCACGGTAAACGGCCATAGGCCACAACTCGAAGTACATATTTTCGATTTCTCGGGCGATCTGTATGGCCGACACATTCGGGTGCGGCTCTGCCATAAGCTCAGAGATGAGAAGAAGTTTGACTCTTTTGCCGCCCTGCAGGTCCAAATCCACCAGGATGCCGACACTGCCCGCCGTTATTTCGGCCTCGCGGCAACCCCTATTGAATCGTAATGGAACCCAGGACTGATGAGCGACTATAAACATACCCTGAATTTGCCGGAAACCCCGTTCCCCATGCGTGGCGATCTGGCCAAGCGCGAGCCGGATATGCTCAAGGCTTGGTATGACGCCGACCTATATGGCGTGATCCGCAGTGCCAAGAAGGGAAAGAAATCCTTCATCCTGCACGACGGCCCACCTTACGCCAACGGCAACATTCATATCGGTCACTCGGTCAACAAGATCTTGAAAGACATCATCATCAAGTCCAAGGGGATGGCGGGTTTTGACTCCCCCTATGTGCCGGGATGGGATTGTCACGGTCTGCCCATCGAGCTGAAGGTAGAGGGGTTGGTGGGTAAGCCTGGCGAGAAGGTTTCCGCTGCCGAGTTCCGTGCCGAATGCCGCAAGTATGCCAAGAGCCAGGTGGAGGCCCAGAAGGCCGACTTCGTGCGCCTGGGGGTCCTGGGTGATTGGGATAAGCCCTACCTGACCATGGATTTCAACACCGAGGCCAACATCATCCGCTCCCTGGGCAAGATCATCAGCAATGGTCACCTGCACAAGGGCTCCAAGCCGGTGCACTGGTGTACCGACTGTGGTTCAGCCCTGGCCGAGGCCGAGGTGGAGTATTACGACAAGAGTTCCCCCTCCATAGACGTGCGTTTCCGTGCCGTGGATGAGACTCAGGTCGTGGCTGCTTTTGATTGTGCGGCAGGACATCCGGGCCAAGGGCCTCTCTCTGTGGTGATCTGGACCACTACCCCCTGGACTCTGCCGGCTAACCGCGCCGTGGCCCTGCACGCCGAGCTCGATTACGCCCTGGTGCAGGTAGAAGGGGAGCAAGCTGAGCGTCTGATTTTGGCCGCCGATCTGGTCAAGTCCGTGATGGACAGAGCCGGTATCACGCACTACCACAACCTGGGCTACTGCAAGGGTGCCGATCTGGAGCTGTTGCGCTTCCATCACCCCTTCTATGGCTTCGATGTCCCCGTGATCCTCGGTGATCACGTCACCCTGGAATCGGGTACCGGTGCCGTCCATACGGCCCCGGGGCACGGTCAGGAGGACTTTGCGGTTGGCCAGAAGTATGGTCTGGAGGTCGCTAACCCGGTCGGTGGCAATGGTGTCTACCTGCCCGATACCGAGCTCTTTGCCGGTCAGCATGTCTTCAAGGCCAACGCCTCCGTGCTGGAGGTGCTCAAGGAGCGCGGTGCCCTGCTGCATCATCAGGCCATCCAGCACTCCTACCCGCACTGCTGGCGCCACAAGACCCCCATCATCTTCCGTGCCACTCCCCAGTGGTTTATCAGCATGGAGCAGGCGGGTCTGCGCAAGAAGGCACTCTCCGAAATCAAGTCGGTGAAGTGGATCCCGGGCTGGGGCCAGAACCGCATCGAAGCCATGGTGGAGAACCGTCCTGACTGGTGTATCTCCCGTCAGCGTACCTGGGGTGTGCCCATTGCCCTCTTCGTGCACAAGGAGACCCAGGCGCTGCATCCGCGCTCGGTCGAGCTGATGGAAGAGGTGGCCAAGCGGGTCGAGGTCTCCGGCATTCAAGCCTGGTGGGATCTGGATGCGGCCGAGCTGCTGGGTGATGAGGCGGCGCACTACGACAAGGTGAAGGATACCCTGGACGTCTGGTTTGACTCCGGCTCCACCCACGCCTCCGTGGTGGATGTGCGTCCGGAATTCAACGGTCATGGCGCCGACATGTATCTGGAAGGGTCGGATCAGCACCGTGGCTGGTTCATGTCCTCCCTGATGATAGGCGTGGCCATGAAACATCAGGCCCCTTACAACCAGGTGCTGACCCACGGCTTCACAGTCGATGGCCAGGGGCGCAAGATGTCCAAGTCCCTGGGCAACGTGGTGAGCCCGCAAGAGGTGATGAACAAGCTGGGCGCGGATATTCTGCGTCTGTGGGTCGCCTCGACCGATTACAGCGGTGAGATGACGGTCTCCGATGAGATCTTGAAGCGCTCCGCCGATGCCTATCGCCGTATCCGTAACACGGCCCGCTTCCTGCTGGCCAACCTCAACGGTTTCGACCCGGCTAAGCATATGGTCAAGGCCGACGAGATGGTGGTGCTGGATCGCTGGGCTGTGGGTTGTGCCCTGAAGGCGCAGCAGGAGATAGTCGAGGCCTATGAGAATTACGACTTCCACCTGGTAACCCAGAAGCTGATGCAGTTCTGCTCGGTGGAGATGGGCTCCTTCTATCTGGATATCATCAAGGATCGTCAGTACACCGCCAAGGCGGACAGTCTGGCTCGCCGCTCCTGCCAGAGCGCCCTCTTCCTCATCGCCGAGGCCATGGTGCGCTGGATGGCGCCCATCATGAGCTTCACCGCCGATGAGATCTGGGCTCTGCTGCCGGGTGAGCGCGCCAAGTTTGTCTTCACCGAAGAGTGGTTCGATGGTCTGTTCGGCCTCAAAGAGGGTGAGGCGCTGGATGATGGCTACTGGGCCGAGCTCTTGGCGGTGCGTGGTGAGGTGAACAAGGCGCTGGAAGCGGCTCGTGCCGACAAGCGCATCGGTAGCTCTCTGCAGGCCGAGGTGACTCTCCATGCCGAGCCTGCACTGGCCGAGAAACTCTCCCGTCTGGGTGAGGAGCTGCGCTTCGTACTCATTACCTCTCAGGCCAAGGTCGAGGTGGTTTCTGCCGCTCCGGCCGGGGCTCAGGCCACCGAGCTTTCTGGTCTCTGGTTGACCGTCACCGCCACCGAAGCGGCCAAGTGCGAGCGTTGCTGGCACCATGTGGCCGATGTGGGCACCATTGCCGGTCATGAGGGCATCTGTGGCCGTTGTGTCACCAACGTGGAAGGCGATGGCGAAACGCGGGCCTTTGCATGATGCAGCTGACTCTTAAGCAAAGCGGTTTACGCTGGATTTGGCTGGTGCCGCTGGTGATAGTGCTGGATCAGCTGACCAAGCTGGCGATCCTGCAGTGGCTGCCCTATGGCGGCCCCGGCATCAATGTCACCCCCTTCTTCAACATAGTGCATGTCTACAACAAGGGGGCCGCCTATGGCTTCCTGGCCGATCAGCCGGGTTGGCAGCGCTGGTTCTTCTCGTTGTTTGCCATCGGGGTCTCGGCGGCCATGCTGGTGGCCCTG
>JBOFBS010000149.1:0-5525 GCA_051645725.1 Aeromonadaceae bacterium | reverse complement strand
TACTCCGGCTGGGCTTTTACCAGAGTCATCACGTCTGCGACGGTTACATTGTACTCTTTGATCTCTTCGGCAATAGCAAAGGCAACCTCCCGCTCTTTGAAGCGATCACCGAGCCAGTCCGCCTTTTTGGTGTATCTGACGGCAGTATCGATCTTGGTCACCAGCACTTCATCGCAGCCCAAATTGTCATAGAGCGCACGCTTGGCTGAAGTATCGACAATCGCTGGATAGGTTTCTGCCCCCCCGCTGGCTGGACGTTTCACCTTTATGGCCAGCTCGCGCACCTTTTCCAGATACTCCTGGTAAGAGATAGCCTGAGAGCGACGCAGCTCAATCAGCTCATCGAGCAGCACCGACATCTTTTCGTAGTACTTGGGGTTAACCGGATTCTCGTCGACGATGGTCCGTCGCACGTTGTTTTCAATCGCCTCAGCCATAGCCTCGGGGTCTTTACGCAGTCCCTCAGGCGCCCCCTCAAGCCCTTCAGCTCCCCGCTCGATGATCAGCTCCAGCAATCCCAGCTCTTCAAAGTCCATAAGGGTTTCACTGGGGTCAGCATCAATATAGAGATCCAGCATCTGGCGCATCGCCGGCTCGAATTGCTTCATATCGACGTGATCACTACTGGCTACTTTGATCATGTCGCGCACCTTGCTGTAGTGCTCCACCTCACGACGGATTACAGCAGCCTGGCTCGCGCTATAACCGGCCTCTTCCATCTCCCCCGCCAACGCGGTGAACGCACGGATAAGCTTGGCGACATATTGATAAAGGGTTAGACGCAGCGCCTCCTTGTCGAGCAGCTCATCTTCGTTTGCCCCCGGAGCACAGCAGAAGTAGTGCTGATAATCCAACTCCTCGCGGGGAGCCTTGACCGGTTCGCAGAGCGTTCGCACTACCTCCAGAGCGTCGTCAAGATCCTGCCGTCCTTGCGCCAAGCGATCTTTGAGTAACCCAGCGACATCCTCCTTGTCATAGCCTTCAAACGCCTCGGCCGTATAATCCTTGACGGTCTTCTCAAGAGAGCGAAACAGATCCTTGTAATCGACGATGTAGCCATACTCCTTATCGGCACCATCGAGCCGGTTGACCCGACAGATAGCCTGAAACAGGTTGTGATCGGCCATCTTTTTATCGATGTAAAGGTAGGTCGCCGACGGCGCATCGAAACCGGTCAACAGCTTGTCCACGACAATCAGCAGCCGCATCCGACCAGGCTCCTTGATAAAGCGCTGTTTGACCGTTTTCTCAAACTCCTCCACCCGCTTGCCAGCCTCATCCTCGCTCTGGCCGAAAAAGTTCGCCAGCATCTTGCGATAGATATGGTATTTGGCCAGCTTTTCGGTCAACCCCGCACCGGTCGTCTGTCCTTTGATGTTACTGGCATTAGGCTGATAGCTGGTGATGATGGCACACTTGTCAGCAAATCCTGCCTGACTGAACAGCTCATAGCTTTTGCAAGCCTGATAGACACTGGAGCACACCAGCATGGCATTGCCACGGCCATCCGCCAGGCGCTGTTTACGGTCAAAATCGAGCAGGATATCGGCCACGATCTGCTCGAGTCGTGAGCGGCTCGAGAGCAGCTTCTGCATCGAGGCCCACTTCTCTTTTAACTGCTGGCGACCAAGTCGGGAGAGCGCCTTGGTCTTCACCTCGAACCATTCATCCACCTTGGCCTGGGACTTGACCCGTTGGTCAATGTCGCGGGCCTCATAACGCAAGTCCAGCACCACCCCATCGCTCACCGCCTCGTCAAACTTGTAGGTGTGAATGAAGGGTCCAAACACCTCTACCGACTTCTTCTTATCCTTCTTCATCAGGGGTGTGCCGGTGAAGCCAATAAAAAGTGCCTCGGGCAATATGCTCTTCATGGCCCCATGCAACTTGCCCGACTGGGTACGGTGGCACTCATCCACAAACACAAAGAGTTTGCCCTTGGCCGCAAAATCAGCCGGCAGGCTGGCTTTGAGCTCGGCGATAAATTCATCGTCATCTCGCTCAGCCGTCTCATCTTCTTCTTCCGTGTGTCGGCCAAATTTGTGTACCAAAGAGCAAAGCAGCCAAGGGTGTGCCTCGTTAAGACGGCGTACCAGATCGGCCCCACTCTTGGTACGCAGGATCTCCTCTTCAACCCCGGCAAATACCTTCTCTATCTGCTCATCGAGTTCGGTACGGTCAGTGATGATCAAGACCCGACTGTCAGCGACATTCTCTCGGATCCACTTGGCCAGCCACACCATGGTCAGGCTTTTACCGCTGCCCTGGGTATGCCAGATGATCCCGCCCTCATGACATTCAATAAACCGCTTGGCTGCCGTAATACCAAAATACTGGTTATGGCGACAGGTTTTCTTAACCCCACTATCGAAGACAATAAAGTTGTGAATTAACTCAAGAAAGCGCCCCTTCTCGCAGAGCTGGGCCAGGTGGCGATCCAACGGATTTCCATCCAGCAAAGAGCCGGCCTCTTTCCACTCCAGATAATATTTCTCAGGGGTTTCGATGGTACCGTACCGCAGGCCCTGGCTGTCGTTGCCTGCCATGAGCAACTGTTGAGTGGTGAAAAAATTGCGAATGAAATCCTGTTGCTGGTTGTCGAGGTTTTGCCGGATCCCTTCACCGATAGAGACGGTGGAGCGCTTGAGCTCGATCACCCCTAGCGCAATACCGTTAACGTAGAGCACCAGATCCGGCCGCTTGGTATTCTCCCCCGCGACCATCACCTCCTCGGCGATGGCAAAGTCGTTAGCCTCAGGATTGGCCCAATCTACCAGCCAGACGGTCTGATGCTGCTCACCCGCCCCGATCTTCTCCTTCACGCCGTAGCGCAACAGTCGGTAGACCTCTTTATTGGCATCATAGAGCTGACGCCCCTCCCCCAGGCTAGCCGCCCGCTCCAGCTGGCGCAGGACTCGGGGAATAAGCGCGGCATCCGTACCACGGCCCATCAACCAGTCAGTCAGCAGAGCAGGTTCGACATTGCGATTGTTGGGGCGGGTATGCCAGTTACCCAGATAGCGATAGCCCAGTGTCTCGCTAAAAAAACGGACGACTCGCTGCTGGGTAGCTCGTTCACGTTGGCCGACAGTTGTCACTGTTGTCATTCCTTCTAATCAAACCAAGCAGCCCAACCGGGCTCATCAGGTTTCCAGGGTTACTCAACACCGTCGTTGATAAACACCCGGAGCAAAACGACTGATAGTGATAAACATCACTCTTCAGCAGAGGTCCCTATGGTGCCTAGATAACGTTCAACAGCCGCAAAATACTTCTGATACTCTTCAATCATTTTTTGCTGATGGGCCTGCGCCCGCTCACCATTCCACTGTTCATGTTCATAAATCAGCGCCAACTTTAGAGAATCAACCCTTGCGGCATTTCGCTCACGAAAGCGCGCTCGTTTTTCGGCATAGGGCTTGTTGCCGTATTCCGAGTTGATGCTGCGTGACACCAGACCCAAATTGCCAAAACAGTCGCGTAATTCAGGGGCTACTTGATTGGTGTCAAAGGACTCAGGCTGCTGTGGCGAGACATGTTCCACCGAGTTTCTGGCAGTCATCCGAAACGCCTGCCACGCACTTCCTTTCTGGGTGCGGTAGCGATCCCACAAAATGTATTCCAGCTTGTAGAACCAGTAATGAGAAAAGTCAGTCCCCTCATTGGCGGTCAGCACCGCCTGCATATCACGAAGCGGATAAGCCCGACTCCATGGATTGAGTACAAACTCACGGGTTCGCACGATAAGAGGCTGTTCACTTTCACTGCACAACAGGTGGTTATCCAGATACTGGAGATAGCAATGAGCGTTTTCACCGCCATGATCCAACAGATAATTCAGCAGCGGGGTTAACCAGTAATGAGTCGTCAATTGCTGCGAGTGATAGAGCATGCTTTGCAGCATGGCAAAGTTGCTTTCGGCATCACGGCTATCTCGGATCAGGCTCCGGTAGCCTCGGCTTTCATTAACCCTGAGCCGGCGAATACCATGATTTTCTTCATTATTTTCATCGCTGATCCACTTGATGACGTGTTTATCGAACAGATAGCGGCAGCGCCACAACAGCTCGATAAAATAACGCACCTCATTGGCCTGCTTCTGCTTGTCACACTGGGACAGCCCTTCCAGCCAGTGGCTCTGGAAAATCTGTAACAACTCTTTGTCCAGGATCTTGCCGATGTCGTCACGCTGTGACCGTAACAGAAAGAGGCGTAACACATGCTGCAACAACATGGGGAAGCCAATAACGCTGCGCACATCATCCGCCTCATACTCCTCCTCATTTCTTGTCTCACCACTGGATGGCTCCGTCAGGAGTGCCGCACCATTGAGGATCTCTTCCAGTGAATGAGGCTTGATGTCCTGCTGATTATCAAGCGCGAGCAAGGCATCACGTACAGCCAAGGGATCTGCGAGCCGCTCCTGATCGCGTTTTGCTTCATCCGCATCATAAAGAGGTATAAGTTTTAGCCCCTTGACGGTACGCAGATTCTTCTCGACATAGGCGCCCATAAACGAGCATGCATCCCACATCTGACCATAAACTTCCCGTTCACTTCTCTCTGGCAACAATGCCAGCAAGCGAGCCTTCAGAATTTCATGATGCTGCAATTGCACACCGCGATTATTGATAACCTCAAACAACTTGTTGAGATCCGTGTTAGCGGGAACCCGGGTCAGAACCAGTTGTACCCGCTCACGAATAAAACGGCCCAGTTTGACAAGATCAACACGGCTGCGTTCATCAGTCCTGTCTGAGAAATACCCCTCCATCACCTGCATCGCATAGCTCAACGCCGACGCTTGCGGCTCATCAGGCACAGCGCGGCCATCAAGCAACGCCGTGAAAAAGCGGCTAACACCGGGACGAATAGCAAACCGGATACGTGGTTCACGACTATCCCCAAACCAGGCACAGCGAAAATCGGTCAGAGGGTTATGAGCGGCTTGCTCGTCCCTTGAGGGTGGGAGCAGACGCTCCATCACCACACTCAGCAGCCACAAGGTCGTAAAACGTTGCTGGCCATCGATAAGATCCAGCAAAGGATGCCCACATGCAGTCCTCCCCTGTTCAATGACCAGTGTCCCCCCTAGGTAAAACACGTCCTTGTCTGCCTCGCAGGCCGCAACCAGATCATCGAGCAGAACTTTGATCTGATCACTGCCCCACACGTAAAGGCGTTGATAGATAGGGATATTGAAGAGGCGCTTATCTGCAATGATGTCGGCCAACGTGGTCAATTTTGATTCATGTTGCATCTTATTTTTCCATCTTCAGCCAACAGGCAAGCACCCAATTTTTACCCTCAGGGGCAGCGTCAAGCTGGAAATAGCCCAGCAATGCGGCCAGATAACAGCCCTGTACACCCTTCTGGGGGGTAATGTTGCTGACCTTTTTGTATCCCTCTGAACGTTCAATTTCAGAGCTTAAAAATGCCATCACCTCTTCCGGGCGATAGGCACCGCATATCTCATCGAGCAGGTTATAGGGGGCATCTCGCAGGTACTTGATCGGCGACTCCTT
>JBOFBS010000148.1:0-2129 GCA_051645725.1 Aeromonadaceae bacterium | reverse complement strand
TCGACCTCCTGGGGGGCCACCTGAACATTGTCTGAACTTAGCCAGGCGTTGATCCAGGGCAGGGGATTGGGCTTGTCGGCAAAGGGCGGCGTGAGCCCTACGGCCTGCATCCGTACATTGGTGATGAACTCTATGTACTGACAGAGAATATCCCGGTTGAGGCCAATCATGGAGCCATCCTTGAAGAGATAGTCAGCCCACTCTTTCTCCTGCTCGGCGGCACGTAAAAAGAGAGTCTGACACTCATCGCGGCACTCTTGGGCTATCTGTGCCATCTCCGGATCATCCTTGCCACTTTGCAACAGGTTGAGCATGTGCTGGGTCCCTGTCAGGTGCAGGGCCTCGTCCCGGGCGATCAGCTTGATGATCTTGGCGTTCCCCTCCATCACTTCGCGTTCGGCAAAGGCAAAGGAGCAGGCAAAGCTCACATAGAAACGGATCGCCTCCAGGGCATTGATGCTCATCAGGCACAAGTAGAGTTTCTTCTTCAGGTCACGCAGAGTGACCGTGACGCGCTGGCCATTGAGCGAGTGTTCCCCTTCCCCAAACTGTTGCCACAGCTGAGTGGCAGAGATGAGCTCATCGTAGTAACCGGCAATGTCATCGGCGCGTTTGATGATCTCCTGGTTGGTCACTATGTCATCGAATACCTGAGCCGGATCCGCCACTATGTTGCGGATGATATGGGTATAGGAGCGGGAGTGGATGGTCTCGGAGAAGGCCCAGGTTTCGACCCAGGTCTCCAGCTCAGGCAGTGAGATGAGCGGTAGCAGGGCGATATTTGGGCTACGTCCCTGAATCGAGTCCAGCAGGGTCTGATACTTCAGGTTGGAGAGAAAAATGTGCTGCTCATGGGCTGGCAGGGCCTGAAAGTCGATGCGATCCCGAGAGACATCCACCTCTTCCGGGCGCCAGAAGAAGGAGAGTTGCTTTTCGATGAGCCGCTCGAAGATCTCATGCTTTTGCTGATCGAAACGTGCCACATTGACGGTTTGGCCAAAAAACATGGGCTCAAGCAGCGGATTGTTAGCCTGTTTGCTAAAGGTGCTGTATGCCATGGGGGATCCTTAACGTTAAATAGCGAGCCTGGGTTTAGTTAGGCTTAACTGGCTTAGTTAGGCTTTACTGAGCTTGGTGCCAGGCTCCATTGCCCCCTGAAATGAGGGGGCTTATTGACTGCTCGGGTTGTTGAGGGGCGGTTAGATCTTGCAGGCGCCGCCGGCACAACCGTCATCCTGGGTCTGTTGGGCGTCATCGGCGCCATCCCGGGTGTTATGATAGTAGAGGGTCTTGACACCCAGCTTGTAGGCCGTGAGCAGATCCTTGAGCAGTTGCTTCATGGGCACCTTGCCCCCCTCAAAACGGCCGGGATCATAGCTGGTATTGGCCGAGATAGATTGGTCGACAAATTTTTGCATCACCCCCACCAGTTGCAGATAACCCTCGTTGGAGGGGAGGCTCCAGAGCAGCTCATAGGCTTGTTTGAGCTCGGCATAGTCGGGAACCACCTGGCGCAGTATGCCATCCTTGGAGGCCTTGACGCTGATGAGGCCGCGAGGCGGCTCGATGCCATTGGTGGCATTGGCGATCTGGCTGGAAGTCTCAGAGGGCATCAGTGCCGTCAGGGTGCTGTTACGCAATCCATGCTGCACTATCTCCTGGCGCAGTGCTTCCCAATCCAGGTGCAGAGGCTCGGCACACACCTCATCCAACTCCCGTTTGTAGCTGTCAATGGGCAGCACACCGGCAGCATAGCTGGTCTGGGCAAAGCGTGGGCAGGGGCCTTGCTCCTTGGCCAGTGCCACCGAGGCCTTGAGCAGATGGTACTGGATGGCCTCGAAGGTGCGGTGGGTGAGCCCCAGTGCCGAACCATCTGAGTAGCGCACCCCATTCTTGGCCAGATAGTAGGCGTAGTTGATGACGCCAATGCCCAGAGGGCGTCGCCACATGGCACCGTTCTTGCCAGCTGGGACCGGATAATCCTGGTAGTCGAGCAGGGCATCCAGCGCACGAACCGCCAGCTCGGCCAGGGGGGCCAGCTCATCCAGGCTCTCCAGGGCGCCCAGATTGAAGGCGCAGAGGGTACAGAGGGCTATCTCTCCCGCTTCATCGCGCAGATCGTCCAGGGG
>JBOFBS010000147.1:0-11946 GCA_051645725.1 Aeromonadaceae bacterium | reverse complement strand
CTGGCTGCGAGGTAGGGTCATAGTTCACTCCAACGGAACCACCATGCTCAAAGCGTAGTTACTGTTTTTACATACAGCAAGCCACATTAGTAGATGCCTACACTCCTCGCCGCCCATCCCTGTATATTTTCTCTTTAGTGGGTGTCCTTTTCGTTCTTTCCTTTTCGTTACTTCTCGTCAAAGAGATGGATGTCCTCAACATTGTCTTTCGGCCAACTCAACATTCCGACCACTGCTTGAAAATAAGCGAGGTGTTAATACCGCCGAAGGCAAAGTTGTTGGACATCAGATACTCAATCTGCAGTTGCCGTCCACTCCCCACTATGTGATCCAGCTGGCCACAGGCCGGATCCGGCACCTCCAGGTTGAGCGTGGGCGCAAACCAGCCTGAGTTCATCATCTCCAAAGAGAGCCAAGCCTCTATGGCACCGCAGGCACCCAGCGTATGACCAAAGAAGCTCTTGAGCGAAGAGATGGGTGTCCTGTTGCCAAACAGGGCGTGGGTGGCCAGACTCTCAGCCAGATCTCCCCGTTCGGTGGCTGTCCCGTGGGCACTGATGTACCCAATCTGCTCAGGGCGCAACCCGGCTTGTGCCAGCGCCAGTTGCATGCAGATCTGCATGGTCTCCTTCTGGGGCTGGGTCACATGGGCCGCATCGCAGTTACTGGCAAAGCCCACCAGTTCCGCCAATATGGTCGCCCCTCTGGCCTGGGCATGCTCCAGAGACTCCAGGACCAGGGTCCCGGCCCCTTCACCAATCACCAGACCATCCCGTTGACTATCGAAAGGACGAGGAGTCCGCTCAGGGTGATCGTTCATCTGGCTGGTCGCAAACAGGGTGTCAAACACGGCTGCCTCTGAGGGGCAGAGTTCGTCGGCGCCTCCGGCCACCATCACCTCCTGGTAGCCGTGACGAATTGCCTCGGCCGCATAGCCTATGGCTTGGCTGCCCGAAGTGCAGGCGCTGGAGGTGGGGATCACCCGCCCGCGCAGGCCAAAGAAGAGGCCCACATTCACCGCTGCTGTGTGGGCCATCAACTGCACATAGGTGGTGGCATTGATGAACTCTGTGCTCTTGCGGGTCAGCATGTTGCCAAAGGCGGCCATGGGCGGGCTGCTGCCGATGGACGACCCATAGGCTATGCCGGTTCGGCCGTCACTGAGTACGCTCTCCCCCAGCAACCCGGCCTGCTCCAGCGCCAGTTCGCTGGCGACCGTGGCCAGTTGGGAGACTCGCCCCATGCTGCGCGTCTGCTTGCGGTTGTAGTGTGCAGGCAGGGTGAAATCGGTTATCGGAGCAGCCAGGCGAGTGTTGAGCCCGGCATACTCATCCCACTCCGGCATCTGGACTATGGCGCTGCGACCCGATTGCAACCTGGCGAAGATGGGTGTCCATTCCCGGCCGAAGGCGGTCACGCCGGCCATGCCGGTGACCACTACACGTCTGACTTGCTGCATCGAGCTCATGACGACTGCTCCTTGCTGTGATGTTCCATTACACCATGCCGCCGTTGATGGAGATGACCTGACGGGTCACATAGGCGGCGATATCCGACATCAGGTAGCTGACCAGCCCAGCCACCTCTTCTGCCTGCCCCAGCCGCTGCAGGGGGATCATCTTCAGCGCCTCGCTGGCCAGCTCATCGGACAGCATGCCTGTCTCGATGAGGCCAGGGGCCACGCAGTTGACTGTGATCTTGCGTTTGGCCAGCTCCAGCGCCAGCGCCTTGCTGGCGCCGATAATCCCCGCCTTGGCAGCGCTATAGTTCACCTGTCCCCGGTTACCCATCACGCCCGAGACCGACGAGAGGGTGACGATGCGCCCCCCCTTTCGCGCCGAGACCATGGGCATGACGCAGGGGTGCAAGACGTTGTAGAAGCTATCCAGATTGGTATGGATCACCCCGTCCCACTCCTCTTCACTCAGGGCAGGGAAAGCCCCATCCCGCACTATGCCGGCATTGTTCACCACCCCATAGTAGGGACCATGCATGGCCATGTCCGCCTCTAGCGCCTGACGGCAAGCGAGGCGATCGGCGATATCAAACTGGATGAGGCGCCCTGAACCACCGGCAGCGACCAGCTCGGCCAGCGTGGCCTCGGCCCCCGCTCTGTCGCTGTGGTAATGAACCAGCAGGGTGAATCCATCTGCGGCCAGACGCAGGGCGATGGCACGGCCAATCCCCTTGCTGGCCCCGGTGACTAATACACTCCGTTTCATTTCATGCTCCCAAGCAGGCTCGTCAATTGTTGTTCTGTCGGCTCCAGTGTGCTGAGCCGCGCTTCGGCTACCCGCTCTCCGGCACAGTAGATGAGGCAGTGAAAACTGGAGAGGCCGCCATCCTGCAGCAGTTGGCTCACCTCTATGGTCAGCATGGCCCCGGCTGGAAGTCGGGGCTGCAGCGCCTCATACTTGCGCGCCCCCAGCAGCAGACCAATCTGGGGGGGCTCACCTCGCAACCACCCTTGATAGCCACTCCAGGCGGCGATGCTCTGGGCCATCAGCTCTATACCCACCCAACCCGGCAGGCTGCCATCTGGTGCCAGAAACAGCGCCAGCCGCTCCCCGACCGTCACCTCACAACAGGCCGAGGTATCGCTGACCCGCACCAACCTATCCAGCAGCAGCATGGGGGCGGCGTGAGGCAACAGCAGGTCGATATCAGGCAACGTCATGGTGTGCTCCAGAAAAAGAGTCATTACGCCCGAAGAGCAGGCTGACATTATTGCCGCCAAAGGCGAAGGAGTTGGAGAGAATGTACGGCTCGGCCAGCATCTGGGGAGCTAGCAACAGATTGATGGGCGCCAGAGCCGGGTCTCGCTCACCCGTGCCCATGCGTTGTACCGGCAAAGGCAGGGAGCGGGTCAGCAACAACCAGGCCAGCGCCGCCTCCGTGGCCCCCGCCGCCCCCAGGGTATGGCCCGTGAGTGGCTTGGTGGAGCTGCAGGGAACCCTCTCCCCAAAGAGGCGATAGACAGCCTTGGCCTCCATCTCATCGTTGAGCCGGGTGCCTGTGCCATGCAGGTTGATGTAACCGACCTGTTGCGGCGCCATGCCCGCCTGCTGCAGAGCCATGGCCATGGCCGCCTCAGCCCCCACCCCATCGGGATGAGGCGCCGAGATATGATAAGCATCGGAAGACTCCCCGGCCCCCAGCAGGGCCACGGGTCCCGGCTCCCGGGTCAGCAGACAGAGCGCAGCACCCTCGCCGATATTGATACCGTCCCGCCCCCGAGCGAAGGGGGAACAGATGCCAGCGGAGAGCGACTCCAGACTGGCAAAGCCGTTGAGGGTGAGACCACACAGGCTGTCAGCCCCCCCCACCAGCACCAGATCCGCCAGGTCGGCGGCCAGCAACCGCTGGGCGCTGATGAAGGCCCGGGCACTGGAGGAGCAGGCGGTGGAGAGAGTATAGGCAGGCCCCCTCACCCCCAGATACGCGGCCAGAAACGCGGAAGGATCACCCAGCTCCTGCTGGGCATAGTGGTAGGCAGTGGGCACACGACCCAAGCGGCCTGCCGCCGCCAACGCCTGAGTCCCCTCCTCTATCCCCGAGGTGCTGGTCCCCAGCACTATGGCGATGCGCTCCGGCGCTATCCCCTGTCGCCACCGCTCAAACTCCTCACGGATCTGGGCCAGGGCGGCCAGCAGCAGGCGATTGTTGCGGCTGTCGTGCCGGGCGAACTCGCCCGGCAGAGGCGGCAGCTCAGCCGACACCTCACCCACCGCCACGCTGCGAGTAGGCAGCAGCCAGCCATCGCGCCAGGTGAGAGGCTGGCTCTGCCCATCACTCAGGGTTGCCGCCACCTGGGCCAGATCCCGCCCCATGGCGTTGATGAGGCCAACGGCCTGCAGATAACAGCTGGCGATCATACGAGTCGCGCCTCCTGAGCATGCGTTCGTTCCCGAGCCATGACCGACAGATACCCGCAGCGGATCATGGTGCCACCTCCCGATCACCAGAGGGGCTAGCCTCGGGCAGGGTTTGGATAGTGAGTCGATAGCCGAAGGCGTGTTGCCACAGCAAAACAGGCTCTCGCTCTGTATCCGCAGTCGACCCGCCCCCCTCACGATACCGTATCTCGCTCACCACTTGCCCCTGCTCATCCCGTAGTTGTCGCAACAGAGGGGTGTCTATGAGTCGCCAGCCGGCAGGCAACTGGGCCTGCCATATGGCTTGTGGCCAATAACTCAGCATCACGTCGGCCAACACTTGAGCGGGGGGAGGCAGGGTACCCAGGGTCGCCAGCGGTGGCAACTGCTCGCTGCGAATGCCGTGAGCGTCATAATCGATGCGGAAGAGACGCACCCCCAGCAAGGAGAAACCGACCAGGCTCACCCTCTGCCCATCGGCTTCCAGTGCCACCAGCAGGCTCTGACTCCTGGCAGGCCCCCCGCCTGACGCGGGCATCTGCACCGTCAGCAGCTGCTGCAGATGCAACGGCGTGGCCCGGCTGGGCGCAGGCAGACTCACCACAACCTCCCGGGTCAGCGCCGCCCTGGGCTCAGGCGCCGAGGCACAACCACACAGGCAGAGCAGGAAAAAGATCAAAGAGAACAGGACAGCCACTTTCAGAACCAAACCGAAGTGGAAGGGAAAGAGAACAGGACACCCACTCTCAGGAGGAGAGAGAAGAGGACACCCACTCTCAGCGCCAGACCGAAGAGGAAGATGAGGAAGATGAGAAAAGGAGACCCACCCGATAACGCCATGGTTCACGACTTGGCTCCTGGAATCACCTGGGCTCTGCAGGCATGCCCAGAGAAAGAAGAGAAGAGAGAAGAGGACACCCACTCAATAACAACACCATGGTTCACAACTTGGCTCCTGGAATCACTTTGGGCTCGGCAGGCATGCCCAGAGAGAGAAGAGGACACCCACTCAATAACAACACCATGGTTCATGACTTGGCTCCTGGCGT
This sequence comes from Aeromonadaceae bacterium, assembly GCA_051645725.1. Classification (GTDB taxonomy): domain Bacteria; phylum Pseudomonadota; class Gammaproteobacteria; order Enterobacterales; family Aeromonadaceae; genus Pseudaeromonas. The sequence continues at coordinate 7,022 of JBOFBS010000147.1, read as the reverse complement.
CGCCTTGGGCTCGGCAGGCATGGCCAGGGGGGCGAGCAGGAAAGAGAAGAGGACACCCACACTCAGCACCAGGCCGAAGTTGGCAATGGCCTGGGTGTGACTCAGGGCCAGCAGACCAAAAGCCAGTTGCGTGGTGAGGTTGGCCAGTAGCACGGCCAGCAGGGTAGCCAACTGCCGCTCCTGGCGCTGGGCCATCGCCTCTTGGGCCTGACTCCCGTGGTGGCAGCCATGTCCCTGGCTGTTATCTCCCGGACTGCTATGGGCCTGGCTGCTATGGGCAAAGAAGAGGCCGTAATCTATGCCAATACCAAACACCAGACTCATGGCCAGGAGGCTGAAGAGGGTAAAGGGCCAGCCACAGAAGCCCAATACCGCCGCCGAGAGCATCAGGGCAATGCCGTTAGCCAGCACTATGCGTCCTGCGGTCGCCCACCCCAATTTGTATACCAAAAGTCCGGCCGAGAGCAGGCCGCCCAGCAGTAGCAAGCCACCGAGCAAGTGGCGATAACGGGTAAAGGTCTGGCTCCACTCCTGGCGTTTATCCTGCCAGTGTACCCCGGGCAGCGCCTGGGTCGCCGCCTGCAGCGGACTGGCCTGCCTGACTCCACTCACAGGCACCATAATTGCCACCTCACCCCGCTCATTGGTCAGCCAAAGCAGTCGCAGCCCCTCGCTCACCGGGCTGGCCAGCCACTGCTCCGGGGTCAGGCGCTCGAAGGGGGGAAGGTGAGCCGCGATGGCGATTCCCGCCTGACGCAACCTGGCTAAGACCTCAGGCTGCAACTGACTCAGCGCCTGATAATCGGCATGCTGCCGGGCAGCCGAGGGCAGGCTGTCACTCAGCAGACGATAGTCGGCTATCACGCCCTGCTGCCGAAGCGGGCGCAGCCTCTCGCCCAGCGCCTCCAGTCGCTGCAGGGCCTGCTCCCCGTTTTCGCCCACCACCAGAAAACCGGTCAGCTCGCTGCTCTGGCCCGTGACTCTGGCCACCTGCTGATCCTGAGCCTGCAACCCCTCGGGCAGCGGTTGCAGACGGCGAATATCATCATCCACCTGTAGCCGCATTACTCCGACTCCCGCCACCAGCAGCAGGAGCAGGGGCAAGCCCTGACGCAGCAGAGGACTCTGCCGCCACCAGCTGAGCCAGCCCAGCAGGGCTCGCCGCCAGGGGATGGGGTGGCTGGGCATCTTGCCCACCAGCAGGGGAAACCAGCAGAAGAGGCTGATAAAGGAGCCAACAAGCCCAGCCAGAGAAAAAACCGCCATCTGCTGCAGGCCAGGGAAGGGGGTAAACCCAAGCAGCAGATAGGCCAGCAGCGTGGTCAGCAGTGCCAGCAACAGAGGCTGGCGCAGTCGCAATGCCGTGGCCAGGGGCGTCTCCTCCTCCCCATGCAGCCGCCGCTCGCTCAAATAGTGCAGGGAGTAGTCATCGGAGATGCCAATCAGGCTACTGCTGATCACCAGGGTGAAGAGGTGGATCTGGCCAAAACAGAGCAGGACAGCCAACAAACCACACACCATACCGGCGGCCAGAGGCAGCAGCCCCAGCAGCAGGGGGCGCCAGCCACGGAACACCCACCAGATCAGCAGCATCACCCCAAGCAGGGAACCTAGCCCTATGGTGGCGATATCGGCCTTGGCCAGCTGTGCCGCATGGTCGCTGTAGAAGAGGGTGCCCCGCCGCAGCAGTTCACTGCCGGGAAAGCGGCGGTGCAACTCCTGCTCCCGTTGCGCCAGCTGACTCACCAGCTCGTGCCCTGCCGCCATGTCGAAGGCGGAGCCCTTGAGTTCGGCGCGCAGCAGATACCACTCCCGCCCCTCCTCATCCCGGCTCACCAGCCAGCCCCCTTGCTGACGCAGGGGGCCAGATAGCTGACCCTGCAGCGCAGATCGGGTCAGCAACAGCGGATCGGCCTGCCACTCTGTGGGGCTGACCCCGGCAAAGGGGGAGTAGATCTGCCCCAGGACCCACTGACTCCAGGCCGCCGCCCCCTGACTCAGGCGCTCTCGGCCCTTCTCATCCAGCCTCTGGTAACGATAGCTCTGCAGATAGTGGCGCCAGGCCTCGGCATCGACCAGATCGCTCCCCCGGCTATGTTGCAGAGCAGGGAGCTGGGTTAGCTGTTGCTGCCACCACGTTGCTGCTGCGACACCGGACTCTCCGGGCGGCAGGCTGACAAGCCAGAGCAGCTGTCTATCCAGCCGCTGGCTCAGTTGTGCTTGCCATTGGGGATCGCGATCCGCAACCTCCTCTTCCGGCAACAGCGCCATCACGCTGCTGTTTAGCGGGCGCTGGGGCAGGAGCCAGAGCAGGGCGGCGGTGAGCAGCAAAACGACCAGCAACCAGCCCCAGGCCAGTTGCTGCCAGCGACGGCGCAGAGAGGGCGACTCTGACGACTGCGAGGGCATCTCAGGGGGCAAAGCGGCGTAACTCGACATCACTCAACTCGACAGGGTTGGGAAGCACGGGGGTAAAGCTCAGCCGGGTGGTGTCCCCTTGCCGATCCCGTATGGTGAGGCGCTCCAGGTGCGCCCCCCCCGCCAGCTCCAGGGATGAGAAGATCTGATTGAGCGGGGGCTGCCGGGGCGTCAGCCGCAACTGCCACTCCTGCGCCCCCGGCGTGAAGCCCAGCTCGAACTGACGCTCAAGCGCCCGAGTGTCGGAACGGAACAGGCTCAACAGCAGGTGACTGAACTCGAAGAGTTGGGGGTTGGCCTGCGCCGTGATGACCTCGGCCGGCTGTCCGGCCAACTGCTGCACCAATCGGCTATCGTCCAGCAACAGGGTCAACTCAAAAGGCTGCTGTTGATGCCACCATAACCCCTTGCTGTGAGAAAAGAGCAACTCGCCACGGGAGAGCAGAGGGGCCGCCAGCCCGGCCACGGCTTTCTCCTGGCGAAAATGGGCGCGCAGGGTAGGTTCGGCCGCCAACTGCTGCTGCAACTGGGCCAACGTCTGCGGCACCCCAGCCTGGCTCGGCGTCTGGGCTTGTACCAGCCAGGAGAGGCTCAGCAGCAGAGGAAGCGCCACGCGCAGAAGCGCCGACGGTTGGCACAGCCGTGAACAGCTCATGAGGCCACGCCCAACTTCTGCAGCAAAATCTCGGGGGAGGCCAACCGCATCTCGCCGCTGGCCTGCTCCACCGCCACCTGAATTGTGTAGCCCTTGCACAGACGCAATCCGCTGGTCGCGTCAAACATCTCGTAGTCGATGCGCAGCCGGTACTCATACTCCTTGAGCCGGGCCACCACCTTCACCCTCTGCTCAAATTTCAGCGGGGCGATAAATTTCAGCCGGGTGTCGATAATGGGCCAGATGAAGCCGGACTCCGCCATCTGCCGATAGCCATAGTCGAACTGCCTGAGCAGGGCGCAACGGGCCAGCTCCAGGTAGCGGAAGTAGTTGCCATGCCAGACCACCCCCATGGGATCCACATCATGGAAGGGGATCTCCAGCTCTATCGTGGCCTCGGGCCATTGCCATTCACTCATGCTCGCTCTCCGGCAGTGACTGCTTCATCTTGGCGGTAGAGGGGCCAACGCCCCTCTTGTATGGTGGCGATCAGCTGGCGCAGCTCCGCCTCCAGGGCTCTATCCTCCACCAGCGGCGGACTGATGGCCCGCACCTGACACAGGCTCTGTTGCAATGAAGCGGCCAGACGCACCGAGGTGGCCCCCTCCAGCGCCAGGCGCTGCTCCACCCCTTGCGTGGCCGCCAGCAAGGCCGCCGCTGCCACCTGCTCGGTAAGCTGCAGCACACGTAAACAGTCCCGGGCGGCTATGGTGCCCATGCTCACCTTGTCCTGATTGTGACACTCGGTGGAGCGGGAGAAGATACTGGCGGGCAGGGTCAACTTCAACGCCTCGGCACTCCAGGCCGAGGCACCTATCTGCAACGCCTTGAAGCCGTGGTTGATGGCCCGGCGCGCGCCCCGAGCCCCGCTCAGGTTACCGGGCAGCCCCTTGTTAAACTTCACATCCACCAGTTGCGCCAGTTGCCTGTCCAGCAGATCGGCCAGGTTGGCCACCGCCGTCTTCATGCTGTCCATGGCCATGGCGATATGGCCGCCGTAGAAGTGGCCGCCGTGCATCACATGCTCCGCTTCGCCGTCGATGAGCGGGTTGTCGTTGGCGCTGTTGAGTTCGTTCTCGATCAACTGGCGCCACCAGGGCAGGCTGTCGGCCACCACGCCTATGACATGGGGAGCACAGCGCAGCGAATACCTGTCTTGCAACCGATCGCTCTGCCGCGGAAGTTCACCGGCCTGCAGATCGGCCCGCAACCAGGCGGCGATCTGCTGCAGCCCGGGGTGTGGCTTGGCGGCAAAGAGCCGGGCATCGAAGTGAAAGGGGTTGCCCGCCAGCGCCTCGCACATCAGGGCCGTGATGCGGGTAGAGAGCCGCATCAGGTAGTCGCAGCGGGCATAGGCCAGACAAGCCAGCGCCGTCATGACCGAGGTGCCGTTCATCAGTGCCAGTCCCTCCTTGGGGCGCAGCACCAGCGGCGTCACCCCCAGTTCGGCATACACGTCCGCCGTGGGGCGCAACTGCCCGCGCCAGAAGAGCTCCCGCTCCCCCACCAGCACAGCCGCCACATAAGAAAGCGGCGTCAGATCGCCACTGGCCCCCACCGACCCCTCCTCAGGAATGCGCGGCAGCAGATCCTGGGCCAGCAACCACTGCAGCCGAGTGAGCAAAGTCCAGCTCACCCCTGAGACCCCCTGCACCAGGGAGTTGAGGCGTGTCACCAGCACGGCCCGGGTCGCCTCCAGGCTCAGATCGGCCCCCAGGCCACAGCCGTGAAAACGGGTCAGGTGCAGGGGCAACTCGCTCACCAGCTCAGGGGGGATCCCCTGCACCACTGAGTCACCATAGCCTGTGGTCACCCCGTAGATGACCCCCTCCTCGTCCAGCAGACGATCGAGAAAATCCGCGCCGCGCTGGATGCGGGCGACAAACTCGGGGGCGTCATTGAGTGTGGGCTGAGCCTGGCGATGAGCCAGCGCCACCACCTCTTCTATGGTCAGCCAGCCGGCCCCCAGGGTCACGGTAGCAAGAGCGTCAGTCTGTGGAGTCATCGGATAAGTGCCAGAAATCAAAGAAGTTGAACCAATCCAGCGGTGCCTTGAGGCAGTGATGCTGCAGTTGCTCGGCATAACGCTGTACCAGTTGTTGCAGCGCCGCCTCTCGCCCAAGCCGGGGCAGCGTCAGTCCCTCGGCGAAGGGCTCGAAATAGACGCGAAACGCTCCCCGCTCCCGCAGGCCAAAGAGCAGGTAGACAGGCGCACCCAGCACACAGGCCAGGGCGAAGGGCCCCTGGGGAAAGGGGGCCGGTGTGCCGAGAAAGTCGGCCCACACCACCTTGCGCTCCCGGGTGATCGAGGTGCGATCCCCCACCAGCACCACCCACTCCCCCGCCTCCAGCTTGCTCTTGAGCAGGATGGCGGTAGCCGGACCCAGTTCGGTCACAGGGATGAGATTGAGGTTGGCCTGGCTGTTGGCCGCCTTGAGCAGCCGGTTGAAGCGTTCGGCATGCTGGGTGAAGACCAGAGCATTGATGGTCACCTGCCCCATGGCTGTCCCGAGGGCCCGGCAGAGCTCCAGATCCCCCAAGTGGGAGCCCAGGATCAGCGCCCCCTGCCCACTGGCCTGCAGCAAGCGCGGTCGCGCCTCAGCCATAAATTCCACCTGCTGGGGGCGGATCTCGCCGCGCCACCCCGCCAACTTGTCGAGCATGGCCTCGCCAAAGCGCAGAAAGTGGCGGAAGCTGGAGCGAGGCTCGGCAGGCAGGGCCAGCCCGTTGGCGGCGGCAAACTGCTCCAAGCGTGCCAGATAGGCCACAGAGGCGCGACGCTGAGCGCGCCCCGTGAGCCAGAAATAACCGATAACCGGGTAGAGGAAGAGACGAAAACCCCGGCTGCCCAGGGTGTCATAACACCAGAGCATGAAGTTAAGCCCCCACTGGGCCCCTCGTTCCGGGGTCCGTGACCAGTGGGGCCTCTGCTGCCATCCCAGCCTGGGCAGGGCCAGCAACCGCTCACACACCAGACGGGTGTGCAGCCAGGAGATGCGCAGATTATCGCGCCAGAGCTGGAAGTGGGAGAGACCATCGACCGGGTAACGCACCCGGGTCGGAATGAAGCGCACCGCCACCCCGGCCCAGTGCAAGCGCACCATCACCTCGATATCAAAATCCATGCGCCGCCCCCGCACCTTGGGCAGGAGCGCCAGGGTCGCGGTCAGTGGATAGACCCGAAAACCGCACATGCTGTCCTGGAGATCCAGGCTGCAGGTCTCGATCCATACCCAGACATGGGTGAGGTAACGGCCATAGCGGCGCCCCTTGGGCGCCGAGGCATCGTATTGCGGCGCGCCGGAGATGAGCGCCTGAGGGTGTGCCTGGGCCTCCGCCAGCAGGCGCGGTAGATCGCCGAGCTCATGCTGGCCATCGGCATCCAGCTGCAGGGCATGGCTGAACCCCAGCTCGGCCGCCCGCTGCAGCCCTGTGATGACGGCGCCCCCCTTGCCCTGGTTCACCTCATGGCGCACCAGTCTCAGCCAGGGGTAACGTGCGGCCACCTCGGCCAGCAGGCTAGCCGTGACCGCCTCGCTGCCATCATCGACCACCACACAGGGCAGCACCTGCCCCTCAACGCCTTGATCCAGGTGTGCCAGGGTCGCCAGCAGAGCCGGGCCGTGGTTGTAGCAGGGGATCACCAGGCAGGGACGAAACTCGCTCATAGTTTGATACGCCCGGAGCTGGCGGCCTCATCGCCCAGCAGATAGGTGAAGTGCAACTTGCCGGTGACCGGCTGCCAGAGCAGTTGCAGTGTGACCAGATCGCCGGGGCGCAGGGGTTGCTGGAACTTCACCATCTCCATACCGGCAAAGGCGCCCTCTATCCCCAACACCTGCTCGGCATAGTGGATGGCCAGGTGGATCTGCACCACCCCAGGCAGCAGGGGCGCCTGGGGAAAGTGGCCCTGAAACCAGCTCAGCTCGGGATCCAGCCAAAGGGCCAG
>JBOFBS010000146.1:0-14077 GCA_051645725.1 Aeromonadaceae bacterium | reverse complement strand
GGTCGAACTATCGCGGATCCAGTTTGCTGCGACAGCGCTCTATCACTTTATATTTGTGCCATTAACCATCGGGATGACCTTCATCCTGGCGATAATGGAATCTGTCTATGTGATGACCAACAACCCTATCTACAAGGATATGACCAAGTTTTGGGGTAAGTTGTTTGGTATCAACTTTGCGCTGGGGGTGACCACGGGGTTGACCATGGAGTTCCAGTTCGGAACTAACTGGTCCTACTACTCCCACTATGTTGGTGACATCTTCGGGGCACCGCTGGCGATCGAAGGTTTGATGGCCTTCTTCCTCGAGTCGACCTTCGTTGGCATGTTCTTCTTCGGCTGGGATCGTATGACCAAGCTCCAGCATCTGGGTTCCACCTGGTTGATGGCGATTGGTACTAACCTGTCGGCACTCTGGATACTGGTGGCTAATGGTTGGATGCAATTTCCCACAGGCGCCGAGTTCAATTTTGAAACCATGCGCATGGAGATGGTGAGCTTTGGTGCTCTGGTCTTTAATCCTGTGGCGCAGGTGAAGTTTGTTCATACAGTCGCAGCTGGCTATACCACAGGTGCCATGTTTGTACTGGGGATCTCCTCCTACTATCTGCTCAAAGGGCGTGATATCCCGTTTGCTCGTCGCTCTTTTGCTATTGCCGCGGCGTTTGGTATGGCCTCCATTCTCTCTGTCCTGGTTCTGGGTGATGAGTCCGGCTATGAAATCGGTGACTTGCAGAAGGTTAAGTTAGCTGCAATTGAGGCTGAATGGGAAACTGAGGAGGCGCCTGCCGCGTTTACCGTCATTGGCTTACCCAATCAGGATGAGATGCGCACTGACTATGCCATCAAGATCCCCTACGTCATGGGCATCATTGCTACCCGCTCTTTGGACAAGCAGGTAACAGGTCTTAAGGATCTGGTGGTTGAGCATGAAGAGCGCATTCGCAACGGTATGCAGGCTTATGCCTTGCTAAACCAGCTGCAGCTTGGTGATAAGTCTGAAGAGGTCATCAAACAATTTAACGCGGTGAAGCAGGATCTGGGCTATGGACTGCTACTCAAGCGTTATACCAGTGAGATTACCGATGCGACCGATGCTCAGATCAAGCAAGCAGCCAAAGACAGCATTCCGAATGTGGCACCTGTTTTCTTTGCCTTCCGGATCATGGTGGGCGTCGGGATCGTGATGTTGCTGCTAATCGGTATTGCTTTCTATGACAGTACTCGTCACCGCATAGGGGAGCGCAAGTGGTTGCTGCGAGCTCTGCTGTGGGGGATGCCACTGCCCTGGATTGCCATCGAATGCGGTTGGTTTGTGGCTGAATATGGCCGTCAGCCCTGGACCATAGCTGAAGTGTTACCCACTTTCATGTCTGCATCTACCCTGACAGAGGCGGATCTCTGGTTCTCCCTGATCGGCATTTGCGCTTTCTATACGGTTCTACTGGTGGTTGAAATGTACTTGATGTTCAAGTTTGCCCGTAAGGGGCCTAGCAGCCTGAAGACAGGTAAGTACCACTTTGAAACCCACTCAGCATAATTAGGGAGAGCATTCATGTTGGATTATGAAGTGTTACGGGTGATTTGGTGGGCGCTGGTAGGCGTTCTACTGATCGGCTTTGCCATCACAGATGGTTTTGATATGGGAGTAGGGGCCTTGTTGCCCCTGCTGGGAAAGAACGATACCGATCGCCGCATCATGATCAATACCATTGCTCCCCACTGGGATGGCAATCAGGTCTGGTTGATCACAGCAGGCGGCGCCATATTTGCCGCATGGCCCATGGTTTATGCTACAGCCTTCTCCGGTTTCTATGTCGCCATGGTGTTGACCCTGATGGCTCTCTTTTTCCGCCCGGTCGGTTTCGACTACCGGTCGAAAATTGAAGATCCACGGTGGCGCTCAACTTGGGACTGGTGCCTGTTCATTGGTGGTTTTGTGCCTCCCGTGGTGTTCGGGGTAGCATTTGGCAACCTGTTACAAGGTGTACCATTCACCATGGATACCTATTTGCGTTCTACATATGAAGGCAACTTCTTTGGCTTGCTCAATCCGTTTGGTTTGCTGGCCGGCTTTGTCAGCCTGTTTATGATACTGACCCAAGGCGCAACCTGGCTGATGATGAAAACTGAAGGGGCGCTGCTGGCTCGGGCTCGCAATATGGCGACAGTGGGGGGGCTTATCACAGCTGCACTGTTTACTGCCGCAGGTTATTGGGTGGCAACAGGAATCGATGGGTATACCATCACCCAATTTATGGGTGTGGATGGCGTCTCTAACCCGTTACACAAGAGTGTGGTGGTTGAGGCTGGCTCCTGGATGCAAAACTACCAGACTTATCCCTGGATGATGAGTGCACCGGCAATTGGCGTCTTGATGGCATTGGCTACGGCCTTGGTTGCGCGTTGGGGTAAGGGTGGGTTGGCCTTTTTCACCTCATCTCTCTCCATCACAGGCATCATTCTGACGGCGGGCTTTAGCATGTTCCCTTTCATCATGCCCTCCAGCTTGAATCCGGCTCATAGCCTGACAGTGTGGGATGCGACCTCATCGCAAAATACCCTTTCCGTCATGTTGGTCGCAGCGGTGATCTTTGTGCCGATAGTACTGGGCTACACCATTTGGACCTATTACAAGATGTTTGGCCGCGTCAACGAACAGTACATTGATGCCAACAAGCACTCAGCATACTAAGGAGACAGTGTAATGTGGTATTTCACTTGGATACTGGGGCTGTTACTGGCCTGTGCATTTGGCATCATCAATGCGCTGTGGCTTGAACATACGGAAAACATGGATCGAAAACTATAAGCTCTCAGGGCATAGGATTACAAAGCCATCTTCGGATGGCTTTTTTATTGTCCGGTGTGTGGAATGGCCGCTTGGCAGGCCAATCTTGCCTCGGGGTTGAGGCGTGTCGACACTCCGTAAAAACAAGTGATTCGGATCACCTTCTTTCCCTCTTATAGCTGGGGTACACTAGGCGCACTTTTATAGCTATGGGGTTCATGGCCTGATGAGTGGACAAGAGTTTCTATTCCCCATTCGTGTCTATTACGAAGATACGGATGCGGGGGGAATTGTCTACAATGCGAATTATCTTAAATTCCTCGAGCGGGCGCGTACCGAGTGGCTGAGTGAACTGGGTATAGAGCAAGATACCTGGTTGACTCAGGGGGTCGCGTTTGTTGTTCGCCATATCAATATCGATTTTCGTAGTGCCGCTAAATTCAACCAGCGCTTACTGGTCCGCAGTCGGATCAGTGAGGTAAAACGGGCCTCAGTAATTTTCGAGCAATCAATCGAAGATGAAAGCGGTCGGCTGATTGTCTCGGCCAACGTTACCATTGCCTGTGTTTTGTATCAGGTAATGAAACCAACAGCCTTTCCTGACGTCATCAAGGGAGTTTTTACCAGTGCAACCCACGGAACTGTCGTTTACTAACCTGCTTTTAGATGCGAGCCCTCTGGTACAAATTGTCATGCTGATCCTGCTTGGCATGTCTGTGGCATCTTGGGCGATTATTTACCAGCGCACCCGCCTGCTGCGCCTGGCCAAAGCTATTTCTGATCAATTTGAAGAACGTTTCTGGTCCGGGATCGATCTGAATCGCCTGTATCAGGAGTGTTCGGCTCGCCGTGATGAGCTCTCTGGCCTGGAGCAGATTTTTTTCTCAGGTTTTAAGGAGTTTGCTCGTTTGCATAACGGCGGCCCGCGTAGCCAGGAGATGGTCATGGATGGTACCTACCGTGCCATGCGTGTCTCCTTATCGCGAGAGGTGGATGATCTGGAAACCCATTTGCCCGTGTTGGCTACGGTTGGTTCCATCAGCCCCTACATAGGCTTGTTTGGAACAGTTTGGGGTATCATGCATGCCTTCGTTGCCTTGGCTGCGGTAAAAAATGCCTCCCTGGCCATGGTGGCTCCTCCTATCGCTGAAGCACTGATCGCTACGGCTATGGGCTTGTTTGCCGCGATTCCGGCCGTGGTGGCCTATAACCGCTTCACCACCAAGGTGGAAAAGCTAGAGAATAGCTATATCAATTTCATGGATGAGTTTTCGACTATTCTCAATCGTCAATTGGTCAGCAAAGGTGATCGCTGATGCAAGTTCATCAACGCAGCAGAAAACGGGCAGTCGCCGAGATCAATGTCGTCCCCTATATCGACGTAATGCTGGTGTTGCTCATCATATTTATGGCTACCGCACCTGTGATCATGCAGGGGGTGACTGTTGATCTGCCCCAGGCTGACTCTCAACCCTTATCTGAAGATATGAAGATCCCTGTGGTGGCATCAGTCGATGCAACAGGTCGCTTTTTTCTGGATATAGGTGATACCCATAAAGAGACCTTGGACCTGGTTGATTTAGCCGGCCAGGTAGCACAGTACCTGCGAGTACACCCCGATTCGCCCGTTGTGGTGCAAGGGGATGCGAAGGTTCCTTATGAGTCAGTTGTTCAGCTGATGGCGGCGCTCAAAGAAGCTGGTGTGCCAACAGTGGGTTTGATGACCGAGCCGACAGGTAAGAAAAAATAAGCAGGGGTATGCGTAGTGAAACGTAGTATGACTGGCCCGCTAGTGGTGTCGCTATTTTTGCACGCTCTGCTCATTCTGGCTTTTATTCTCAAATGGAACCTCGACAAACCTAAGCGCCCTGGCGGCGGTGGTGGGGGTTCTGTTGTTCATGCTGTGGTGATCGACCAATTACAATTCAAGCAGCATGCTGAGTTTGTGAAACAGCAAAAGCAGCAGAAGCAGGCTGAAGAGCAGGAGCAGAAAAAAGAGGTTGAGGTCGTGCGCCAGCAGAAGGAGCAGGAGACTATCCGACTGCGTAAGGAGCAGGAGCAGAAGAAACTGAAGAAAGAGGCTGAGCGCAAGAAAGAGATTGAGCGTCAGCGCGTTGAAGCAGAGAAGAAGATAGCTCTGGAGAAGAAGAAAAAAGAAGAGCAGAAGAAAAAGGAAGATGAGCTCAAGCGCCAGGAAAAAGAGAAGCTTGAGGAACAGAAAAAGCTAGAGGAACAGAAGAAGCTCGAGGAGCAGAAGAAGCTCGAGGAGCAGAAGAAGCTCGAGGAGAAGAAGAAGCTCGAAGAGAAGAAGAAACTCGACGAGAAGAAGAAGCTCGAAGAGAAGAAGAAGCTCGAAGAGAAGAAGAAACTCGAAGAGAAGAAGAAGGCTGAACAAGAGGCCAAGCAGAAGGCCGAGCAGAAGAAGCAGGCCGAAGCAGCCAAGCGGAAAAATGCTCAAGAGGCCAAGAAACTCGAAGAGGATCTGTTCAGTGATCTAGAAAGTGATACCCCTGGCACTCCGGGCAACAATGCTGGACCTGGTGGGGGGAATGGCAATGACGCATATGGCGGGGTGGTCGCTGCGACAATCCAGCGTAATATGTTTATTGACCAGAATATGAAGGGCAAATCGGCCGTGCTGAAGGTCAGGATTGCACCGGATGGGCTGATCATCAACATTGGTTCGTGTGAAGGGGATAGCGCTATCTGTTCGGCTGCCGTTGCGGCGATGAATAAGATCGGTTCGCTGCCTAATCCCAAGTCATACAACGTGACTGATTATGATTTGTCGATTAACCTTCAGTTGTAATTTATTGATTATTAATGCTTTTATCCACAAGGGCATCTGTTGAACATGTGTGTAGCCATGCCCATATGCGTTGGCATATGGGCATGAGCTAAAGGCTATCCAGCCTCGCTGTATTATTATGCTTCATGTCAATAGATTTTTTTCTGGCTGGTTTTTTTTTGTACAAATTTTGATTGTCATTAAAATATGGCGCAAACACTGAAGACTGGTCGGATGACCTGGCGTAAGGTGTGAATGTGCGCCCCGGACTGCATTGATCTCGTTCTCGGGGTTTTCTTGGTTATCCATAACGGGAAGGAAACAGAAGATGAAGGGATTGATGATGAGCTGCACTTTGCTGACAATGGTGGCGTTGCCGACCCTAGCCAAGCAAACTACAGATTATGAGGCAGATCTGGTGCGGAGCATTCAGCAACATTGGCAAGGTGACAAACGCCTGCACGGGCGTCAGTGTTCAGATCTTAGCGTATCGATAGCACCAAATGGTTCTGTTGTTGCGGTTTCCGGGGGCGAAGGGGATGCCAGCGTGTGTCAGGCAGCCCGACGGACTCTGGCTAATCTCAAACAGTTACCAGTGCCGAATGCGGCTCAGTATGAACGCTATCAAACCATGTTATTGACGTTACAACCTGGAAGTAGGTGAAGATGAAAAGACTATTTGCTGTCGTGATGGCTTGGCTGTTGATCAGCCAGAGCGCATTGGCCGAGTTGCAGATCTTGGTGACCGGGGGGGTTGATAGTGGCCGCCCTGTAGCGGTACCTCAGTTTAAATGGGCAGGCGGCAGCACCTTGCCGGAAGATGTGGCTAATGTCATCAGTTCTGATCTCATGCGCAGCGGTAAATTTAGCCCGCTCAAACGTAATGAGATGCCACAGACTCCGAATCATGCAGCGGAGATCAATTATCCGATCTGGGCCAACATGGGTATTGAGGCCATGGTGGTGGGAACGATAGAGCCAGCTGGCGATAACCAGTACCGAGTCAGCTTTGAGCTGGTGGATGTGTTGAAGGGCAAGAGTAATCCTGCTGCTGGGCTGCTGGATAGCCGGGTCGCGACCGTCTCAGGCAAGCAGTTGCGTCAATATGCGCATCGCATCTCTGATATTGTCTATGAACGCCTGACAGGTGAGCGCGGTGCCTTTTTGACTCGCATCAGCTACATCTCTTTCAATCATGGCGCGACCTATCCCTACAAGCTAATGATCGCCGATTATGATGGCTATAATGAGAAGGCATTGATCAGTGCCAAAGAGCCGCTGATGTCGCCCGCCTGGTCTCCAGACGGCCGTAAGCTGGCTTATGTCAGCTTTGAAAAACGTCGAGCCTCTATCTTCATTCAGGATATCTATACCCAGGCGCGGACTCTGGTTGCCTCTTATCCTGGCATCAACAGTGCTCCCAAGTGGTCTCCTGATGGGCGTAAACTTGCTTTGGTGTTGTCCAAAGATGGTAATCCTGATATCTATGCTCTGGACATAGCCACTCGTCAACTTACTCGTCTTACAGCAGATAATGCTATAGATACTGAACCCTCCTGGTCGCCTGATGGGCGAAGCATAGTTTTTACCTCCGAGAGGGGTGGCAAACCACAAATTTATAGAGTAGATTTGGCCACGGGCGCAACGCAGCGAGTGACTTGGGATGGAGAGCGAAATCTGGCCTCATCCATGAGTCCTGATGGTAAGTCTCTGGTCATGGTGAGCCGGGTTCAGGGTGAATACCGTATCGCTCGTCAGGATCTGGAGTCTGGCGCTGTATATGTGCTGTCGCAATCCTCCTTGGACAAGTCTCCAAGTGTTGCGCCAAACGGCAGTATGATTATTTATAGCACCGTCTACCAAGGCAGACAGGGGCTTGCACTGGTTTCTGCAGATGGCCGATTCAAGGCAAACCTACCGTCTACTACAGGCGAGGTGCGTGCGCCAGCTTGGTCGCCGTTTTTGAACTAACCCTCAATAAAATATCCAAGGAACAACGATGCAAATTAATAACCTGCTGAAAAGCTTGATGATTGCACTGCCTCTTTTCACATTGGCGGCCTGTAGCTCCAGTAACGATTCTGATGCGGCCGCACAAGAAGGTGCAGCCCTGGAAACCTCTGGTGGCGCTGATAGCGGTCTCTCTGCTGATGAGCAAATGCGTCAAAAGTACGAAGCACTGCGTCAAGACAACACCATCTACTTTGGTTTTGACCAAGATGCAATCGAAGGTCAATACGCTGATCTGCTGCAGGCCCATGCTAACTTCCTGCGTGAGCACAACTCTACCAAGGTTCTGGTAGAGGGTCATACCGATGAGCGCGGTACCCCCGAATACAACATCGCTTTGGGTGAGCGTCGTGCTAAGGCTGTTGCCAAGTACATGCAGAACCTGGGTGTAGATGCATCTCAACTCTCTGTTGTCAGCTATGGTGAAGAGAAGCCTGCTGACCCAGGTCACAACGAAGATGCCTTCGCCAAGAACCGTCGTGCCGTTCTGGTTTACTAAGGTCTAGCGGTTGATGAATACCGTATCGATGAAAGCGGCCATTATCATGGCCGCTCTTTTTTCTTCTGGGGCTTGGGTTTCAGTTGCGCACGCGGATGAGCTCTCCGTCGAAGAGCGTGTCGATAAGCTTGAGCGTATGGTTAATTCAAGAAACCTGGTGCAGATAGAGATGCAGCAACAGGTCGATGCCTTGAGCAATGAAGTGCGTCAGTTGCGTGGTAGTCTGGAAGAGGCGAACTATAAGCTTCAGCAGGCCACTGAACGACAGAAGGCGCTCTATCAGGAGCTGGATCAGGTTAAGTCCAATGCTGCAGCCGCATCTGCAACTGCCGCGTCAAGTGCCCAAGCATCAACGCCCATAGTCGGGGCCGGGACGGCACAGGCTGCAACGCCCTCGACGCCGAGTGCACCTGTGACGGCCGATGAGAAGCAGGCTTATGATGCTGCGGTTAACCTGGTGATGAAGGATAAGAGTTATGATAAGGCTATTCCGGCTTTTGAGGCTTTTATCAAGCAACATCCGCAATCCAGCTTGGTGCCGAATGCTCATTACTGGCTTGGGCAACTGCAATATAACCAGGGTGACAAAGAGAGCGCCAAGGCGAACTTTTTGACCGTAGCACAAAAGTACAAGGAGTCACCCAAGCGAGCCGATGCGCTGCTGAAGTTGGGGATGATCACCTTGAGCGAAGGAGATAAGGAGAAAGCCGGTAAGTTCTTCCAGCTGGTAATGAAGCAGTATCCTGACTCACCTTCGGCGCAGTTGGCACAAAAGGCTCTGAATACCAAGTAATACTTGCCGCTATTTGGACTAAAATATGATGGGTTGGATGAAGCCTGAGCAGTTGGACAAAAAACTAAAACTTTCTGTTGCTTCAGGCATCTAAATCCGTATTATAGGCCGCCGTTGGCGCCAGGATGCATAAGCACTTAGGCGGCAATAATAGAGTGGGTCGTTAGCTCAGTCGGTAGAGCAGTTGACTTTTAATCAATTGGTCGCAGGTTCGAATCCCGCACGACCCACCATTTTAAGTTGTATCAGATAGTACCCAGGTCGCTTAGCTCAGCTGGGAGAGCACCTCCCTTACAAGGAGGGGGTCACTGGTTCGATCCCAGTAGCGACCACCAGATTTAACGGGTTGTTAGCTCAGTTGGTAGAGCAGTTGACTCTTAATCAATTGGTCGAAGGTTCGAGCCCTTCACAACCCACCAATTTTGCTTGTATCAAGTAAATCCCAGGTCGCTTAGCTCAGCTGGGAGAGCACCTCCCTTACAAGGAGGGGGTCACTGGTTCGATCCCAGTAGCGACCACCAGTTATCTGGGTCGTTAGCTCAGTCGGTAGAGCAGTTGACTTTTAATCAATTGGTCGCAGGTTCGAATCCCGCACGACCCACCAGTAAAAAGAAAGCCCGCATTGCTGCGGGCTTTTTTTATGTTCGCAATTTTCCTAGCTGTTCCTCTAATCTATGAACTTGTTGCTCAAGGCTGCGACTGCCTTGGCTGGCGTTGTCAGCTTGTTGGGTCAAGGTGCTGGCCGCGTCACCGATTCGGGTCAGGTTCATGTTGATCTCTTCGCTGACAGAGCTCTGTTCCTCGGCTGCGGTGGCCACTTGGGTGATATGGTCATACATAGCCTGGATCTGCTCCACCACCTGCAGCAAGCTGGCGTAGGCCTCATCAGAGCTTCGAACCGTCTCATGGGCCCGATTAACACCAGAATTGATGATGCCAAGGGTATTAGCCACTTCGCTCTGCAAGGTGGAGATGAGTGAGCCTATCTCGTCTGTAGATGTTCTGGTCTTGGTCGCCAAGGCTCTGACCTCATCGGCGACCACGGCAAAGCCCCGGCCCATATCGCCCGCCCTGGCGGCCTCTATCGCCGCATTCAGGGCTAACAAGTTGGTCTGATCCGAGATTGAGCGGATCACATCCAGAATGCCGCTGATATTCGCACTGCTATGAGCGACTTGGCTGATGGCGTCATTGGCGGTTCCCATCTCGGTTGCCAGCTGTTCAATTTCTTGCTTGGTGCGGGCCAGGGATTGTTGTGAGTGCTCAGTTTGTTTGGTGGCGAACTCCGCTTCACTGGCCGCTTCTGCGGCATACCGCGCGACATCACTCGCTGTCGTGCTCATCTCGTGCATTGCTGTCACAACGCTGTCAATTTCTCTATGTTGTAACGATACACTGCTATGAATATCCTGGGCTATGTTGCCCACGCGGATCGATTCGTCACTGACCTCATGGCCTACATTCTTCAGCTCAACCACAATATCTCGCAGTTTCGAGATGAATAGATTGAGGTGTTTTGCCAGGCTGATGAGCTCGGCATGACTCTTGACCCCGATACGCTGGGTAAGATCACCCTCTGACGAGGTCAAGTCGGCCACATGGGTTGTGATAAGGCGCAGTGGCTTGGCTATGGTGCTCAGCAGCATGATGAGCAGCAGTACGGATATGAGCGTGATAACCATGCCTATGACGATCTGACGAACGCCTACTCCAGTGACCAGACTATCGAGCTCACTGGCAATCTGATTTGCCTGAGCCATAGCCTTCACCTTGGGAACCGAGAGCAACAGAGTCCAGGTTTGGTTCGCCATGGGGATAGTGATGGCGTAACGGGCCTGAATATGCTGCTCATTGATGAGAATGTTGGTGCTGTTATCTAACAACCGCTTCCACTCCGCTGCCTCGGCAGAGGGGAGTTCAGAAAGGGGGCGTCCAATCTTATCCTTATGTTGACTACTGCCGACAATCAGCTGTTTGTTACTTAACAACAAAGCCGATGCCGTTCCGTCATACAGAGCCTTGGCCAGTTGCTCGGTTTGTTGCTGAAACAGTGGCAGGTTGAGATCTACGCCTGTCAGACCAACAAATTTTCCCTCGCGAAGAATGGGAAAGGTCAAGCTGGTCATCAGCTCTTTATGGCCAGGGGTTACTTCGTAGATATAGGGTTCCATAAGGCAGGGGGTGAGTTTCTCTTTGGCGCAGAGATACCACTCTCCATTGCGAATGCCAAACTCGTTGAGGCTGGTATCGTACTTGCCATCGCTGGCCGCTTTATCAACGGGTTGTTGGTTGACGCTGCCATCGGCATTGCGAAGAAAGTAGATCTCCAGCGTCCCCTTATCCACCACCGAATGGCTGGATCCTTTCATCCAGTCAGCGTCTTTATCAAGATAACCACCCTCTTCAAATTGAGCGTAGATGGAGCTGATCTTGCTATCTTTAGTGATGATGCCGTGCAGTAGCTCCTGGAGCTGTTCTCTGCTTGGAGCCGTGTCGCTCTTGTTATAGGTTTGCTCTATGAGGCCAGATACCGCTTGGGGGACGCGATAGGCCTGGTTGATAAAGGTGGCGATCCGCTCACCATACAGGCCAGTTTGACCTGCCAGGCTTTGGCTCACTTCCTTAGCCAAGGCATCCTTGGTTTTGTTGACTATAGCCTCATTTGCACCACTTAATGCAGACCAAAGGAAGAGTGTGGTGACCAGGCTGCTAAAGAGCAAAATGGCAGTGACAAAGAGCAGCAGTTTATTGCGTAACGACATCTCGTTCATGGCTTGCTTCCTGCAAAAGAGTCATAAGAGAAGCGTAGCAACTTTTTCGGTTTTTTCGCTTGAGGAGTAGGAACGCGCCCACAAATATTGGGATCTTGTGCACTTGGCGCTATAATTCCCACCCTCTATGGTGGACTTGGGGTATGAGTTAATGAGCAGTATGGTTGGCATTGTTGAACTGGATTACCCCTTCCCCCCCAAACCTGCCACGCTCTCTGAGGTAGAGCAGGAAGAGTATAAGAACAAGATCCGCTCTCTGCTGAAAGCTCGAAATGCTGTGTTAATTGCCCATTACTACACGGATCATGAGATCCAGGCTTTGGCAGAAGAAACCGGCGGCTTTGTTGGTGATTCTCTGGAGATGGCTCGCTTTGGCAAACAGCATCCGGCTCAAACCCTGATTGTGGCCGGCGTTCGCTTCATGGGGGAAACGGCAAAGATCCTCAGCCCAGAGAAGCAGGTTCTGATGCCCACATTAAAAGCAGAATGCTCTCTGGATTTAGGCTGTCCGGCGGATGAATTCAGTGCTTTTTGTGATGAACATCCAGACCATACAGTGGTGGTTTATGCCAACACCTCGGTGGCTGTGAAAGCCAGAGCCGACTGGATTGTAACCTCCAGCATAGCGGTTGACTTGGTTGAGCATCTCGATGGCTTGGGGCAGAAGATCATCTGGGCACCGGACCGTCATCTGGGGGCTTACATAGCCAATAAGACAGGGGCCGATATGTTGCGCTGGCAAGCCGCTTGTATCGTCCATGATGAGTTTAAGGCCAAGGCGCTCCAGCAGCTCAAGTCCCAGCATCCTGGTGCGGCGATTCTGGTGCATCCTGAGTCTCCGGCCTCTGTCATCGCCCTGGCGGATGCGGTGGGCTCAACCAGTCAGCTCATCAAGGCCGCTCAGCAGTTGCCTCAGAAGGAGTTGATAGTGGCCACAGACAGGGGCATCTTCTACAAGATGCAGCAAGCCTGTCCGGACAAGATCATGATTGAGGCACCTACCGGCGGCGACGGTGCCACATGCCGCAGTTGTGCTCATTGCCCCTGGATGGCCATGAACGGGCTTGTGGCCATCTGTTCGGCGCTGGAGGAGGGGGCTCAGGGGCACGAGATAGTGGTCGATGAGACATTGCGCCAGAAGGCTCTCATTCCATTGGAACGCATGCTCACCTTTGCCGCCGAATTGCAGCATAAGGTGCGCAGTAACATCTAAGACAAAGGGCCTGATGGCCCTTTGTTGCATATGCAGATTTAGTTTACCGCCTCTATCCTGACACACAAGGAGTGCTCTTCTTCAGGAGCCAGTGTGACACCAGTTGGAGACGTGATGGCCGTTTCCACACAGAGCATGCTGCGCCATCCATCGTCATCGAAGTCAGGCATGTTGGCGCCACCTAACCAGGGGGTCCAGACGACAACAGAATCGGCATTGTGATTATGCAGGGTGAGGGTTGGATAGCCTCGCTCAAGCGTGATCACCTCATCGGCCCGATCGTAGATACGATCCACGGCTTGATCCAGAGTGAACAGCCCCCCCGGCTTGATGGCAGAGCCATCCAGCTTGTCAATGAATCGCTCGCCTAATCCGCTTACTCGAACCTCTTCTGGCTTGGCGATTTCAAAGTAGCTGTGCAGGGCGCCACTGTAGGTCCAGGGGGTGGTGCCGCTATTACGGCTGGTCAGCAGCAGGGTGACGCTGTCGCCCAGTAGAATGTCCATTTCCAGTTCGAACTCATGGGGCCAGATTTCACGGGTGGCATCACTGGCGCAGAGGGATAGATGGATCAAGGTATTTTCGCCGGTTTCGCTGATGCCATCGAGCTGCCATGTGGATGTTCTGGCGAAACCATGTTGGGGTTTACCCAAGCCGACTCGCTCGGGAGAGGGGCCAAACCAGGGCCAGCAGAGGGGGATGCCACCACGTATGCCGCGTGAACCATCAAACTTGCTTGTTTCACTCAGCCACAGCCACTTGGGTTGGTTTTTTGGGGCAAAGTGCAGCAACTGTGCGCCCAAAAGAGTGATAAGAGCCTCACCCTCAGGGCGTTCCACGATCAGAAACTCTACACCATGTTCGTTGCGAGCCAGGCGCGTGGTATCGGTCAGCTGACGCAGCGTGTCCAATTGCAAATGCGTGATCATCTTTTTCTCCCAATGAAAAAGGCGGCACCAGGCCGCCTTTTTTCCAACTCGCTTAACGTTCCAATTACTTGGAGATGTGAGCGATCAGTTCCAGAACCTTGTTGGAGTAACCGATTTCGTTGTCGTACCAGGATACAACCTTAACGAAAGTATCGGTCAGCTGGATACCAGCCTTGGCGTCGAATACGGAAGTGCAGGTTTCACCTACGAAGTCGTTAGAAACAACTTCATCAGTGGTGTAGCCCAGAACACCCTTCATGGCGCCTTCAGAAGCAGCCTTCAT
>JBOFBS010000145.1:0-2754 GCA_051645725.1 Aeromonadaceae bacterium | reverse complement strand
AATATTGGAGAGAATGGCCCCAAACCCTATGGGTAGCAGCAACAATGGCTCAAACTGGCGAACTATGGCCAGATAGAGCAGCAAGCCCCCCACTACCAACATCAGCAGCTGCTGCCAACTGAGATTGGCCACCCCTGTATCCAGCCACAATAGCCATAAGCCATCCATTTGCTCTCCTTCGGGGATACCCGCGCTAACTCGCCACAAACCAGGCCAGAGGCTGCCCCATCTGCACCGTACTGCCCGGCTCAACATCCAGGCGCACCAAACGCCCGGCGCGAGGAACCCGGATCTCGGCCTCCATCTTCATCGCCTCCATCACCAGCACCACCTCATCCGTCTGCAACAGGCGGCCAGGCTGAGCCAATACCTTGACTATGCTGCCAGACAAGGGCGCGAGCAGGGCCTCTTCCTTGAGCGGCACGGTGCGAGGTGCCGTTACCGGCTCAACCGCCACGACCGACAAGGGGGCATTAGGCGCCACCTCAACCCGATAGCACACCCCATCTACCCGAACATCGTAACAGGCGACCTGACTCGACTCCCCTGTCAGGGGGGAGGTGGCCACTTGTGGTGCGACAGGGGGCTCGGGCGCACGGACCGGTGCCACAGTGGCGCACTCAAAAAACTCTGGCTGGTGACGATGCGCCAGAAATTTCAACCCGACCTGAGGAAAGAGAGCATAGGTGAGCCGCTCATCCGGCCCCAGGGTATCAGGCTCCAGCCCCAGCTTCTTCGCCTCCTCACGCAGCACCTCGCCAAGATGCTCCCACTCAGGTGGCAGCAGATCGGCCGGGCGACAACCAATCACAGCACTCCCCTGCAATACTCGCTCCTGAAGCTGGTGGTTAAAGGGTGCCGGAGCCTGACCATACTCACCGCGCAAGATGGCCTCCGTCTCTTTGGTCATGCTCTTGTAACGCGCACCTGAGAGCACATTCAGCACAGCCTGGGTCCCCACTATCTGCGAGGTCGGCGTCACCAGGGGGATATACCCCAGATCGGCGCGGACTCTGGGGATCTCCTCGAGCACCTCAGCCAAACGGGCCTCTGCACCCTGCTCCTTGAGCTGACTCTCCATGTTGGTCAACATGCCGCCTGGCACTTGGGCCAGCAGGATACGAGAGTCTACCCCTTTCATCTCGCCCTCATAGCGGGCGTACTTCTTGCGCACCTCGCGAAAATAGTCTGCTATTTCGGCCAACAGAGGCAAACTCAGCGCCGTGGCATGGTCGCTGCCCTCCAGCATGGCGACCACAGTCTCAGTGGGGGAGTGACCATAGGTCATGCTCATGGTAGAGATAGCCGTGTCCAGAATATCGACCCCGGCCTCAATGGCCTTCATATGCGTGGCGAGGCTCAACCCCGTTGTCGCATGACAGTGCAGCGCCAAGGGTAGCGTCACCTCTGCCTTGATGGAGCGGATCAACTCGTCAGCCTCGTAGGGCTTGAGCAAACCGGCCATATCCTTAATGCACAGCGAGTGACACCCCAAATCCTGCAGCCGCTTGGCCATATCAACCCAAGTGGCAAGCGTATGAACCGGGCTTGTGGTGTAGCAGAGGGTACCCTGAGCATGGGCTCCGACATCCAGCGTGGCCTTGATCGCACACTGCAAATTACGCACATCGTTCATGGCATCGAAAATTCGGAACACATCTATGCCATGATGATGCGCACGCTCGACGAAGTGCATCACCAGATCATCGGCGTAGTGGCGATAACCCAGTAGATTCTGTCCGCGCAACAACATCTGTTGCGGCGTATTGGGCATAGCCGCCTTCAATTCACGCAAACGAACCCAGGGGTCCTCACCCAGATAGCGAATGCAGGCATCGAAAGTCGCCCCGCCCCACGACTCCAGCGACCAGAAACCAACCTGGTCCAGCTTGGCTGCAATGGGAAGCATATCATCCAGACGAAGCCGGGTAGCAAGCAGGGATTGGTGAGCATCACGCAGCACCAGCTCTGTGATTGCCAGTGGTTTCATCGTCTCTCCTCCTTGTCAGCCTGGGACAGGGTTGCAACTGAGTGATCACGCTGATAGCGATGGATGGCGGCCCCAATCGCCGCTACGGTCGCCGGCGTCACAACACTAGAACCACAAGGTGGCGCCACCTGACAGATGATCTCGCCCTCCTCTGTTGCCACCACTCTGCTCAACCACTTGATGGCCAGCACCATGCTACCCAGCATGAGAAAGACAACAGTCATGCCGACCGCCATCAGTTTCAACGCCGCAACAAGTAATAACGCTTCTGCTGTCATAAGCCATTCCTGAATGCACACACGAGGAGCCACATATGAACACTGTAGAACAGATGGCAGAGAAAAGAGGGAAGTGCTTCACAAGCCGACAAAGAAAGAAATAGCGGAGAGCTGTACGCTGGAGCGCAAAAAAAACGGGCCCTGATATCAGGGCCCGGTGTAATGATGGTGCATCCGAGAGGATTCGAACCTCTGACCACTCGGTTCGTAGCCGAGTACTCTATCCAGCTGAGCTACGGATGCACAGAAATTTTAGTGGGGATAGAACGTCTTGAATAATGGTGCATCCGAGAGGATTCGAACCTCTGACCACTCGGTTCGTAGCCGAGTACTCTATCCAGCTGAGCTACGGATGCACAGAAAATTTTAGTGGGGATAGAACGTCTTGAATAATGGTGCATCCGAGAGGATTCGAACCTCTGACCACTCGGTTCGTAGCCGAGTACTCTATCCAGCTGAGCTACGGATGCACAGAAAATTTTAGTG
>JBOFBS010000144.1:0-2079 GCA_051645725.1 Aeromonadaceae bacterium | reverse complement strand
AGGTAAGATTGGCCTGAAATGCGCGTAAAAAAAGGGATGCCATTGCATCCCTTTTTTCTCGTGAGCGCTAACCGCTCGACACCTAAGCTGTCACACCATGCAACCAGTGGGCTATGGTACGCACACCATGCCCCTTAGCCCCGGTTGCCCAGAGATCATTGCCACTCTTCTGATAAGAGGCAGACAGATCCATGTGCACCCAGTTAATCCCTTGCGCGACAAAGCGGGAGAGAAAGGCAGCCGCCGTTGACGCACCCGCACTCCCCTCGGCTGAGGCCACATTCCCCAGCTCGGCGAAGCTGGAGCTGAGTTGCCCCAGATGCCAACTCTCCAGCGGCAGAGGCCACGCCTTCTCATTGACCTCGCGAGCCCAGCGACACAGCTGCAACGACTGATTTTCATCCAGACTGAAGATGGCGTGGTAATCACGGCCCAAGGCCATTTTAGCCGCCCCAGTGAGGGTCGCGGCGTCGAGAATGTGCCGGGCCCCCGTCTCGCTGGCGCAGAGCAGGCCATCTGCCAGCACCAAACGACCTTCTGCATCCGTGTTGAGGATCTCCACCGTCACACCGTTACGGTAGGTGAGAATATCGCCCAACTTGAAGGCATGACCACTCACCAGATTCTCGGCGCAGCAGAGGAACAACTTGACCCGCGCCTTAAGCCCCTGACGAATAGCCAGCGCCAGGGCGCCACTCACCATGGCCGCCCCCCCCATGTCCGACTTCATGGGCAGCATGTTATCCGACCCCTTGAGGCTGTATCCGCCTGAGTCGAAGGTGATGCCTTTGCCCACCAGACAGGCAGCAACGGGCGCCTCCGGATTGCCACTGGGGTTGTAATCGAGCATCAGCAGTGCAGGCTCGCGCTCGCTGCCCCGACCTACCTGGTAGATACCCACATGGCCAAGCGCCTTCAGCTCCTCCCCCGTGATGATGCTGTAGCTGATCGCCTCTGGGGCCTGCTGGCCGATGAACGTAGCCGCCTGCTCCGCCAACATCTGCGGATAGACCTCATCGGGCGTGCCGTTGGTGATCTGGCGCACCCAGCGCGTCACCTCAAGCAGGGCATCCAGCTGCGCCTGCTCCGCCGCCGCCATCTCGCCCAGATAGAGGCTCTGACCAGCCTTGGGATTATAGAAACCCTGATAGAAAGCGTAACGGCGCTCCAGATCCCACTCGCCTCCGACCAGGGCTACCTGCTTGATCCCTTGACTGTCCAGGCGGCGGCCAGCCCGCTGGATCAGGCGCAAACACTCGGTTTCATCCCCACTCAGGTGGATGGACGCCCCATGTTGGTGAAAACTCAGCAACGCCTTCTCGCCCCATTGAGCATCGGCAGCATGGTCGGTCAAAAGCAGTTTCATGATGGCAGACATACAAAGGCTATCCTTGTAGCTAAAAATGAATGCAAAAGGCCACACCCTGATGGATGCGGCCTGTAGAGGGGAGTAAATCGGATGAGAGACGACCTGGATGGCACACTCACTCGCTCGGTATCAATCATAGATGGGAACATGGAACAAAAGTTAGAGGCTCCCGTCAATGGTCTGACCGAGATTAATGGCGCTCCGAGGCCAGGTTGATGGTGTACTTGGGAATATCCACCACCAGATCCTCATCGCTCACCCTGGCCTGGCAACTGAGCCTGGACTCCGGCTCCAGACCCCATGCCTTGTCCAGCATATCATCCTCCAGCTCATCGCTGGGCTCGAGCGAATCAAAGCCTTCGCGCACTATGCAGTGACAGGTGGTGCAGGCACAGGATTTCTCACAGGCATGCTCGATCTCGATGTGATTACGCAGCGCCACATCCAGAATCGTCTCACCGCTTGTCGCCTCAACCACCAAGCCCTCAGGGCAAAGCGTCTCGTGGGGAAGAAAAACAATCTTGGGCATATCACACCTTATCTATCTGTTGCCCTTGCAGGGCTTGGCGGATGGAGGCATCCATGCGACGAGCGGCAAAATCGGCAGTCGCATGGTCAACCTCACCAATCGCCGCCTTGATGGCCTCCACATCAGAACCATCACGGCAGGCTCGCAATCTGGCCAGGGCCGCATCGATCACGGCTCTATC
>JBOFBS010000143.1:0-1993 GCA_051645725.1 Aeromonadaceae bacterium | reverse complement strand
CGGATATCCTCAACTACGATCAGGTGGTCAAGGTCACCGGCTCCTTCAAGACCCCCATGGGTTGCCGTAGTTTCCTCGGTGTCTACGAGGAAGAGGGCAAGATGATCCATGAAGGCCGCAACAATCTGGGGGTGGTCAGTCTCAACCTGCCGCGCATTGCCCTGGAGGCTCGCGACGAGGCCCACTTCTACGATCTGCTGGATAATCGCCTGCGTCTGGCCAAGAAGGCTCTGATGGCACGGATCGAACGTCTGCAAGGGGTCAAGGCCCGCGTCGCCCCGATCCTCTATATGGAAGGTGCTTGTGGCGTTCGTCTCAAGGCCGATGATGAGATTGCCGAGATCTTCAAACATGGCCGTGCCTCCATCTCGCTAGGCTATATCGGTATTCACGAGGCCATCAATGCGCTGTATGGTCATCAGACCCATATGTTTGATGATGCCACCCTGCGCGAAAAGGGTGTACGTATCGTCAAGGCGCTGCGTGACGCCGTCGATGCCTGGAAGGAAGAGACGGGTTATGGCTTCAGCCTCTACAGTACACCGAGCGAAAACCTCTGCACCCGCTTCTGCAAGCTCGATACCAAGGCATTTGGCGTGGTGGATGGTGTTACCGACAAGGGCTACTACACCAACAGCTTCCATCTCGATGTGGAGAAAAAGGTAGATCCTTACGCCAAGCTCGATTTCGAGATGGCCTATCCTCCCCTCGCCAGTGGTGGCTTCATCTGCTACGGCGAATACCCCAACTTGCAGCACAACCTGGAAGCCTTGGAGAACGTCTGGGACTACAGCTATGACAAGGTTCCCTACTACGGCACCAATACCCCCATCGACGAGTGTTACGAGTGTGGCTTTACCGGAGAGTTCTCCTGTACCAGCAAGGGCTTCACCTGCCCCAAATGCGGTAATCATGACTCCAGCAAGGTCTCCGTCACCCGCCGGGTCTGTGGTTACCTCGGTAGCCCGGATGCTCGCCCCTTCAACAGTGGCAAGCAGGAGGAGGTCAAGCGTCGGGTCAAACACCTTTCGGCCGTAACTGGCGTCTGCGCCAGCCCAGCCGAGCAGCCAGCCAGGGTCGAAGCCAAAGCACCTCAGCTCCAACGAGAAACTGTCACGGCTTAATTGTCAGATGCCAGATGATGAAATGGCAAAGGGTGCTCATGGCACCCTTTGCCTATTGGGGGAACTGCACATGCATTATCATCACTACTATCCCGTTGATGTGGTCAATGGACCGGGCACACGCTGCACCCTGTTTGTTTCAGGTTGCGAACATCAGTGCAAGGGGTGTTATAACCAGAGCACCTGGCGCCTGGACTCGGGCCAGCTCTTTACTGACGAAGTAGCCAATCAGATCATTGCCGATCTGAATAACCCGAAATTACCCCGCCGCGGGCTCACCCTTTCAGGTGGAGATCCCCTGCATCCGGCCAATCTGCAACCGATCAGAGAGCTCCTGCTACGAGTGCGCCACGAGTGTCCGGGAAAGGATGTCTGGTGCTGGACTGGCTATCAGCTCGGTACGCTGACCGGCGAGCAACAAGAAGTGGTCGAGCTGCTCGACGTACTGGTTGATGGTCCCTTTGTTCAGGAGCTGGCCGACCCCTCCTTGCTCTGGAGAGGCAGTGCAAACCAGCTGATCCACGAATTCGACCGCACCAGCGCCTGGTGGCAAAAGGGATAAGATATGGCCATGCAGACCCCGGTGATCTGCATGGCAAACGGCTTACAGAGCGCCGCGGGTAGCGCGCTTTGCCTCGGTACGGCTAGCCAGCATGGCATCCCACTCGATAAAGCCATCCCCGCTCTTATGGCTGGCGAATGCTTCATAGACAGTCTTGATCTTCTCACCGCTATCCTGTCCCTTGAAGTCTGACTTCTCCAGAGAGAGGTACTCACAGAGTGAGTTCCAGATAATTCCGGCAGGCAGCGACACCAATTGGCACTCATGACCGCTCAGCATGAGCTTGTCATCCTTGGGCAGGTTTACG
>JBOFBS010000142.1:0-1784 GCA_051645725.1 Aeromonadaceae bacterium | reverse complement strand
TCCCACCAACCCTTGTAGCGCCTTGTGCATCCGATCATTGAAGGAAGTAAAGCTGTTGCTCTGCTGCGCCAGCGTATCCCCCTCGATGCCCTGTTGCTGACCTATGACCCATTGTGAGAGCTTATCCTGCCCCTGCTTGTCAAAAAGGGTATTGGCTTCCTTGATCATGCTTTGCAAACGATCCAGATAGTCGGCAAAGGGACCAAATAGCTGACTCAGCTCGGGGGTCACAGAGACAGGCTCAGCTTGAGTGCTATCCTTCACTTTGCTATCTGCGGCACTGGAGCTTGATGACACAGCGGCGCTCTGGCTCTGTTGCAGATCCAGCGAGAAGCTGACTAACTGACTATCATCCCAGGAGAGATCCTTGGCCTGATCCAGCGCCCCTTGCAGATCACCACCGAAGAAACTGTCAGAGAGCGAGCCCACCTGATCAACCAAACCGCCAATGGCCTTGAGCTCATCGGCATTGAGATTACCTTCTACTGAAAAACTGAAGCCCACCGAATGAGAATAGTACAGAGAGCTACCGGACTGACTACGACTCGCCGCCGCCTCACTCCTGCCATTACCGCTGCTGTTATCACCATACGCTTCCAGCGCCTTGCGATTGACGCTGCTATTAGTGCGAGCCTGCTGCCACTTCCAGCTCTCCTGCTGATCAAAGGAGATGGTGATCTTGTCCCCCTCCTTGGTGGCTAGCTCAAGGCTGGCTGACTGCCGCCCGGAAAATGCGGCAGCAAGTCCCTGCACCGAAATATTCTGGCTTCCATCGCTCGTCGTATTCGCCACCGGAACCCCATTACTGCTATCGGTACTCCCTGTCGCTGAGTCCGCCTTCTTGCCAAAGAGCTCCTCTTCGAACTTGCCAAGGCCATCCTGGATCAGGTCATAACTCTTGGTGATGCCTTTATCCAGATCCTCACTGAAGAGACCCGTTCCCTTGAGTTCATCGCGCGCATCACCGAATCCCTGATCGATACCCTTGCGCGCCTGCCCCAACAGCTCGGTAAGCTTCTTCTCATCGGCGCCATCAGCCTGGGCACGACGGATGGCTCCCGTGACAAAGCCCAGAACATTCTTCGCGACTTTTTTATAGTCAAAGCCCAGCGGGTTATCGGCTGTAGGCTTGACCGCCTCTTCATCGTCTGTGGATGAGGCATCACTGGCGGCCACACTGCTTTTGAAACTCTGTCCATCCAGGCTCAGGCTTTTGCTGAGTGCCACATAGATCACCGTCTGGCCAATGCGCACCGGCTTGGTCAAATCTATGGTGTCCGAGTCAAGGCCACTGTTTTTGCTCACAGAATTGCTTTTTTCCTGTCCGCTCTGCCGCTGCTTGAGCGATTGCAGCAACAGCTCGTTCGTATTCTCTACTTTCATGGCCAACCTCCGACACTCCGCCTTGTCCTCTATATCGACCGGAACGCGCAAAACTTGACCATTATTTGTTGGATAATCTGTGATGCCCCATTACAATCTCGCCCCTTGATGTTGAAGCCAGAGGTAAACGATGAACCAGCCGGTGCGGGATCCCCAGAGTTATGAACAGCAACTCCATGAAAAGAAACAATATCTGCTGGAGCTGTTCGCCGAATTTACCCCCCCGCAGTTGGAAACCTTTGCCTCACCCGCCGAACACTACCGGATGCGCGCCGAGTTTCACGTCTGGCACGAAGGGCCTGATCTCTACTATGTGATGTTCAATCCCAAGAGTCGTGAACGCTACCGGGTCGATGTCTTTCCGACCGCCAGCACCCTGATCAATAGCCTGATGCCACGTA
>JBOFBS010000141.1:0-3062 GCA_051645725.1 Aeromonadaceae bacterium | reverse complement strand
CTACCATCGCTGGTATCGCATTCGCTAACGCCTTCCTGGGTGTGTGTCACTCCATGGCCCACAAGCTGGGTGCCGAGTTCCACATTCCGCACGGTCTGGCTAACGCCCTGTTGATCAGCAACGTAATTCGTTACAACGCTAACGACAACCCGACCAAGCAGACTGCGTTCTCTCAGTACGACCGTCCGCAAGCTCGTCGTCGTTATGCCGAAGTGGCTGACCACCTGGGTCTGACCGCTCCTGGTGACCGCACCGCAGCCAAGATCGAGAAGCTGCTGGGCTGGTTGGACGGCCTGAAGAAGGAACTGGACATCCCTATGTCTATCCGTGAAGCAGGCGTACCGGAAGATAAGTTCCTGGCCAAGGTTGATGCCCTGTCCGTAGAAGCTTTCGATGACCAGTGCACCGGTGCCAACCCACGCTACCCACTGATCAGCGAACTGAAGCAAGTTCTGCTCGACTCTTACTACGGCCGTCCTTACACCGAAGGTGTAGTTGCTGCCGCTAAGGAAGAGAAGAAAGAAGAAGGCAAGAAGAAGAAGTAAGCTTCCCCTTCTGCACTGAACTAGAAGGCCCGCACACTGTGCGGGCCTTTTCTTTGCTTGTCATCCGTGACTCTGCTAGTTTTTAGTTAAAAAGGGAGAGCACATGGCTGACGTCATTCTGCCAATCACACAACTTAAGGTTGGTCACTACATCAAGCTACCGTTAAGCTGGAAGTCACATCCGTTCCTGCGTAGTTCCTTTTGCATCAAGAATCAGGAGCAAATCCAGACACTGCGTAGCATTGGCCTCACCGAGATAGTGGTCGACCCGGACAAAAGCACCACGGAAGTGATAGTGCTCGAACCAGAGCCCGAGTTGGAGCCTGAACCCGAGGCAGAGCCCGATCCCGCCCTTGCCGCCCACAAACAGAATCAGCAACAGATGCGTCGCGCCATCCGCACGGCAGAGCGTGCCTATACCAACTCGATTACCCCCCTTCGAGACTCCCTCAATCAGCTCAATCTCAAACCCGATGAGGGACTTGCGGTCGTTGCGGAGCTGATACGGAATGCCGCCGCCCACCTTACCAGTCAGGATGGCCCAGTTGGCCTGCAACTGGTGCGATCCATACAGCAGGGGGATCCTCTCCTGCTGCACAGCCTGAACGTGGCCTTTATCTCCATGTTGATCGCACGGGAGGCTGGATGGTCACCGCTGGAGATTGAAGATGCTGGACTAGCCGGATTAACTCATGACTTGGGTGAGCTGAAGATCCCGGTGCAGATCAGCCGTAAACGGACTGAATTGACCAAGCCAGAGATCAATTTCCTGCAGATGCACTGTCAATATGGTTTTGAGCAATTGAATACACTCAGTGCGTTCTCACCCCGGATCCGTGACGTGGCCATTCAGCACCATGAGTCACTGGATGGTTCCGGCTATCCCAAAGGATTACAGGGCGATCAGATCTCTACTCTCACTCGTCTGATTGCCGTTGTCGATTTTTACGATGAAAACCTACATCCCCGGAATGGGCTGCTGACCGCTCTCCCCAATCAGGTGATGGCCAAGCTCTACAAACGAGCAGGTAAACAGCTGGACAATAGTTTTATACAACTGCTGATCAAGGTGATGGGGATCTACCCTCCCGGTAGTCTGGTTCGACTCAGTGATGACAATATAGCCCTGGTGGTAACCAGCGACCCTACCGCCCCCCTCAAACCCTGTGTTCTGCCCTTCAGCCGAGGCCTGGTCCAGGAGGGAGTTGATCTGCTTAACCTGCGCAACTGCGCACTCACCATAGTGGCGGCCATCGATCCATCTGAATTAAGCATCCAGCAGCGAGAGTTCTTCAATCTCGGCAAGCGCTCCTGCTACTATTTTTCCAGCTATATCCCCCCGCTCTTATTGTCTGAGCCCCAGACTTAAAGCTGGTAGCGGGCATCCCTAATTGGGTCAGGTGACGACTAAGCAGGCGGCTCATGTTATGCTTCAAGTGGTTACCTGCCGTCGGGCAGATCCCTATCACACGCCGTTGGAGACAAACATGCGGATCCTGCACACCATGCTACGCGTTGGCGACTTGCAACGCTCTATCGACTTCTATACCCGTATCCTGGGCATGAGACTACTTCGCCAAAGTGAAAACAGTGAATATCAGTACACACTGGCCTTCCTCGGCTATGGTGATGAAAAAGATGAAGCCGTCATTGAGCTGACTTACAACTGGGGCGTCAGTGAATATGAGCTGGGCAATGCCTATGGCCATATCGCGCTAGAAGCCGAAGACATTTATGCCACCTGTGACGCGATACGGGCCGCAGGCGGCACCATTACCCGTGAACCAGGCCCGGTCAAGGGCGGCACCACAGAAATTGCCTTCGTAGTCGATCCGGATGGCTACAAAATTGAACTCATCAATAAAAAACATGCCGGTTTGGGACTTGAAGGCTGAGCCTTGCTCTGAACCTTGTCATCAAGCGGGCCTGGCCCGCTTTATCTTTTTCGTGATGAATTCTTTCCCTCCTGACGACCAAGAGTTGATCCGCCTCGCTGACTCTCCCACCTGACTGCGTCAAAATGGGTGCTGATTGATGCCCAATTACAAGGACAAAGCGATGTGGCTCTTACTCAGCTTGCTGCTCATTATTCTGCTGCCCCTGATCATAGTAGTGCGGATCTACAACCAGTTAGTCACACTCAAGGCCCAGTTTGAAAACGGCTTTGCGCAAATTGAGGTCCAACTTCGTCGTCGCCATGATTTGATCCCCAATCTGGTAGAGACCGTCAAAGGCTACCTGCGCCATGAACAAAGCACCCTGACCGCCGTCATTGAGGCACGCAATGCCGCCAGTGCCCTGCTCAAATCAACCAAAGCACATCCAGCTGATGGCGTATCTATGACCATGCTAGGCCAAGCTGAAAACCGTTTGGGACAGGCACTTGCAGGGTTGAACATACAGATGGAGGCCTACCCTGAACTCAAGGCCAACGATAATATTCAGCAGCTGTTTGAAGAGCTGACCGCCACCGAGAATAGAGTCGCATTCGCCAGACAAGCCTTTAACGACGGGGTG
>JBOFBS010000140.1:0-11753 GCA_051645725.1 Aeromonadaceae bacterium | reverse complement strand
CCCGCACCGATACGGGATGGCGTGGGCAATTTTGTTGATAACTTCGATGAGCCCAACAACACGGTCAACAACCTCCTGGTGGGACGTTTTGCCGACTCGGGGCGCAGTGCCTTGCGATTTGTTCTTAACACCACGCTTGGTCTATTCGGGAGTGTCGATGTTGCCGATGGCATGGGGTTATCCAGGCGTTCCATGTCTATGAGCACAGTGCTAGGTAAGGCGACAATGGAGCAGGGGCCTTATTTCATGGTGCCCGTCTATGGGCCAACGACCTTACGTAACGTGATTGGCGATACGGCAGATGGCCTCTACTTTCCGTATGGAAACATGACCTTTGCCATGCGCGCGACCCATTGGGTGGTCAGTGGCTTGGATAGCCGTTCCAGACTGGTTGATCAAGAGGCGGTACTGGATAATTCACTGGATCCCTATCTCTCCAGCAAAGATTTTTATCTACAGTATGAAGAGGCTAAGGTTCAAGAGGGGCGAGCGCCCAGCCATTCATCTGGCCAGTCTGATGACGCCGAGCTCGATCGTTACATGGATGAAATTGATCAATAACACTATTTTTTTGCAACTGGGCCCCGCATGTCGGGGCTTAGTTGTTTCTGGGCGGCTAAACAGCGCTTGCAAATCCTGGCTGGCTTGGTATGGTGTCTTCACTTAGTGCTAAATTACTCACGTGTCAATGCCTCGCTTGAAACTTGATGCCACTGACGCTGTAAAGGATTGTTTACAAGGCTGGTTTACATCATGCAAAAAGATACGCTCAATAATGTTCATATTCAGTCAGAGCGCGTGCTCATCACGCCAATCGAATTGAAGCAGAAAGTTCCTGTTTCATCTGAGGCTCTGGCTTTTATCGCGGATGCCCGTCAACAGATTGCCAATATTGTTCAGCACCAGGATCCCCGCTTATTGGTGATCTGTGGCCCATGCTCTATCCATGATGTTGATGCGGCCAAAGAGTACGCGCTGCGTCTGAAAAAATTGCATGATGAGTATGCCGATAGCCTCTATATCGTCATGCGTGTCTATTTTGAGAAGCCGCGTACCACGGTAGGCTGGAAAGGGTTTATCAATGACCCCAATCTGGATGGTACCTTTGATATTGAGCTGGGGTTGGAGAAGGCTCGTGAGCTGTTAGCCTGGTTGGCTGAGCTGCGTCTGCCCCTGGCAACAGAAGCACTGGACCCCATCAGCCCACAATACTTAGCCGATCTCTTCTCCTGGTCGGCGATTGGCGCGCGGACCACTGAGTCTCAAACTCATAGAGAGATGGCATCCGGGCTTTCCATGCCGGTGGGATTCAAGAATGGAACGGATGGCAATCTGGATACAGCGATCAATGCGTTGAAATCGGCATCGGCACCTCATGCCTTCATGGGAATAAATCAGCAGGGGCAGGTGGCCTTGCTGCAAACTCAGGGTAATCCAGATGGCCATGTGATTTTGCGCGGAGGCAAGCATCCAAACTATGACTCGGTCAACGTGGCCTTGGCCGAGGCCGCGCTCAATAAGTCAGGTTTACAGCCACGGCTGGTTGTCGATTGCAGCCACGGTAACTCCAGTAAAGATCACAATTTGCAGCCCCTTGTGGCTGAAAATGTGATACATCAAATTCAGGATGGTAATCGCTCGATTCTGGGGATCATGTTGGAATCCAACCTGGGGGCGGGAAATCAGTCCAGCGAGCAGCCGAAGAGCCAGATGAAGTATGGTGTCTCCATCACAGATGCCTGTATCGATTGGGATACGACCGCGGCCCTGCTGGCCAAGTGTTATCGGGAATTGGGCACGTCGCTCAAGGCTCGACTCCAGGCGTGATCGGATCAGATAATAAGGTTCCGGTAAACCGCACTGTTCATTAGATAAGGCAGGGAGTGTTCCCTTTTAACCAATCGTTGGCGGCAGGTAGGCCGCCACTGAGCCCCACGGGGGCTATGACGTGTTGGTGAACGGGAACCTTCCTGCATTGTTCTTAAGTGAATGGCATTGCCGGTAAACCGGAACTTTTTTTGGATGACGGACAATGAATGAAGAATTAAATGCTCTGAGGGATCAGATAGATGAGGTTGACCAGCAACTGGTGGCACTGCTTGCCCGTCGTCTGGAGTTAGTGGCCGGGGTGGGTGAGGTGAAGAGCCGCCACGGTTTACCCATCTATGCCCCTGATCGTGAAGCCGCCATGCTTGCCAAGCGCCGTGCCGAAGCAACGGCCAAGGGGGTTCCTGCCGATTTGATCGAGGATGTGCTGCGCCGCGTCATGCGAGAATCGTATAGCAGTGAGAAAGATTCGGGTTTTAAGTGTGTGAACCCTCAATTGCGCTCTATTGTGGTCATAGGTGGCCGGGGACAGCTAGGCAGTCTGTTTGCTCATATGTTCGAGCTCTCCGGTTATCAGGTGCAGATCCTTGAGCGTGATGATTGGCATCAAGCCGATGCCATGTTAGCCCAAGCCGGAATGGTGGTGGTGGCTGTGCCAATCGACAGCACCTGTGAGGTGATCGATAAATTAGGCCGGTTGCCCGCTGACTGTCTCCTGGTCGATCTGACCAGTGTCAAGAGTGCCCCCTTGCAGCACATGCTGGCTGTTCACGCGGGGCCTGTGCTCGGGTTGCACCCCATGTTTGGGCCTGATGTGGCCAGTTTGGCCAAGCAGGTTGTGGTCTGTTGCGCCGGGCGTGATGAGGCGGCTTGGCAGTGGCTGCTGGAACAGATGCGGATCTGGGGGGTACGCCTGCACAGCGTCACGGCGGAAGAGCATGATGAGGCCATGAGTCTTATCCAGGCATTGCGTCACTTTTCCAGCTTTGCCTATGGCTTGCATCTGAGCGAAGAGAAGGCGGATTTAAAGCGCCTGTTGGCCTTGAGCTCCCCCATCTACCGCCTGGAGTTGGCCATGGTCGGACGGCTCTTTGCGCAAGATCCGGCTCTTTATGCAGATATCATCCTCTCTGCGCCCCGTAACGTGCAGATGATACGCCGTTATCACGATCGTTTAGGTGAGGCCCTCGCCATGTTGGAGTCTGGCAATCGGGCGGGTTTCATCGCGGCCTTCCACCGGGTGGCAGACTATTTTGGTGATTATGCTGGGCAATTTCTGCGTGAAAGCAAGTTGCTATTGGCACAGGCCAATGATAATCGTCATCATGAGACGCTCTAATCCTCAGTTCGAGAAACAAAAAAAAGCGCCAGTCGGCGCTTTTTTTTGTTTCAGCAACCCAACTCTTATGCCTGAGGGGTTGGCTGGTTTTTTGAGACCAGATAGGCGGGTAGCTCAGTTGGTCTGACATCTTCACTAGGGTAGCAACCCAGAACCTTCAGCGAGCGTGTTAATTGATAGAGCTCTTTGAGTGCGGCTTGCATGGCCGGTTCATTTACGTTAGCTGCAACATCCATGTAAAACATCTCTTCCCAAGGATTGCCTTGGATGGGGCGTGACTCCAGCTTGGTCATGTTGATGTCATGGTTGCGTAGTACCAGCAAGGCTTCAACCAGCGAGCCTGCCTTTTGTGCCGTAGACATGATGAGGGTAGTCTTGGCGGGTATTTGCGGCGCCACATCAATGGCTTTGCGTGCGACTATGATAAAGCGGGTGATATTATCGGTCTGGTTAGCCAGATCGGTTGCGATGGGGTGCAGACCAAACAGCTCACCTCCAGCGGCGCTGCCGAGTGCGGCGGCGTGGGGGGAGGCTAGATTCTTCACCAATCCCATAGCTGCCGAGGAGGAGTCGCAATACTCATGTCTCACGCCTTTGAGTTTGGCTAAATATTGGGAGCACTGCTGCAGGGGCTGCGGATGGGCATAGATGGTCTGGATCTCTTCCACTCGCGTCTCTACCGCGGCGAGCAGGCAATGCTCTATCGGGAGTGTCAACTCGCCGACTATCGAAAGAGTGGTGTGTTGCATCAGGTCATAGACCTCATTGATGCTGCCAGAGCTGGTATTTTCTATGGGAAGAACCCCCAGCTGGGCTTTGCCTGATTCCACCGTCTCGATGACTTGCTGGAAGTTGCTGCAACTGGCTTCGACTACTTGTGCTGTATGGCGACTTAAATATTTGCGAGCGGCCAGACTGGAGTAAGAGCCACGAGGTCCAAGAAATGCGATGCTGACCAGATCACCTTGTTGGGTCGTGTTGAGTTGATCCTGCAGATAGGCTTGTTGGCTCAGCACAGAGTCTTCGATGATCAGGTGGTAGAGCTGACTGATGTAATGGGCAGATAGCCCAAGAGGTTTGCCTTGCTGGATTAGTCGTTCTAGCAGTTCCTGCTCGCGGGCCTGATCGCGAATGGGGCGCTGGTCGGCTTGTTTACTGCGTGCGACTTCTATGCTCAGCGTCTTACGTCGAGCCAGCAGCGTCAAGAGTTCACCATCCAGGCTGGTTATCTCCTGTCGGATTGTCTCCAGTGTCGCCATCATGTTCTCCCTTCATAAAATGGAACCGGTTTGCGGCAAAAAAAAACCTCCCGTTTGGGGAGGCTTAGCGCTGTTGGTCAGATTCACTGCTGCACATAAGCCCCACCCTGCGTTGGCGGGGTAAAAAAGTCGAGGCTAAAAGAAAAATGCAGCAGCAAGGACATGAATTGAATGACCAACAACAATCGTTGCTTATAGCAATACGTTAAATTCCGGCAAGATGCAAGTTTGCCCCGAGCCTGCTTTCAACAATCCGCTTTCAATTACAGCTCATCATGACAAAGGCGCCAACGGCGCCCTTGTTTTGGATTAATTCTCCTTAGAGTGCGGGAGATAGTTCTCCTGCCCGGCACTGCTCTTTGCCTGAGCGGCCACTGCGATGGGCTACTGGTTTGCTGCTATAGCGGTGAAGTTGGCGCTCCAATTTTTGCCCCAGCAGGGTAACTGCGGCGTAGAGGTCTTCATGTTCAGCTTGGGCAAAAAGCTGACCGTTGGGTATGCCTATCTTGGCTTCGACTGTGAATACGAGTCCCTCTTTGCAAACTATGACGTGGGGGGTGATAAGAGGGACTTGCATCCGTCCCAATTTTACAAAGCGTGACTCAATCCGCTCGCGGATGGCTGGGGTGATGTCAACGGCTTTGCTGGCGATATCGATAATCATATGAACCCCCTTGGTTCTTCTTCGTTCTTCGATTTCAGATTACCCATTTCGTCCCTGATGTAAACGTGATGGTTATCACTTCTCCATGCTTTAAGTCTAGTAAGAACGGCTTCTGTGATCCTTTGTCGTTTACCAATAAATAATGCTTGTCACTGTCACTTCCCACAGGCAGACTTTTTCGGATAAATGCATGTCGCCATGCAGTTGGGTGCATGAGACACGAGTGTTGCTCTTCTTGGGATGTTTCCCCAGCTAGTTGAATTTAAGGTTTTTTGTGAGCTCGCATTTCGGGTATGAATTGACTGACTTTTTAAAGATGGTGGCTGAAGAGGCTCCAGTTTTTTCTTTGCCCTCATACATGGAAACGTTATCGCCAGGTGCAACGGCGACTTCCGTTGTCACCCAAGTCTCCTACTCAGACTCACATTTGAGGCAAGCCTCGACAGATGCGGCGGGTGACCTGGCCTTTTTTTATCGCCAATTGTGTCTGTTGAGTCAAAAAATGCTCGATGCCAATCAGGTCAGCATCTGGTTGGGTGATATTAATAACCGTGAGCTGGTTTGCTCTCATGTGCTGGATGGTCATGGCCGGCTGGGGCGAGTCCTGGATCCGGAAGTGGTGGAAGCATTAAGTTCATTGCTGGTGAACGGAGCTTGTATCATCTCAAGTGAGACTCATCCATTGCTGTGGGAGAGTCTGCTATCCGCTGAAGCGAGCGGGTACCTGCTTTTGGCTGATATAACCAGTAGTGCGCAATGGCAGGGTGTGCTCTGTTGTCATCGTCCTAATCACATTGCTGACAGGGAGAGCCTGACTCAGCTTCTGAACCAGTTAAGTCTGTTGGCCGGTCGTGGATTGGATTCGGTTTCCCAAAGCCAGAGTGAACACTCATTGCTGCAACGTCAGCAGCAGCTGGATCGGATTGCTTATGCTCTCTCCAGTAAGACAGGACGGGCCTTTTTTGAGGAGTTGGTGACTCAGCTTTATCGGGTGCTGCAGCCTCAGCAGGTTTGGTTGGCCGAGATCGAGCGCTCTCCTTTGGCGTCCACGGCTCGCGTTGTCGTCAGTGCCGGGGTGGAGAGTGGATTCTCTCGTTACCCGCTTAGTGACTCAGCTTGTGGCATGCTTTATCAGCACCCCTCCGTGCCCTTTTATGCCACTCAAGCGGTTATCTTGCCAGCGGCTCTGATGCCTGCTGATTACTACTGGGCTTTGGCCCTGTTCGACAGCAAACAGCAGATGATTGGTCACCTGGCGTTAACCTTCAGCGGTCTCTTGCCGGATAACAACACTCTGATTGCATTGCAGCAACTGATAGTGCATCGGGCTTCCGCTGAATTGGAGCGTCAACGAGCAGAAGCTGAATTGCGACTCTCGGCCGTGGCGTTCGAGACGAATGAAGGCATCATCATCACGGATCCCAACCTCTTGATCCTGCGAGTCAACCACGCTTTCTCCCACATCACGGGCTATGACTTACAGCGGGTGGCTGGCAAGCGGCTCGGAGTGGAATTCTGGCCTTGGCATCACCTGGGGTTGCTGGAGTTTGATGAGAATGGTCGCTGGCAGGGGGAGGTGGAGCGTCAGCGTGTAGACGGCTCCTGCTATCCCCAGTGGGAGACTTGGTCGCCAGTTCGCGATGAGCAAGGAGAGATCAGCCACTATGTCATCTGCTTTGAAGACATGTCCGAGCGTAAAGCCGCCGCTAAACAGATCCAGAGTCTCGCCTACTATGATGATCTGACCGGCTTGCCTAATCGCCGCTATCTGATGGAGCAGGTGGAGCGTTGTTTCACCCAAGCGCGTCAGCACGACATGGTCGGGGCCTTGCTCTTTATCGATCTGGACCATTTCAAGACCATCAATGACTCATTGGGGCATGCTACTGGTGATTCATTGTTGCAGCAGGTCTCCGCTCGTGTTGCACGGTTTTTGAGTGGTACGGACCTGCTGGCTCGACTCGGTGGTGACGAGTTTGTGATCCTGCTACCTGCGCTTTCTAGCAATCCTCCGCAGGCCGAGATCCAGGCATCCGTGCTGGCAGAGGAGCTAATCGCGGCTATTTCCATGCCCTATGAGTTCGAAGGCCAAACCTTGCACATTGGCGCCAGCATAGGGATCAGCCTGTTTCCCACCCGTGACCAAACCCCTGCCGATTTGCTCAAACAGGCGGATACCGCCATGTACCAGGCCAAAGCGGCCGGACGCCGTGCGATGCGATTATTTGATTCAACGATGCAGCGCCAGGCTGATAGACGGTTGCATATCCATAACCAGCTGCGAAATGCACTAAATAACAATGAATTGCTTCTGCACTTCCAACCACAGCACATGGTCGATGGGGGCAGACTCATAGGTGTCGAGGCGTTGTTGCGCTGGCAACCCCCTGGTCGCGGATTGATCTCTCCAGCCGAGTTTATCCCGATTGCTGAGGAGACAGATCTCATCATAGATATAGGTCAGTGGGTCATGACAGAGGCCTGTCATCAGTGTGTCCGTTGGGAAGAGGATGGGTTGCACCTGCCACAGCTTTCGGTCAACGTCAGCGCCAAGCAATTCCATCATCCCAACTTTGTTGAACAGGTGTATGAAGTGTTGTCCTGCACGGGGATGGAGCCCTCTTTGCTTAATCTGGAGATCACTGAATCTGTGGTGCTGGGGAATACCGAAGATACAATTCACAAGATGAGTGAGCTCAAACAGCTGGGTATCTCCTTCTCCATCGATGATTTTGGTACCGGTTACTCCTCGTTAGGGTATTTGAAGCGATTGCCCGTTGATGAGCTTAAGATAGATCGCTCCTTTATCCAGGATATTCCCCATGATACGAGCAACATGGCTATTGTGGAGGCCATCATGGCCATGGCGAGCCACCTCAACTTTAATGTAACGGCAGAAGGCGTAGAGACTCGGCAGCAGTTGGAGTTTTTGAAGAAGCAGGGGTGTCCTTTCTATCAAGGCTATTTAGCCAGCAAGCCACTGCCGCCTGAGCACCTGGCCCATTATTTGCGCAGTCAGAAACCCCAGCTTGGTGAGCCTCAATCCGCCGATCACCGTTAAAACAGTGTTATACTGCTTACCCTTATCTATGGTGCAGATCTTGGAAGGCCGTGGTGGTGAAACCCGCTGATTTATTCTGTCGTTTATTCGTGCTCTCTCTTTTTTTCACTGTGGTTCTGTCTCCGGTATCAGCCAAGACAGTGCAGCAGTCTCTCTATCTAGAGGCGCTGGATGCCGTTCGAAGTGGACAGAGTGCACAAGCGCAACAACTTCGGCGTCAATTGGGTGATTATCCACTGGCGCTCTATGTGGATTACTACGATCTCTATCTGCAGCCGGATATCACTCGCCTGCCAGAGGTGAAGCGCTTTATTGCTCAAGATGCGCAAGGGTTGCTTGCCGGGCGCCTGACGGGGCGTTACATGCGTTTGCTGGCGAGTCAGGGGCAGTGGGAAACATTGCTGCGTTTTGCGGAAAAAGAGCCCAAAGCCCTCACGTTGCGCTGTAGCTACTATTTTGCCAAGTGGGCGACCGGGGAGCAGCAGCCAGCCTATCAATTTGCCGATGACCTCTGGATGCACGCTGCCTCACGTCCCGGCGAGTGTGATGCATTATTTGAACAGTGGAAGCTGGCCGGATTGATGACACCGGAAAAGGTGTGGCAACGCATGCTGCTGGTTTACCCGGCCAGCAGCAGCGTCAATCTACTCAAACACCTCTCAAGTCAATTACAAGGCTCGACTCTGCAAACCAGAGGTGAGCGGTTGGTACAGCTTTTCATCAAGCCGGATGCGCTCTTGTCTCTGTTACCGGCTGGGCGTGATGCTGATAGCCAGCAAGTGGCAACCCTGGTCCTGCAGCGCCTTGCGGCTCAGGATCCGGCCCGCAGTCGACAACTCTACTTGCAAGCCAGGAGCCGTTACGTGTTGAACGAGTCGCAGCGCTTGGCCGTCGAGGGGGCGATTGCGCGTAAGTTTATGCTCGATCGGGTGGCAGAAGAGCGTGGGTGGATAGATCGTACGCTGCAGCGCCAGCATGATCCGTCACTCATTGAGCTGCGGCTAAGGCTGGCATTGTGGGAATCAGATTGGAGAGGGGTAAAGCAGTGGGTGCAGCGAATTCCTGATTCAGCTCGCAGCGATGTACGCTGGACCTACTGGTTGGCACGAGCCGAAGAGGCGCTGGGGAAACGCCAGCATGCCCAGGCTCTCTATCGTCAAGCCAGTTATGAGCGCAG
The DNA here is from genome assembly GCA_051645725.1 of Aeromonadaceae bacterium. GTDB lineage: Bacteria > Pseudomonadota > Gammaproteobacteria > Enterobacterales > Aeromonadaceae > Pseudaeromonas. The sequence continues at coordinate 2,426 of JBOFBS010000140.1, read as the reverse complement.
TTTCTATGGTTTTATGGCGGCTGATCGGGTTGGTGCCCCCATGCCGATGAATCGTACACCTCTTAAACCGACTCTTACTCTGGGTGAGGCAACCTCGCGATGGGCTGCAGTGGCTCGGGTGCGAGAGTTACAGGCCTTGGGGGAGAGCGATCAGGCTCGCGGTGAGTGGAAGTATCTGCTCGAGCAGGTGAGTTATGACGATAAACTGCAGTTGGGTGCCTTGGCTCTGCATCAGGAGTGGTACGATCTGGCTGTGCAGGCCAGTATCAGTGCCAAGGCATGGGATGTCTTGGAGCTTCGTTTTCCTACGCCCATGGCCAGTACGTTTTCTCGCTATGCCAAGGCTCGCGCCATGGAGCAGAGTTTTCTCTATGCCTTGGCGCGTCAAGAGAGCGCCCTCTATCCCAAGGCCCAATCTCCGGTTGGGGCCAGTGGCTTGATGCAACTTATGCCGGCGACTGCGGCACATACGGCCAAGAAGATAGGTTTTGCGTTTCAGGGGCCAAGTCAGCTTGTCGACCCAGAGGTTAATGTGAACCTGGGGAGCGCGTATCTCAGGGAGCTGTTGGATAATTACGACGGCAACCGGATACTGGCGGCCGCGGCTTATAATGCCGGCCCGGGCCGGGTTCGACAGTGGCGGCGTCTGAGCGGCGGTAAGTCCTTTGATGTGTGGGTGGAAAACATCCCTTATCGAGAAACCCGCAACTATGTGCAAAATGTTCTGGTTTTCAATGCAATATACCAAGAAAACTTGCGCAGACCGGTGCGCTTTCTGACCGAACATGAGCGCAAGGCTAAGTACTAAGATGATGCATCCTATGTGAATTTCAAGTAAAAGAGATTATTGTCAATACGTTGCCGTAGCGAGTTTATTAGCCGACTGTGGTACAATCTTAGTAGTAGTTTTCTAAGCTTTTTAAGCTGTTAAGCAAAGGGGGTTCGGGCATGGCAACCATCAAGGATGTATCCAGGCTGGCAAATGTTTCAATTTCGACCGTTTCGCGGGTGATCAACAACACAGCCCAAGTGGCACCTGAAAAGCGTGAAGCCGTATTGAATGCCATGAAAGAGCTGAATTTTCGACCCAACAGCTTTGCTCAGGCCCTGGTAAGCAAGCGCTCCAATTGTATTGGCGTCTTGGTTGGCGATCTGTGTGGTGGACCGTTTTTTGCTCAAATGATGCTGGGCATAGAACGTGTGATCGATAAGGCGAATAAGTTCACCATAGTCATGTCTGGTAATCATGATGAAGAGCGTGAGCGTCACGCTATCGAGGCACTGCTGCAGCGTCAGTGTGATGCATTGATCGTTCACTCCAAGGCACTGCCGGATGAGGAGCTGTACGAGATAGCACAGACGGATACGCCGATCGTTTTCGTCAACCGTTTGATCCCTGGTGTAGAGGATCGCTGTGTTTGGCTGGATAATCGAGAAGGAACCTTGTGTGCTGTGCGTCACCTGGTGAGCAAGGGGCACAGGAGTATCGCTTTTGTCACTTCGGATGACGAAGAGTTTAGCGATGCCCAGCAACGCTTTGCCGGATATCAGGAGGGCTTGCGCGAGGCGGGTCTCGAGTTGGTGCCGGAGTTGGTTGCAACGGCCTATCCTGATGAGGTCGGGGGGTATGCGGCGGCCAGGGAGTTGTTGCAGAAGCAGGCACAGTTCACGGCTTTTGTTGGTTTCAATGATGCAATGGCGGCTGGGGCCATCTCCTGCTTCATCGATAATGGCATTGCGGTACCAGAAAAGGTCTCGGTAGTGGGATTTGATGATATCCCCTATATACGGTTTATTCGACCCAAGTTAACAACAGTGAGCTATCCGATAGAAGCCATTGGTGAGCAGGCTGCTGAACTGGCTGTACGCCTGCTGGATAATAAGCCTGTCGAGGGGGTACAACTCAAGTTCGTGCCTCAGATGGTGATCCGGGATTCAGTTGCTGGTTAAGTATTCAGATAAGGCGGGGGTCTCCCCCGTTTTTTTTGTCGAAACCTGAAATCGTTTGCAGAAATGGTTTTCAATGGTGATCTGCCTCAAGTTTTCGCGATGAGAAGCGGAGTATTCTTCTCGACATCTGGTTTCATTTCACTATTCCCGCTGTGGGAGATAGCTGGTTCCGGATCCAGATATTTCCTTCGTTACGTTTAACGGTCATCATACGGTGACCGTTTTTTTTTGGATTTTACTATGTCTGAGGTGAGCATTATTGGTCTGGGCTGGCTGGGAGAGCCTTTGGCTCATGCCCTGGTGGCTGAGGGGCTGGGAGTGGTGGGCTCAGTCACATCGGAAGCCAAGGCCTCGCGCTTACAGGCTGAGGGGGTGGCGGCCTACTGTTGGCAGTCACAATCTGGCCAGCCGTTTCCTGCTCACCTGGTGGCTCCACTCATGATAGTGACGTTGCCCCCCGGCCGTTGTCCGGATTA
>JBOFBS010000139.1:0-24461 GCA_051645725.1 Aeromonadaceae bacterium | reverse complement strand
TCGCCCGGGGCAAAAGCCGGGATGTCAGAACGCAGTTGTTCTTGCTCGAGTTGCTGAATAATCTTGCTCATTGTCTCTTCCTACCTAGGATAAACTGAAAACTCTACTGCTGTTCGTCTCGTTGTTCACGAACAAACTGGGCAAGAAGTCTCTCTTGCTCGTCAGTCAGAGCTAGGTTATTTAATAGTTCCGGTCTTCGTAACCAAGTCCGACCCAAGGCCTGTTGTAGGCGCCATGTGCGAACACTTTCGTGGTTACCGCTCAGTAACACCTGGGGCACAGCCAACCCCTCCATCACCTCAGGACGGGTGTAGTGCGGGTGATCCAGCAAGCCATCCGTAAAGGAGTCCTGCTCGGCACTGGCCATATCGCCCAAAACACCTGGCACCAGACGCGAAACCGCATCGATCAGGGTCATGGCTGGCAACTCGCCACCACTCAACACATAATCCCCAACAGACCACTCTTCATCGATATCGGTCTGTATCACTCGCTCATCTATGCCTTCGTAGCGTCCCGCCACCAGAATCAACTTCTGATATCTGGCCAGTTCAGCCACCCCAGCCTGAGTGAGCTTGCGTCCTTGAGGAGAGAGATAGATGACTCTGACTCCCTCACCCGCTGCATCGCGTGCGGCTTTAATCGCATCGCGCAGGGGCTGTACCATCATCAGCATTCCGGGCCCACCGCCATAAGGTCTGTCATCGACACTCTTATGCTTGTCATGGGCGAAATCCCGAGGGTTCCAGCACGCTATCTGCAGCAAGCCTTGCCTTGAGGCCCGGCCCGTCACTCCATAATCGGTTATGGCTCGGAACATCTCCGGGAAGAGGCTGATCACCCCAATCCACATAGGGAACCTCCGATTAACACCAACACCGGGAGCGATTAAAAATCCGGATCCCAATCGACTTCTATGGAACGGCTTGCCAGATCAATCTTCTTGATGACCTGCCCCTCCAGATACGGAATCAACCGCTCTTTCATTCCATAGGCATCATTCAACTTGGCTTTGACTACCAACACATCGTTGGAGCCAGTCTCCATCAGCTCAGTCACTTCGCCCATCTGATAACCTTTAAGGTTGGTTACCTGGCAACCTATCAGGTCACTCCAGTAATACTCCCCTTCGGGCAGTTCAGGCAGGTGTTGTGGCATCACACCGATATCCACGCCAGCCAAGGCTTGGGCGTCTTCACGCAAGTCAACACCGTCGAGCTTGCAGACTAACCCGTTATTGTGACGCTTCCAGCCAGAGATCTGGATTTCACGCCACGTCCCACCTTGCTGAATCAGCCAGGGGGTATATTCGAAGATGCGCTCGGCATCGTCGGTGAAGGAGTGTACCTTCAGCCACCCCTTGATGCCGTAAACGGCTCCCAGGCGACCAATGACTACAGGTTTTTCCACCTTAGCTCCTTACCGCTATTCGAACATTAAGCCGCTTTGGCAGCGTCTTTAACCAGCTTGGCAACACGATCAGACAGGCTGGCACCTTGACCGATCCAGTGTTGGATGCGAGCCAGATCCAGATTGACCTTTTCGGCTTGACCAGAAGCCATAGGGTTGAAGTAGCCTACGCGCTCGATGAAACGACCATCGCGAGCGAAACGGCCATCAGCCACAACTACTTGGTAGAACGGACGCTTCTTAGCGCCACCACGTTGCAAACGAATGGTTACCATATCGTCCTCATTAACTTTGAAAGAATAAGGTCCGCGAGGAACGCGGACCCGAGCTTAAAATAAGCCGCGTAATTTTACTTACATCTGCGGCAAATGCAACCAAACCCGCCGCTTTTCGCAAGCATCATTGCGAGTTTTTTGTACAAGGGTTGGCCATAGGTGTGCGGGATAGGCTCTCTCGTCAGAATGGACCGCGGCCAAATCCGCCTGGCGGCAGCATATTCTTCATGCCACTCATCAGCTTACGCATCCCACCCTTACCGGATATCTTTTTCATCATACGCTGCATCTGATCAAACTGCTTGAGCAGACGGTTCACATCCTGGATCTGCATACCCGAGCCGGCGGCAATACGCCGTTTGCGCGACCCCTTGATGATCTCGGGATTACGGCGCTCAGCCGGCGTCATGGAGCTGATGATGGCCTCCATGCGGTGAGTCAACTTGTCATCGAGCTTGCCTTTGACATCATCGGGCAGACCCGCAACCCCTGGCAGTTTGTCGAGCATGCCCATCATGCCGCCCATGTTACGCATCTGCACCAGCTGCTCACGGAAGTCTTCCAGATCGAAGCCCTTGCCCTTTTGTACCTTCTGCGCCAGCTTGGCCGCCTTCTCCTTATCGACGTTGCGCTCCATCTCCTCTATGAGGGAGAGCACATCGCCCATGCCCAGAATGCGCGAGGCGATACGGTCAGGGTGGAAGGGCTCGAGGGCATCTGTCTTCTCACCGATACCGATAAACTTGATAGGCGAGCCTGTGATATGGCGTACCGACAAGGCCGCACCACCGCGCGCATCGCCGTCGGCCTTGGTGAGGATCACCCCGGTCAGTGGCAGCGCTTCGCTAAAGGCCTTGGCGGTATTGGCCGCATCTTGACCCGTCATGGCATCGACCACGAAGAGTGTCTCTATCGGCTTGATGTGCTGATGCAGCTCCTGGATCTCGGCCATCATCTCGCTATCGACGTGCAGACGACCGGCCGTATCGACAATCAAGACATCAAAGAATTGCTTGCGGGCGTGGGTAATGGCCGCCTCGGCAATCGCCAACGGCTTCTGCTCTGTGCTGCTGGGGAAGAACTCGACGCCAATATCACGGGCCAGGGTTTCCAGCTGCTTGATGGCTGCAGGGCGATAGACGTCGGCACTGACCACCAGCACCTTCTTCTTCTGGCGCTCTTTTAGAAACTTGGCCAGCTTGGCAACCGAGGTGGTCTTACCCGCCCCCTGCAGACCCGCCATCAAGAGGACAGCTGGCGGCTGGGTAGCCAGGTTCAACGACTCATTGGCCTCGCCCATGACGCTGACCAATTCGCCCTGCACTATCTTGATGAAGGCCTGCCCTGGGCTCAGGCTCTTGTTGACCTCCTGACCAACGGCGCGCTCCTTGACCCGATTGACGAACTCTTTGACTACCGGCAGCGCCACGTCTGCTTCAAGTAGCGCCATGCGCACTTCGCGCAGGGTATCCTTGATATTCTCCTCGGTCAGACGACCCCGACCACTGATGTTGCGCAGCGACTTCGACAGGCGCTCGGTTAGATTCTCAAACATGACGCTATCCAAACTGTTGGCGTAATTCTCCCCAGTATACCGCAACTTGCCCCCAGATCTTAAGCCTTGCTGGCAGCAAAGCCGGGAGCGGGATATACTGTGAACTCAGTCCATTAATGACCGTCAATTCAATAAATTACGTTATGGTCATCCTATCCTTGCTCACTCTGCTCTTCTATCTGGTTGCCAGCATGGCGGCTTTGTATCGCCTGCTTCATCCTCGGGCCCCTCTCTGGCCCCTGCTCGGCTGCGGCTGGAGTGCCATGGCTCTGCATGCGGCGATATTGGGCCAGGAGATAGTCCAGCTGGATGCCGGACCGGATCTCAGCCTGCTAAATGTGGCCTCCTTTGTCTCTTTGCTTATCAGCCTGGTGATGAGCCTCATAGTCCACCGCTTCAATGGCTGGCTGCTGTTGCCCGTGGCCTATGGCTTCTCGGCCCTGCTGCAGATCGCCAACACCCTGCTCCCCAGCCACTATGTGGTTCACATGAACAATAAGCCCGAGCTGCTGCTGCACATAGGGCTGGCGCTGCTGGCCTTCTCCTTATTGATGATCGCCAGCCTGTTTGCCTTACTGCTGGCCTATCTGGAGTACCACCTCAAGGCGCGAAAACGAGTCAGCCTGCCCCATCTTCCTCCTTTGTTGACAGTGGAGCAGCGCGTCTACCAGTTGATTGGGCTGGGCGTGCTCCTGCTTACCCTCTCCATAGGTTCCAGCCTCTTTTTCTGGCAGGAGTTACTGGCCCCGGAGCAGCGCTATAAGGTGCTCTTGACCCTGCTCGCCTGGGCTGTTTATGTATTGTTATTGTGGGGACACTATCGGCATGGCTGGCGTGGCAAACGACTCATCACGCTGTCGCTGCTCGGCAGCCTGCTGCTCATACTCGCCTATTTTGGTAGTCGCTTCATTCAGGAAGTGCTGCTGGGCTAACCCCGCCCATCGAATTAAAGGGACATCCGCGTGGACACCATCTCAACCAAGGCCCTGCTGATCAGCCTGCTCATATTGCTGCTGATATCCGCCTTCTTCTCGGCGGCCGAAACCGGCATGATGTCGCTCAACCGTTACAAGTTGCGCCATCTGGCCAAAAACAAACACAGAGGCGCGATAAGGGTACAGAAGCTGCTGCAACGGCCAGACCGCCTGCTGGGCCTCATACTGATCGGCAACAATCTGGTGAACATACTCGCCAGCTCCATATGCACCTTGCTCGCCATCCGCAGCTTTGGTGACTATGGCATTGCGGTCGCCACCACCCTGCTTACCCTGATTATTCTGATCTTCGCCGAAGTCACCCCCAAGACTCTGGCAGCCCTCTACCCCGAGCGGGTAGCCTACCCCGCAGCCCTCCTGCTACGCCCCTTGATGGTGCTGTTCTACCCGCTGATCTGGTTCATCAACTCCATAGCCAACAGCCTGCTGGAGTTACTGGGCATCAAGGTGCAACGTCAAAGGGATGAGTCCTTGAGCAGTGACGAGCTGCGCAGTGTACTCCATGACTCCTCCTCTCGACTCTCACACTCCCACCAGGAGATGTTGATGGGGGTCCTGGATCTGGAGCAGATCGCCATCGAAGAGATCATGGTGCCACGGGCCGATATCTACGCCATCAACATCAATGATGACTGGAAGACGATACAGCGTCAGCTTACCCACACCCCCCACACCAAGGTGCTGCTCTATCGCGACTCACTCGATGATGCCGTCGGCTTCATCCATGTTCGCGATGCCCTGCGCCTGCTCACCAAGGAGCAGTTCTGCAAGGAGTCGTTGCTGCGCACCGTGCATGAGGTCTACTACATACCCGAAGGCACGCCACTTGGGGTTCAACTCGTCAAATTCCGCCGCAACAAGGAGCGCATAGGCCTGGTGGTGAATGAGTATGGCGATATCCGGGGCCTCACCACGCTAGATGATATTCTCGAAGAGATAGTCGGTGATTTCACCACCAGCCTGGCCCCCAGCCCGGAAGAGGAGATCCAGGCTCAGGAGGATGGTAGCTACCTGATAGAGGGCTCCGCCAACCTGCGGGAGATAAACAAAGAGATGAACTGGGACTTCTCCACCGATGGACCTCGGACGCTCAATGGCTTGATCCTGGAGTACCTGGAGGACTTGCCGCAAGTTGGCCGGACTCTGCTGATCGAGGGCTACCAGATAGAGATAGCCTCGGTGGAAAACAACATGGTCAAGCTAGCCAACATCCGTCCCCCCAGCAGCCAGTCGAGAAAATAGCCAGTTAATCAGTTCAGGCGGTAACTCTTGGCCCTGGCCACCACGTTGGCAGGCATCTTGGCCGCCAGGTTGCGCAGCAGACGAGCCGCCTCCGCATGCTGTTTGGGGTCGGAGATCACGGAGTGATGGAGCCAGCTGTAGGCCTCCTCATAATCCAGAGGGCTGCCAAGACCACGGTTAAGCATGGCAACCCAGGCCATCTGGGCCTTCACATAGTTGAGTGCCGCGGCCTCGTGCATCAACACAGCGGCCTGCTGTCGATCGCGCTGCACATAGATCCCCTTGTCATAGTAGGTTGCCAGCTTCTGCAGAGCGGGTGGAAAACCCTGATTAGCCGCCCCGGAGAGGAACTCCACCCCCAGTGCAGCATCCTTCTCGACACAGGTTCCCGTGGTCAGCATCTCCCCCCACAGATATTGGTAGGCGGGCAACATCAACACCTTGGCCCTCGCCTCTATATCGGCGGCGAGCTGGCACTCCTCCTGCTTGACCCGCTGCAGGTGCTGCCCCTTGTCTATCATGACAATCAGCTCCTCCTGGGTATAGACAGCCAGTGGCACCACGCCGCCACTCACGGCGGGCGGCAGCTGAGCCAGAGTCGAAACCGCCGAAGACGCCGCCTGTGCCGCCTGCTGCCGCTCGGCCTGCTTCACAGGATCCACAGCGGGTTTACTCGGCTTGGCCGTGTTATCGCTCGCCGTTTCGGTGACCCCTACCGGTTGCTCCAACCCGGCAAAGATATCTTTGCTCGGTGGCAATATCTGATCCTGCGCAAAAGCCTTCAGACTCAAGCCCAGCAGGATGGAAAACATCAGCGTTCTATTCATAGGCTCCTCCCTCTCTTGCTATCGGCCAGGCTCACGACATCTTGAGCCCATGAGACCTCAGGCGAGCAACCGCCATCGGCATGCGCCCCACCAGCCACAGCAGATGAAAAAAGAGGGCCCCTAGGCCCCCTCTTGCTGCTACGTCACTGCGTTGGCAACCACTACTGATTGGCGTACTCCACACCCAGCTGGATCTCTGCGCGCAGGGTAGACAACATGCTATCCAAGCCCGCCTGCTCCATAGGACTCAGATTGCCATAATCCAGCACCTCATCAATGCCATCGACGCCGAGTCGGACCGCCTGCGAGAAGAAGCGGGAGTGAGCGCTGCCCCCCTCCACATAGGCGTACTCCACTATGCCTGGCTCACCCTGTTTGGCATGCACCAAAGAGCGGCAGAAGCGCAAGCCAGCCATCGCCATCGCCAGGGTAGCCGAACCGGCTCCCGCCTTGGCATTCACCACCTCGGTCCCTGCATTCTGCACCCGAGTGGTCATCTCCTGAAGCTGCTCAGCGGAAAAGTGCTGGCCAACGACCTGGGAGAAGAGCGGCAGTATGGTGGTACCGCTATGGCCACCTATCACGGGCACAGTGATGGAGCCCGCTCGCGCCTTCATCGCCGCCGAAACAAACGTTTCCGCGCGGATCACGTCTAATGTGGTCACGCCGAACAACTTGCGTGGATCGTAGACACCAGCCTGTTTCAACACTTCTGCGGCGATGGGAACTATGCTGTTGACCGGATTAGTTATGATGCCGATGAGCGCCTTGGGGCATTCGCGGGCACAGTGCTGAACCAGATTCTTGATCACCCCGGCGTTGAACTTGAAGAGATCGGAGCGATCCATACCAGGCTTGCGGGCCACCCCGGCCGGGATCATGACAATATCCGCTCCGTGCAGAGCTTCCGAAGGGTCATCTCCTGTATAACCACGCACAGTGACGTCCGTTGGAATGTGGCTAAGATCCACCGCAACACCTGGTGTCACAGGGGCAACATCGTAGAGGGCCAACTCAAATCCTGGTGGCAACTGCGTCTTCAGCAGTAGCGAAAGCGACTGGCCAATACCACCGGCCGCCCCTAAAACGGCAACTTTCATAGTCAGCTCCGAACGTTCTCATAAGGTGAGGTAAATAAAATGTTGCGGCGCACTTTTACCATAGAATAAACAATCGAGAGCAACAAAGCAGAATGCTGGAACTGTGAGCAGAGGAGCACAACCCAAACAGCAAGATCTTATGATCACCCGACAGCAACAAGGGGCGCAGGGCCCCTTGTTGTTGTTCACTCATGCGGCGCAAACGCCAATGCCCTTCGCTCCACCCAGCGGAACAAGAGCGTCAGCGAACCATTCATCAACAGATAAATAGCGCCCGCAACACAAAAGACCCCGAGGGTATCATAAGTTTGGGCATTCAATCTTTGCGCTATCCCCATAATATCCATGATAGTTATGGTACTGGCCAACGAACTGCCCTTCAAAACCAGGATCACCTCATTGGAGTAGCCTGGCACCACGCGCCGCATGGCATGACGCAGCTTGATGCTCAAGGTCTGCCAGTTGGACATACCCAAGGCACGGCAGGCGAGCACCTCCCCCACGGGAATGGCATCCAGCGCCCCCTTGAAGAGACGGGTGGTATACGCCGCGGTATTGAACCCCAACGCCAGCACGGCACAGAACCAGGGCTGCTTTAACAACTCCCACATCCAGCTCGCTTTTACCCACTCGAACTGGGCCGGGCCATAGTAGATGAGGAAGATCTGCACCAGCAGAGGCGTACCGGTGAAAAGCACCAGAAAACACTCCACCAGTTGACGGGCCACAGGCACCCGACGGTCCAAGATCCAGGTCAACAGCAGAGCCAGCAGACCACCCAGCAGCAGGCTCATAAGAGTCAGCTCCAGCGTAGTCGCCAGGCCGCTCAAGAGTTCAGATAGATAGGCCATGCTCATCCCCCATACCGATAACTACGTTGCCGTGCTCGCTGCAACAACCAACCACTGGCCAGAGTAATCACCAGATAGATGAGGGCGGCAATGGCATACCAGGTAAAGGGACCGTGGCCACTGGTGGGGCTGGCCACGGCCAGCTGGGATTGGCGCATCAAATCGTTGACCCCGATGAGCGACACCAGGGCGGTATCTTTGAGCAAAACCAGCCACTGGTTACCCAGACCAGGCAGGGCATGACGCCAGGCCTGGGGCAGTATGATGTACAAGAAGGTATGAATCGCAGGCAGCCCCAAGGCCTGAGCCGCTTGACGCTGCCCTTTGGGCACGGCCTTGAGCGCCGCACGCAATGTCTGGGTGGCATAGGAGGCAAACAGCAGCGCCAGAGCCATCACGCCACACCAGAAGGGACTCATCTCCACATAATCGCCGGTCAGCAGAAACAGCACCTGAGTCGAGCCAAAGTAGATGAAGAGCACCACCAGGATCTCCGGCAAGCCGCGGATCAAGGTGGTGAACGTGGCGACAGGCCAGCGCAACCAGGCAAAGCGGGAGAGCTCTGCTGCACTGAGCAGCAGAGCCAGCAGCAAGCCCAGGCAAAGCGAGACCAAGGCCAGCCCCAGAGTCATCAGGGCGGCATCCAGTAGCAAGGTGATCATTATTTGGTGAAGTACTTGTCGTAAAGCTTCTGATAGCTGCCGTCAGCCTTGATGGCTGCCAGCCCCTGGTTCAAGCTATCGAGCAGGGCCTTGTTCCCCTTGTTGACGGCAATGGCAAAGCCGGCACCAAAGTACTTGGCATCGGTCACCGGCTTGCCCACCATAGTGTAGCCAGGATGGCTCTTCAGCCACTCGGCCGCCACGGCCGTATCAGCAAACACAGCATCGACACGCTGACTGGTCAAATCCATGAGGGCATTCTGGTAGCTGGCATAGGGCACAGCCTTGACACCCTGATCCTTCAACTGCTCCAGCAGATAGGATTGATGCGAGGTGCCGTTTTGCACACCAATGCTCTTACCCTTGAGCTGCTCCACCTCGCTGAACTTGCCCTCTGGTGCCACAAAGACGGCCGAGTTGGCGTAGTAGATGTCACTGAAATCGACCTGCTTGGCACGCTCTGGCGTCACATCCATGGCGGCGATGGCCGCATCGAAGCGACGGAACTTCAGACTGGGGATCAGGCTGTCGAAGGCCTGGTTACTGAAGGTGCAGTTGAGCTTGGCGGCGGCACAGACAGCCAGGGCCAGCTCCACGTCAAAACCGGCAAACTCGTTCTTGTCGGTCATGAATTCAAACGGTGGGTAAGTCGCCTCGGTAACGAACTTCACATCGGTAGCCATGGCATTGGCCGACAACAGGGTGCCAGCCAGAAGAGCGGTGATAAATTTAATCATTTTTGAATCCTTAAACTGTCGGTTTAATGCTGCAAAAATTCGGCAAAACGCTGGGTCTGCGGCGCATCAAAATGTGAGGCGGGCCCCATCTCCACTATCTGCCCCTGCTCCAGGTAGATAAGCTGAGTCGCGACACGACGGGCAAACTCTACCTCATGTGTCACCACCACCTGGGTGATCCCCGTATCACCCAGCTTGCGGATGATATCGGCCACCTCCTTGGTGATCTCGGGATCCAATGCCGCCGTCGGTTCATCAAACAGCAACACGGCCGGATCCATCATCAAGGCTCGGGCAATCGCCACCCGCTGCTGCTGTCCACCCGACAGGCTGGCAGGCCAGACATGGCGCTTGTCCTGTAATTTTAGCTGACTGAGCAGGTAACCCGCCTTATCCGTCGCTTCCTGTTTGTTCATGCCCAACACCTTAAGCGGTGCCTCCAACAGGTTCTGCTCCACGCTCAGGTGCGGCCAGAGGTGGTATTGCTGGAACACCATGCCCACCTTGCGGCGCAGGGCCTGGGTACGCTGCAGGTACTCGCTGCTGGTGGCCACGGCCGGGAAGCTGAAGTGCTCACCGGCTATGATGAGCTCACCCTCATCCGGGGTATCCAGCAGGTTCATCAAGCGCAACAAAGAGCTCTTGCCTGCACCGCTGGGTCCGAGCAACACCAGGGTCTCCCCGGCTGCACACTGAAATGAGACCTGACGCAGAATGGGCTGCTGATGCCAGGATTTAGAGATTCTCTTGAGCTCGATCCCCATATACCTCGGATACCTTTTCTCGAAACTTTGCGCCGATTCTAGTCGGCACCTGAGTCAATGCAAGATATTTATGCATGGATATGCAGAGTTTTCCGCTATTCCTTGAAAATAAAGGCATATGGATGCAAAATTAAAACACCTTAACACAAGATATTAGTTGGCCATGAAGCCCGGCGAAAAACAGGAACAACTCATCAAGGCCTTCAAGGCCCTGCTACGTGAGGAACGCTTCGGTTCCCAAGCAGAAATTGTCACAGCCCTGCACGAAATGGGCTACGAGAATATCAACCAGTCCAAGGTCTCGCGCATGCTGAGCCGGTTTGGCGCCGTACGTACTCGTAACGCCAAGATGGACGTAGTCTACTGCCTGCCGGTAGAGCTGGGCGTACCCACCATCAATAGCCCCCTCAAGAACCTGGTACTGGACGTAGACCACAACGGCTTCCTCTTAGTGATCCACACCAGTCCGGGGGCGGCACAACTCATTGCCCGCATGCTGGACTCCCTCGGCAAGGCCGAGGGCATACTCGGCACCATAGCCGGTGATGACACCATCTTCATCACCCCGACGGCCGAAACTGACATTGATGAGCTCTACGACTCGGTGCTTGAGCTATTTGAACATCCAGGCTAAGCAGATGCTCTCAACAAAAATGCCAGTCCGGGTAACCTGACTGGCATTTTTTTATCCTCGACTCACGCCGCGCCACCCTGCCGTTGCAAGAAGTCGATGGCGGGGGCGAAGAATGCCGCTCCCGTCACCGCCCGGGTATGGCGCAGTAAATGATCGAAGTGGCCAGCGCCATCCCCCTCATACATGCTCCTGAGCATATCGACGAAGTGATTCGGCGTGTGGCAATAACTCAAAAAGAAGAGCCCCTGCTGCTCCAGCGTCCCCCAGGGCATGGATTGGCGCAGTATCTCCTTGCTACGCCCCTGGCTATCCTTGAGATTAACCCGCTTGATGTGGCTGGTTAGAGGCTTGGCCGCCGAGGCATACTCTATGTTCTCCTCCTTGGTGCGACCAATCGTGTCCTCCTGCTCCTGCAGCGATAACTGCTGCCACTGGGCCATGTTATGGACAAAACGCTGCAGGTGCAGATAACTGCCTCCGGCAAAGGGGCCATCGGCTACCAGCGCCACCTCAGCCCTGTGCTCCCCCTGGGGATTCTCGGTGCCATCAACAAAACCGGTCAAATCCCGGGAGTCGAGGAAACGGAACCCCTTGATCTCTTCGCGCAACACCACACTGCCCGCCAGCAGAGCCATCAACCTTTGCCCTGCCAAATGGAGCAGATCGACTCTATCACCACGCAACTGAAAGAAGAGGTCAAAAGGGGTAGCGGGGGCCTGACGTTCACCCGCGCCCAGCGCGGGGAAGGGTTGCAACAGAGGGGGCAGTTCACCGTAAAGGCGTGACCAGCTCTCAGCCCCAATGGCGACCACGCCCGTGAACTGCGCATCAGGAAAAGCACGCGCCAGCTCGCTACAGAGGGCAGGAAAACGAGCCAGAGCCGCTCTGACCACCGACTCGGAGTGCGGTACTATGTCAAACAGCAAATAGCTGGCATGCAGATTGGGCTCGGCACAGATACCCGGCTGAGGGTGAAACATGGTGCAGTCTCCTTTTCATATGACATGGCCTCACTATAAGCCATTTATCCCCAAGGGGTATCAGGCAATCACCTCGGAGTGCGGCCACTGACACCGGGAAAAGAGCACGGGGGCGTGAGGACGCAATGCCAGCGAAACCCCCAATTCCGGTGCCGTGAGCCACTCGTGATGCCAGGCCTCCAAGCACTTCCCCTTCCACTCCACAAGACAGCGGACATGGCTGCCGAGAAACTGCTGCTCCAGCAGCGTACCCGGCCCCCCCTGTGTCACACTCAGTAGCTGCGGACGGACAAAGAGCAAAGGCTCAGGGCACGCGGCAGGATCCCCGGCAACCCGAACATCCCCCAAGGCGCAGGCCAGGTGTCCCGCCGCCAACCAGTGACAGGGCACCAGGTTACCCTGACCGAGAAACTCGGCCACATAGGGTGTCGCCGGTTGATGATAGAGCTGCTCCGCTGTGCCGCACTGCACCACTCGCCCCTTATCCAGCAATGCCAGGCGATCGGCAAAAGCAAATGCCTCCTCCTTGCTGTGCGTGACAAAGACAGCCGCCATATTCAAGCGCTTGAGCAAGGCCCTAATCTCGCGGATCAGGGGCCAGCGCACCTGGGCATCTATGTTGGAGAAGGGCTCATCCAGCAGCAGCAGTTGGGGACGGCACACCAGCGCCCGGGCAATCGCCACCCTCTGCTGCTGCCCTCCCGACAGCTCATGTGGGTAACGTTGAGCCAGACCATCCAAAGAGACCAGACTCAGCATCTCCTGGATGCGCTCTCCCTGCTCTATCCGGGAGAGCTTCAGCGGTCGCAGCGCAAACGCCAGATTCTGCTCCACCGTCAGGTGTGGAAACAGAGCATAATCCTGGAAGATAAACCCAGTGCCACGCTGCTCGGCCGGTACGCTGATCCCGGCCCCCTCCACCTGACGCCCACTGAGCCAGAGCGCGCCTCGGGAGATCGGCATCAAGCCCGCTATGGCCCGCAGCAGAGTGGTCTTGCCCCCACCGCTGGCCCCCAGCAGACAGAGGATCTCGTTTTCTTCCACGGTTAACGACACACCGGACAAGACGGCTTGCCTCTGGTGCTGACAGTGGAGATCATCGATTTGCAGGGCACTCATGATTTCCGCTCCCCAAGGTAGTGATTCATAAACAACAAGGGCAATAGGCCGACCGCAACGATCAGCAGGGCCGGCAGGGCTCCCTCGGCCAACTGCTCCGCCTTGACATACTGATAAACCAGCGTGGCCAACGTTTCATAATTAAACGGGCGCAACATTAACGCCGCGGGCAACTCCTTCATGGCCTCGATGAAGATGAGCAGAGCCCCGGTCAGCAGACCACGCCGCAACAAGGGCAGATGAACGCGCCATAACAGGCTGGCTGGCCCCTGCCCCAATGCGCGGCTGGCCATGTCCAGCGAGGGCGAGATACGACCATAACTGCTTTCGATCGCCCCCAGCGCCATGGCGATAAAACGCACCACATAGGCGGAGATCAGTGCAAACAGGGAGCCCATCAAGATAAGCCCGGGCTCAGCCAAGCCCAACCCGCCGAGCAGGGCGTTGAGTGTGAAGTCAGCTGAGGTGAGGGGGATCACTATCCCTATGGCCAGGACTGTGCCGGGCATGGCGTAACCCATGCCAGCCCATTGCCTTGGCCATGACAACCTCGGGTTCAGACGCTGGACAAAGAGGATCAGGAGCGCCAACAGGCTGGCCACCAGCGCGGCCCAGGCGGCCACCTGCAGGCTGTTGAGGCTGGCATCCCATAATCCGCGGGGCAAGGTGCCCCCCCAGGCTTGCCAGGCATAGTGCAGCAACACCCAACAGGGAAGCAGAAAACCAAGCAGTATGAGCAGCAACAGATAGCCCACGGCCATCACGCTCGCAACAGGGCCCAGCTGCAGTGCGTCACCAGGCTGGAGCAGGCTCTGCCGTTGATAACGCTGCTGACGACCTCGACTCACCCGCTCCATCAACAAGATCAGCAAGACACAAGCCAGTAACCCCAGAGCGATCTGGGCTGCCGCCCCCAGATCACCGTACCCCAGCCACACATCATTGACAGCCGTGGTCAGGGTTGGCACGGCAAAGTAGGAGACGGTACCAAAATCTGCGAGCGTCTCCATCGCCACCAGAGAGAGAGCAACGGCCAGGGCGGGACGCACCAGAGGCAGCTCCAGATGCCACCAGCGGCGCCAGGGGCCATAACCCTGCATACGGGCACTCTCGATAAGCTGTGGCGCCAGCTCGCCAAATCCGGCTCGCGCCAAGAGATAGACATAGGGATAGAGCACCAGGGACAAGACGACCACAGCCCCCCCGAGGGAGCGGATAGGCGGGAAATAGTAGTCACCGGGCTGCTGCCAGCCAAACAGCTGCCGCAGGTTGACCTGTAGCCAGCCGGCATAGTCGAGCAGATCGGTATAGACATAGGCGACCAGATAGCCCGGCATGGCCAGGGGCAAGACCAGGGCCCAGTTGAGCCAGCGCCGCCCGGGTAGCTGACAGCGCGCCATCAACCAACCTGCCGGAGCCCCCAGCAGAAGGCAGAAAAAGAGTGTACCGCAAAGCAGGCCAATGGAGTTGAGCAGATAGGTAGGCAGCACAGTGGCCCAGAGATGAGCCAGCAGATCAGTCGATGAGAGGCAAGCCTCCAACAGCAGGGCGACCAAGGGTAAACAGAGCAGCAGGGCGATTCCCCTGCTGCTGACTGACCAGAGTGAGGCTCTCATACTACGCGCCCCTTTAAACAACTGTGGTTAGAGATCGAACTTCACCTCATCCAGCAGGGTCACAGCCTGACGTCTATGCTTGGCGATCTCGGAAAGAGGCAGGCTATCGGCTCGGTATTGCCCCCAGGAGGCGACCAGAGGGGACCAGGCCACTCCCGGCTTGACCGGATACTCCTTATTGAGTTCGGCATAGAGGCGCTGCGCCTGATCCCCGGCCAGATACTCCATCAAGCGTTGCGCGGCAGCTGGATGCTTGGCGTATTTAGTCATCACCATGCCACTGACATTGACATGGGCCCCTCTATCCGCTTGATTGGGGAAATTGAGATAGACGGCCTCGGCCCAACTCTTCTGAGTCGCATCCTCCAGCATGTTGCCATAGTAGTAACTGTTGCCCAGCGAGAGATCGCAGATCCCCTCCTTGATCGCCTTCACCTGATCCCTGTCATTGCCCTGCGGTTTACGAGCCAGGTTGGCCTTGACGCCCTCCAGCCATTGACGGGTCTTGGCTTCCCCCTGATGAGCCAACAGGGAGGCGACCAGCGCTACATTGTAGGGATGCTTGCCACTGCGGGTGCAGATACGCCCCTTGTACTTGGCATCGGCCAGATCCTCATAACGAATCGAATCAAGCTTACCCAGGCGCTCCTTGCTACTGTAGATATTGCGAACCCGGGTGGTGAGGGCAAACCAGCGCCCCTGCTCATCCCGATACTGGGCCGGGATCGCCTGCTCCAGCAGTGGGCTGGAAACCGGCTGCACCAGATCCCCCTCAACCAGCTCCATCAGACGGCTGATATCCACGGTCAACACCAGATCGGCTGGGGTCAACTTCCCTTCACGTTTGAGCCGCTCGGCCAGACCATCCTCGGCATAGACCAGATTGACCTTGATACCGCTTTGCTGAGTAAATTGCTGCACGATAGGCTCTATCAAATGAGCCTGACGAGCGGAATAGACATTGACCTCTTCAGCCGCTTGCGCCTGAGATCCCAACAACAGGGTTAAACCTACCAGGTGACGCCAATCCATATGCACTCCCCATCTTCACGAATAAGACTAAATTATCGCAATGATAGTGATTCGCATTTGCCTCATCAAGTTAAATAAAAAAAAGAGACCCATTGGGTCTCAAATACAGATGAACAGATGATGAAATGACAGGAGCTTACCTATCGGGGTGAACAACTTGGGAAGATTAGATGGCCTCGCCATCCACTTCACCGGTACGGATCCGCACCACATGGGCCAGATCGTACACAAAGATTTTACCGTCACCGATCTTGCCGGTATAGGCTGCCTTGCAGATAGCCTCTATGATGCTTTCGACATTCTCGGTGGCGGTGGCGATCTCCAGTTTTACCTTCGGCAAAAAGTCGACTTGATACTCGGCACCACGATAGAGTTCGGTGTGCCCCTTCTGCCGGCCAAAACCCTTCACTTCTGATACCGTCATGCCGTCAACGCCCAGGGCTGCTACAGCCTCACGAACGTCATCCAGCTTGAAGGGTTTGATGATTGCACTGATAAGTTTCATACCTTGTCTCCCACTCCCTGGCTGATATTGGGTTTAATCATCTAATTCAATGTCTGTGCCAAGATGCAAAACATATAAATATCAATATGTTATGTAAAAGCATAGGCGGGAGCGGACTCAGTCCCATTCTTTATGGTGCAACACTCAACTCTATGTCACCTTGAAGGGCACCAAATCAGTGCAGCCCCTTTATTCAGGCGATCCTTACCGACTCACGCCTGTTCGGTACGGACAAAATCGAGCCAGGCCAATAACAAAGAGTGGAAGTCCGCCAAGCCACACCCTGCCATCTGCTCGTCATCGTAGTAAGCCATATCGGGCTCAAGATCATCAGCAAACTCAAATTGCACCACATTGGCCGCGATCTCGGCCTCCTCATCACCCAGGTGCAGAGTATAAACGGCACCGTGGCGCTCAACCGTCTCCTGCTCTCCCCGCAACACGGCATCGATATCAGCCAGGACCGCCTCGATGAGTGCCAGGTTGGTACCAACCTCATCGTTGAGCCAATGCCCCACAGCCTCATGCCCCATGGAGAGATTGGCCTTCAATCGGCCATCTGGCTCCCGGATAAACTCATAATCCATAGCCGCCCCCTTTGATATGCCGCTACTCCTGCTTTGATTCTAGCTCCAAAGCCCCAATAAAAAACGGGGCGAGACTCAGGTCTCGCCCCGCTGTCACCAACCAGGTATCAGGCCTGAACCTGCAGTATCACCTTATCCGCCTTGGCGGTATAGCTGGCGATCTCGTTAAAGTTGAGATAGCGGTAAACATCGGCCGCCAAGGTATCCAGCTCTCGGGCATAACTCTGGTACTCCTCGACAGTGGGGATGCGACCCAGGATAGCGGCCACCGCAGAGAGTTCGGCAGAGGCCAGGTAGACATTGGCGCCCTGACCCAGACGGTTCGGGAAGTTACGGGTCGAGGTGGAGACAACCGTGGTGTTATCCCCAACGCGAGCCTGGTTACCCATACAGAGTGAACAGCCCGGTATCTCGATGCGCGCACCGACGCGACCGAAGATACCGTAGTAACCCTCTTCGGTGAGCTGATCCCTGTCCATTTTGGTGGGCGGCGCAATCCACAGACGGGTGGAGAGCTGGCCCTTGAACTGGTTGAGCAGCTTACCGGCGGCACGGAAGTGACCAATATTGGTCATACAGGAGCCGATGAAGACCTCGTCGATCTTGTCTCCTGCCACGCTGGAGAGCAGACGGGCATCATCCGGATCGTTCGGCGCACAGAGGATAGGTTCCTTGATGCTATCCAGATCGATCTCGATGACCGCCGCGTACTCGGCATCGCTATCGGCTTCCATCAGCTCAGGCTTGGCCAGCCAGGCCTCCATGGCCTGGATACGGCGCGCTATGGTGCGCACATCGCCATACCCTTCGGAGAGCATCCACTTGAGCATCACAATGTTGGACTTCAGGTACTCTATGATGGGTTCCTGGTCCAACTTGATGGTACAACCGGCGGCAGAGCGCTCGGCGCTGGCATCCGCCAGCTCGAAAGCCTGCTCGACTTTCAGCTGTGGCAGCCCTTCGATCTCCAGGATGCGACCGGAGAAGATGTTCTTCTTGCCCGCCTTCTCGACTGTGAGCAGCCCCATCTGGATGGCCTGATAGGGAATGGCATGCACCAGATCCCGCAGCGTGATACCCGGTTGCATGGTGCCCTTGAAACGCACCAGTACCGATTCCGGCATATCCAGCGGCATGACGCCGGTGGCAGCGGCAAAGGCCACCAGACCTGAACCCGCCGGGAAGGAGACACCGATAGGGAAACGGGTGTGGGAGTCACCACCTGTGCCGACTGTATCGGGCAGCAGCATGCGGTTAAGCCAGCTGTGGATGACACCGTCACCGGGACGCAGCGCCACACCGCCACGGTTCATGATGAAATCCGGCAGGGTGTGGTGGGTTTGCACATCCACCGGCTTGGGATAGGCGGCGGTGTGACAGAAGGATTGCATCACCAGCTCGGCAGAGAAGCCCAGACAGGCCAGATCCTTCAACTCATCACGGGTCATGGGGCCCGTGGTATCCTGGGAGCCGACTGTGGTCATCTTGGGCTCACAGTAGGTGCCAGGACGGATGCCGGCCACGCCACACGCCTTGCCGACCATCTTCTGGGCTAGCGTGTAACCCTTGCCGGTATCGGCCACCGGCTGGGGACGCTTGAAGACATCGGAGAAGGGCAGACCCAGCGCTTCACGCGCCTTGTCGGTGAGACCACGACCAACGATGAGCGGAATACGGCCACCGGCGCGCACTTCATCCAGCAGCACGTCGGTCTTGAGTTCGAAGGTGGCGATCACCTCATCGCTGCCATGACGGGTCACCTTGCCGGCATAGACGTGGATGTCGATGACATCGCCGGTATTCATCTGGCTAACATCCAGCTCGATGGGCAGGGCGCCGGCATCTTCCATGGTGTTGAAGAAGATGGGAGCGATCTTGCCACCCAGCACGAAACCACCGGCGCGCTTGTTGGGGACGTTGGGAATATCGTCGCCCATAAACCAGAGCACTGAGTTGGTAGCAGACTTGCGGGAGGAGCCGGTACCAACCACATCCCCCACATAGACCAGCGGGAAGCCCTTGCTCTTGAGCGCATCGAGGGCCTTGATGGGGCCAACCACCCCCTCCTGATCCGCCACAATACCGGGGCGGCTGTTTTTCAGCATGGCCAGGGCGTGCAGCGGGATATCCGGGCGCGACCAGGCATCCTGGGCCGGCGAGAGATCATCAGTGTTGGTTTCACCCGTCACCTTGAACACGGTCAGGGTGATCTTCTCCGCCAGTTGCGGACGGGAGAGGAACCATTCGGCGTCAGCCCAGGACTCCATCACCTGCTTGGCATAAGCGTTACCGGCCTGGACCTTCTCCTGCACATCGTGGAAAGAGTCAAACAGCAGCAGGGTATGGGAGAGCGCCTTGGCGGCGATGGGGGCCAGCTTGGCATCATCCAGCAGATCGATGAGAGGCTGGATGTTGTAGCCGCCCTGCATGGTGCCCAGCAGCTCGACGGCGAGCTCGGCAGAGACGATAGGGGACGCGGCTTCGCCCTTGGCCACGGCAGCCAGGAAACCCGCCTTCACATAGGCCGCCTCATCCACGCCGGGCGGAATGCGGTTGGCCAGCAGATCCAGCAGTACCTCTTCTTCCCCGGCAGGGGGATTCTTCAGCAACTCGACCAGACCGGCAACCTGTTCGGCATTCAGTGGTTTCGGCGCGACGCCCTGAGCGGCACGCTCGGCAAGGTGTTGACGATAGCTCTCTAGCACTGTGGACTCCTATTAAACAAGGTTGGTTGTCGTTTACGACACGCTTCCGTGACCTGGGCCCAAGACCCAGCCAATTTTGCTAACTATATAGTTTTTAAGGGTTCATGAAAAATATCGTGATCGGAATGACACTCTTGCCACCCAGGGTCACAAACCAAATGTGTTGCCAAAGAAGAAATAGAAAGTCTCTTTCCCTCCCTGGGCCTGGCCATATGCCAGATAAACCGGCCCTAAAAAGGTGTCGGAACCGACATAGATGCTACCCGCCCCCAGCAGGTCACTCAGGCGAATATCGGCGGCCTCATTCCAGATATTCCCCTGCTCCAGCGAGAAGCCAGCATAGACGGGGGACTTAAAGGCGCCAAAGTTGTTGTCCAACAGGCGATAGCCATAGACCAAGCCACCAAACACCTTGTAGCGGCCATTGAGTTGGTAGCGCTGATAGCCGGAGAGATTGAACAACCCACCCAAATCCTGCAGGTGAAGCGGATCGAATTCACTGACATCTGAACCACCGCCAGAAAGGCGCAGCGTCACTGTGTGGCGTTCGCTGAAGGTGATGGGTTTCAGGTAGCTGAGCGTCGAGACCAGACCCCACTCCTCATCCGAGTCGAGATCGTCGCCCTGAAAGTGAAGGTAGGAGAGACGTCCGGAGAAGTAGCTTCCCTCCCGCGGGAAATAGCGGCTATCCAGGGTGTCATAGGCATATGCCACATAAGGCCCCCAAGAATTTAGCTTCTCCTCACCTGAGACGCCGTCGAGCGTGACAGAAGAGTGAGCCCATTGTGCCCCCACGGCCAACTGGTTCCAGGGCTGGCTATTCCAGCCCAATTCACCATCCACAGACCAGGTACCACTCTCCATATTGACATAATCGGCACCGTTGACACCGACCTTGCGGCTCAGCTCTTCTGTGTTATCCAGAAACACGGCCCGGGTCTGCTGATCGTATCCCCCACCCAGTTGCCAGTAGAATTGCTGCCTGGCATCAAAGGGGGAATAAAATTCGCTGCGCAAGTGAGTCCAGCTGCCCATGGTCAGCTCATTACGCCACTCTGCCCCCAGAGCGTTCATGTTGGTCAGGGTATAGGCCACCCCATAGCTGTAGTTGGAGCGAGACTGAAAGTCATCCTCCAGGGCAAAGGTGAAATCCAGATAATCCGGCCCCCAACGCTTCTCGGTGGCGTTGATCACCAGCACATTCTGCCCCTGCTGCTCGTCTATCTCATAGGTGACCCGCTCGAAGGTACCCAGGGCATTGATCCGCTCTATCCCCGCCTCCAGATTCTCGTTGGTCTGGATCTTGCCGGTTTCCACCTGCAGCATCCCCTTGAGAACCTCATCACTCAGCCTGGAGTTGTTGTGGATAACGATCTTGTCCAGGTAATAGGCTGGCTGACCACTCAACTGGGCTCGCCGATCCAGCTTCTCCTGCTGATAGTCATGGTACTGCTCCGGGCTCACCGACAGGGCTTTCAGCCGCCAGGCCATGCTTCGCGCCATCACCTCACCCCGACTCATGATCTGGGGCATCTGCGTGAAGTCGCTGACAGAGTAACCGATGACATCCGGGCTCAGCACTATGTCCTGTTCCCGTAACAGCGCCAGCTGTCGCTCGGTTCCCGAGCGAGTGAGGTAGGTGGTGAGTTGATCCACCAGGCTGAATGCCGAATCGAGTTCACTCTTGGGCTTGAGCTTATCCGAGATATCAACGGCTATGATGACCTCTGCCCCCATCTTGATGGCGATATCGATGGGCAAGTTATTGACTATGCCGCCATCGGCCAGCAGCTTGCCCTCTATCTCCACCGGCTTGAGTGCCCCCGGTATAGACATGGAGGCCTGCATGGCTAAGGCCAGGTTGCCACGACTGAGGACCACAGGTTGCACCGTCTCCATGTCAGTGGCTATCGCCCGGAAAGGAATGGGTAACTCGTTGAAGCTGCGCAGAGCAGGCAGGTTGGAGGTGGCCTCACGCAACAGCGCCGCCATGCCATGCCCCTGATAGACCCCCTCCGGCAACTTGACCTTCCCCTCACTCAGCCCGATATCAGCCTGCAGTTGAAAGTCATCCACCTGGCGCTTTTTTCGCAGCGAGAGCTCCTGGCGGGTCACCTTGTCCTGATATCCCTTGTTCCAATCCATCCCCAGGGTTTTGCTTGTCACCTCATCGGCTGAGTACCCCATGGCATACATGCCCGCTACATAGGATCCCATGCTGGTACCCAGTACCATATCGACCGGAATGTGCATCTCCTCCAGCACCTTGAGCACCCCCAGATGCGCGGCCCCCTTGGCCCCGCCGCCACTGAGGACCAGGGCTATCTTGGGGCGCGCTGACCCATGCGGCGTTGCCGCGTGGGCAGGAGAGATCCAGCACAGCAGAACAAAGAGCAGGAGAGATAGTCCAAGTGAGTGAAAACGGAGTGGATGCAAGGCTGGGATATCCATGAAGAGTATCATCGAGAAAGGCTTGCCCCATGCTAACGGGATCTGCAACCAAACTAAAGCCACTGCGCAGAAAGCTAAGAAGTCGATCGGTTCTCTTTTACTAGGACGCGAGCCCCTCTCTCGCCAACTCGCCGCAACCCCTTCCGTGAATGGCATCCCTGTCGCCAACGGCTGGCTCAAAAGTTTCTCGCGTCGGCGCTAACGAAACTGGCATGACGTCAAACCTCCACCCTACTGACCGGCCATGAAAAAGGGCCACTCGCAGTGAGTGGCCCTCAGGTTTAGCTGTTGAGCAAGAGCTCACTAAGAGATATTAGCGCTTCTTGGCCTTGGCGTTAGGCAGATCCGTGATGGAGCCTTCAAACACCTCGGCGGCCAGACCTACGGACTCGTGCAGCGTCGGGTGCGCATGGATGGTCAGGGCGATATCTTCGGCGTCCGCGCCCATTTCGATGGCCAGACCGATTTCACCCAGCAGTTCGCCGCCGTTGGTGCCGACAATGGCGCCACCTATGACACGACCCGTGCCCTTGTCAAAAATGAGCTTGGTCATGCCGTCGGCGCAATCGGAGGCGATGGCGCGACCCGAGGCCGCCCACGGGAAGACAGCGGTCTCGAAGTTGATACCCTGCTGTTTGGCTTCCTTCTCGGTCAGACCCACCCACGCAATTTCCGGCTCGGTATAGGCGATGGAGGGGATGACCTTGGGATCGAAGTAGTGCTTCTTGCCAGCGATGACTTCCGCCGCCACATGCCCTTCATGAACCCCCTTGTGAGCCAGCATGGGCTGACCGACGATATCGCCGATGGCGAAGATATGGGAGACATTGGTCCGCAGCTGCTTGTCCACCTCGATGAAGCCGCGCTCGGTGACGGCCACGCCCGCCTTCTCGGCATCCAGCATCTTGCCGTTCGGCACCCGGCCCACGGCCACCAGCACGCTGTCATAGCGCACCGGCTCGGCAGGCGCATGCTTGCCTTCGAAGGAGACATAGAGACCATCGGCCTTGGCTTCCACCGCCGTCACCTTGGTCTCCAGCATCAGGTTGAACTTACCTTCCACCCGCTTGGTGTAGACCTTGACCACGTCTTTATCGGCAGCTGGCACCAGTTGATCGGCAAACTCCACCACGTCGATCTCGGCACCCAGAGCCGAATAGACTGTGCCCATTTCCAGGCCGATAATGCCACCGCCCAGCACCAGCAACTTGCCGGGAACATTCTTGAGCTCCAGCGCATCGGTAGAGTCCCAGACACGGGGATCATCATGGGGAATAAAGGGCAGCTTCACCGGACGGGAGCCCGCCGCGATAATGGCGTTGTCGAAGGTGATCACTGTCTTGGAACCATCGGCGGCGGTCACTTCCAGATTGTGGGCATCCACAAACTTGGCGACACCATTGACCACAGGCACCTTGCGCTGCTTGGCCATACCGGCCAGACCACCGGTCAGCTTGCCAACCACCTTCTCTTTCCACAGGCGGATCTTGTCGATATCTGTCTGGGGTTCACCGAAGACGATACCGTGAGCCGCCAGCGCCTTGGCCTCTTCGATCACCTTGGCCACATGCAACAGCGCCTTGGAGGGGATACAGCCCACATTCAGACAGACACCACCCAGGGTGCCGTAACGCTCGACCAACACGGTTTCGAGCCCCAGGTCGGCGCAACGGAATGCGGCGGAATAACCGGCTGGACCGGCCCCAACGACCACCACCTGAGTTTTAATTTGATTGCTCATCATGACCTCTTTTCACATGGGTTGCCGGGGCGACTCCCACTCCCGGCAAGCATACAGTCAGTTTGCTTGATGCGTGAAGCAAAGGGGCAGGCTCACGCCTGCCCGGTCACAGTTACAGCACCAGACGACGGATGTCGGACAGGGCTTCGTTCATGGTGGTGATAAAACGGGCACCATCGGCACCGTCGATCACTCTGTGATCATAGGAGAGCGCCAGCGGCAACATCAAACGCGGAGCAAACTCCTTGCCATTCCACTTCGGCTTGATATCCGACTTGGAGACACCCAGTATGGCCACTTCCGGCGCATTGACGATGGGAGTAAAGCTGGTACCGCCTATGCCGCCCAGGCTGGAGATGGTGAAGCAGCCGCCCTGCATGTCACTCGAGGTGAGCTTGCCGGCACGGGCCTTCTTGGAGATCTCGGCCAGATCCTGGGAGAGCTCATAGATACCCTTCTTGTTCACATCACGCACCACGGGCACCACCAGACCGTTGGGGGTATCCACCGCCACACCGATATGGATGTACTTCTTCATGATGAGGCTGGCGCCATCTTCAGAGAGCGAGCTGCAGAAGCGCGGATGGGCTTCCAGCGCCTTGGCCGCGGCCTTGAGAATGAAGACCAGCGGCGTGATCTTGAAGCCCAGTTGCTGCTTCTCGGCCACCACATT
>JBOFBS010000138.1:0-13973 GCA_051645725.1 Aeromonadaceae bacterium | reverse complement strand
TGACTACGATAACAACGTCCAGCTGTTAGACCTGCTGGCGGCCAGCATTGAGCGTTGGGAAGATAATGCTGAAGAGTTTGCCGAGTTTAACCGGCGGGTGGCGGCCATCCCTGCGTCATCATCGACATGAACCACTAGGCTAACGTCTTGCCGCCGGGCGCAGCCTACCGCATGAAGTCCGAGCACGACAACAAGCTGCTGATGGATCTTCGATCCAAAAATCGGATGGTTGCACACACTCCAGGGTGGTCAAAATTGGACGCTGAAAACCCCGGATGGATGAGTCAGACAGGAATGCCGCCTGACGGCCTTTGCTTTTCAGTGGTTCGTCTCCATCGGAAGCGCCCAAGTGAATTCCCCTTTATTACTACACCGGGGCCCAGATCAGCAGGCGCTGCCAGTTCGCTCACACAATGAGGGGAGGAGGGCCATGACACGACTAATGCTGCGATGACAATAAGGGGCATCGTAGCGTTGATCTCCAGCCCGCGCTTGATCAACGTTGATTTGCAAGAGCTGAGGGTAGTGATGGCAAGGATGGGATTCTAAATCATAGGTCCTCCAGGTTGACGCTGACGAACTCCGACCGTTTGACTCGCTCATCGACAATACGGTTCAGCTCGGCATCTTCGGCCAGTTCCAGATAGTAGGCGTAGAGCTCAGGCGGCACACAATAGAATGCTGGCTCGTTACGATAGAGGATGGCGACGGCATCGCCTTTTCCCTCTTTGATGGTCCCCATTGGATTGCGTCTGAGCTCTGTGATATTGGCAGTGGTGGCTGCCAGGCTTTGGTAACTCATGATGATGTCCTCGGCATAGAGCACCGCACTATGGAATACCTTAATAGATACTCAACTCGACGATTGTCACAGTATCAATCAGCGCCCATGTTGCGCTTTCCACGCGATAAACTCCGAGGGCCGTAAACCATAGCGTGCCAGAACACCTTCATGCAGCCTTCGCAACTCTTCAACAATCAGTGCCTGTACGGCCGATCGCTCTTGCTGCGGGACGTTCTCTGACACCGCTTGTTCAATGGTGCTGAGTGGATCAAGTTGGATCGACGTGACGACCCCACGGACAGTCTGTTTGATAAGATCCCGCCATGCTAGGCGAAGTGGGTCAGGTTCGGCGAGATCCCGCTTGATGGCAAGATATTCTTGGGTTGAACGTTCATAAGCCCACACGTACAGGTCGCGTAGCAGTTCGATGCGGGCCATTTCGTACACACCGAGGGTGGCGCGGCTGTAGGCCTGTTCTGGTACATCGAGGAAGGTGAGCGGGCAGAGGTTGCCACGAAACAGGGGGAGATTCGCGGCTAGGCGGGAAGTGCGTTTATTGATGTCGGCAAAAGGTTGTAGGTAGGGCAAGTGCACCATCATGAAAAACGATTGTTCAAACGGATCGTGGATCTGATTGGCTTTGCTCAGCACCTCGTCCAGCACCTCTTCGATTTGTTGTGCCGTGGATAACGGGCGATAGATACTTTTACTGATGTCGACAGCATGTTGGCGAATGCGCCCCTCATCGGCAGGGTTGGGTAGCAAGTTTTCCGCCAGGGCGCTGTGCAAGTTCATCAGGGTGTAGCGGTTAAATTCGGCACTGTCGATGTTTTCGACCAGTAACTCGATCGCGGTTTTATGGTTCAGGATCATCTGCGTTTCGATGGCTCCCTTACCCCGCGCGGCCTTGCCGTGCTCGATAAGTTCACGGGTGTCTAGCCTGCTATAGGTATTACCTTCCAGGTGGCTCGATGCCCATGATAAGTCGATCAACAAACGGTTCAGGATCGCTCGACTGTATGTGCCGGCAGGCTCATCGATGTCTGTGGTCTTGCCCATGTTGTGCAACTGACGGCGCAGTGATTCGGACAGGTAACAGGTTTCGTTGGGATGATATGCCTGCAAGAAATCATGCTGATAGCCCACGGGCTTGCGGGCTGGGAGGGGCTGGTCGATATAGGCAAGGATATCCAGGCTGTCGGCAGAGAGTGGGATGAACGCGGGGAAACTGTCCACCTTGGCTATCCGGGGCTCGGTATGGCTCTCGGAGTCAGCATGATAGCGGCGAGCCCGTCCTTCGCCTTGGGCTGTGATGTGGCCGCTTTCAATCAGCTTGGCTATCAGGCGCTGTGCGGTGCGTCTGGCAATGCTCGGGTGGCGGCCCAGCAGTTCAGCCAGCGTCAATCCGCTTTCGGATCCCCTGATAGTCTCTAGTAGGTCTGTGGTCGCTGACATCGTGTTTGTTGGCGCGTTTTTCATATATATGGCGCCATTTTGGCGCAGTTAACTAAACTGCGCCAGTTTTAGTGGCAAGTTTGGCGCAGTTTTGCGGTGGCTTCATAGGTTAACGTTTGGGGTTTGAAAGAGTCCTGCATCGTTGATGGTATGGTTTAGATGGGCTAGTTTAAAGGCGCAATGATACAGGGAGCCGCCTCGCCATGTCCTACGCTGCTTATCGTTCTGTTCGCCAGATCCGCCAACCGAAGGGGCTGATGGCCTCGCTGGCCTTGCCCCAGGAGCTTGTGGGGGCGCATCATCTCATTGTGGCTGGAATGGCTCCCTCCATCGTCAATGAACTGGCTGCGTTGCTGGGCTGCGACGTCAAGATAGTCTGTCAGCTGGTTGGCATTGACCGCTCGACGGTGACACGCAAGCGCACTGCGGCGGCCCTGCTGTCCCGCGCTCAGAGTGCCCGTATCTATTCATTCGTTAGTGTGATGGAGGCTGCGGAGTCGCTGTTCGAGGGGGACAGGGGGAAGGCGCTTGAGTGGTTGAACAAACCTGCCCGGGCGCTGGGAGGAAACCCTCCTGCTACTTTCCTGACGACCGCTGTCGGAGCTCAGGCAGTTATCGATCTCATCGGTCAGATTGAGCATGGCGTCGTCGTTTGATGGCGACCTATCTCGCTGAAGGCGTTACCGCTCGACAGCGGTGTCCAGCATGTGCAGGAGAAAGCCAAGTATTGTTCAATTGACGTCACCCGAGTCAGTCACATTCCCCCTTGCATATCGGCTAAATGATCCCGCTCCCTCGACGATTACCCACTTGGTGAATTGCATCTCCATTCCTGACTTCATTCACAGTACCTGCCTGCGGTAGGCCTGCCATGCGCAGGTTCAGAGGTTCGGTGTGTGGCTGAATCGGTTTATCGCTAAGGAACTGTTTGAAAACAAAATACATTTTTATGTAATGTGTTAGTAACGGGTGATACACGGGGTTTACATGAGGACGAAGGAGTCAGGGAACTATCAGATCCATCCGGCGTTAGTCGCGTTTCGTGAGGCGTGGTTGGAGTTGGGCTTCAAGACTGGGCTGCCGATTGCCGATCAATTCCATACGCTCTGGGAGTCAGCCATTATTCTCTATCGTCCCTTGTCGTCAGGCGATGATGTGGGCAGTGCGCTTA
This sequence comes from Aeromonadaceae bacterium, assembly GCA_051645725.1. GTDB lineage: Bacteria > Pseudomonadota > Gammaproteobacteria > Enterobacterales > Aeromonadaceae > Pseudaeromonas. The sequence goes on along the minus strand of JBOFBS010000138.1, from coordinate 10,563 downwards.
TGATCGTAGGGCCATTGTTGCCAGTATTGTCTTGGCCGTCGCCAATCAAACCGCCGCCTGGGCAACGATTGATCCCCTGCGGGCTGAATGATGGTGAGGTCGAGCAGCATCTGGCCGGGGAGTGGCTGAGGTTGATGACGCTGTTAGGGGAGCCCCGTCTCATCGAATGCAGCCGACGAATTTTCAATCGCGTTCTGACAGACGAGCAGCGTCTTAACTGGTTTCAGAAGAAGCGGTTGTCTCAAGACTATTGGGCCAAGGTGTGCGGGTTGTCCCGGGAACAGCTGGCGCATGCTCAGGAGGCGCTGAGCAAGTCCCGGCAAAAAGACAAAAAGAACGGGATGGTATCGGTGCCCGAACCTAACTTCTTCTTGCAGAGGTTAGCCGATGAGTGATGACCTTTCGCAGGAGCAGGCAGTGGAGGGTCTTGACGCTGAACCCGCCCGTTCCCTTACCCGACAGCTGGTGTTTCCGGAGGCGTTGGCCGAGTGGCACCGGCAAATCCTTGAATCGTTGCAAGCCTGCTGTCAGGGGATCCTGGGATTGGATCCAACACTGACCGCGTTGTTGGCCGCCGAGCTGCAGTGGATCGATTCTGTCTCATCCAAAGAGATGCTGCCCCCATCGCCACTCTCTGCCATGCAAATGCGTGAGCGGTTGAGTAAAGATCGGAGACTCAGCCAATTCTATCTCGTTGACGCCATCTTGGCGGAATTGCGTAGTGGCCATAGCCTCAACGGTGAGCTATTTGCTCAGCTCAAGTCCGTGACGATCCTGGCCGTCTTGGCGTTATCACATATCAATTTTTCTCAGGGTATTGCCGAGCGGGACCAAACGGTCGAAGAGGCGCTGCGCAACGTCAGGCTGATGGCGAACAATCAACGTGAGGTGATGATTAAGGCCCTGTCTGAGGTCGATTTTACGCAGCCGATACTGACGCTATTGCAAGCCATCAAGATCCAGAGAGAGCAATATGCCAATAACAAGCAGGTGAGCGTCAATACAGGGGCCTTGGAGGCCCTACTGAGCCGACTCTATAAGGCGCGAGCCAAAGAGATCAAAACGGGTACCCGGTCAACCGGCGAACGCCAGCGGTTCCAACTGGAGGCGCGTTATCAAGAGCAGCTCGACGAGCAGACCCAAATCCTGTTGCTACGGGAGGTTCTGCTGCAGCGCGGCAAAGTCAAACTGACCGAGTGGGAGGGTGAAGAGGAGCGAGGAACCCTCCCTGAGCAGCAGACGCTGCTGGTGTCCTCTCAGCCACAGGGGTTGATGGATATTCAGGCGAGGGTTTTGCAAAGCGCCTCGGTAGCGCTCTCCATGTCGATGCGTCATCTGCAGTTGCCGGCCAACCTTTGGATTGCCACAGCGTCACAGATCACACGCCTCGTCGATGCCTTGATGCCTCAGGCGGTCGATGAAACGGCGTTGCCGGCGCTGTCGATCCTGCTGCAACTGGTGATGGGCACGAGTAGCGAGGACTTGCACAAGCTGCCGGTCTGGCCGAGTACTGAGATTAAATTGCCTGCTCCTGGCTCTCGATTTGCCGATGACGACGGACCCTCAAAGAATGCCAGTGGTATTTGGCGGCTTCCTCATGGGGCGTATCTACAACGCTATGTAGAGGTTGCCCACAGCCGAGTGCATAGGAAATTGCACTCTTTTTTGCCAAAGAGCGACTTATTCTTGCAGCTACCTTTGCCAAAATGGGCCACTCATTTATTGGTTGGACACGGTTGGAGGACATTGAGTAGTAGCGCGCAGGTGGATTGTTTAGCGCGAGCAAATGAGCGAGCTGGCACGGCCTTGACCATGCGACAGCTGCAAAACTACCAGCGTGCTTGGTTGCAAAGAGAGGGGATTGATAGCGCCATTGCCGGTATCCTGCGTGGCAAGGCGGCTCAGCAATGTTCCCCTATGGCCTACAGTCATGTGCCACGTAAAGACGTGTTGCAGATCTGGCGCCGTTATTTGGCCTCCATGGGGATGACCGCGGTGGTGCTGGCACCGGAATTAGAACAAGGAGCTGTCGGATCACGCCTCTATCCTAGCGTTGGCGAGCTTGCTCGACTCCTAGGAAATTATCAGCAGTACCTCTGTGCACGACTCAGTGGGTCACGGCAGCAGCGTCCAACGCTGACGCAATATCATAACCTCCTCGTGCGCCACAGTTTGTTGATCCTCCATCTTTCTACTGCCGCCAGGCCCGTGACGGAGATGTACGGCAGGCGTGGCGATTACTGCCTCATCAGTCGCTTTATCCGGCTGACAGACAAAGAGGGACGATCTGTGAGCTCGGCCAGGTTGGTGCCATTGTCAGCGTTGGCAGTGCAGCAACTGCAAGCCTGGGAGCGCTATTTGACATATTTGGCATGTCAGCGTGAGCCGCTGCTGGCGCCGTTAGTGTCGGCGGCGGAGCAAGCATTGAGTGGAGCTGGAGCGCTCCTGTTCTGGGCGGTCGAGGCCAAAGATGGCAGCCTGGAAGGCACAGAAATCGTCACCCCAAATTCGATGATGAGGCAGTTCGAAAATCTGTTGCCCCTGGCGCCAAACTGGCATCGCCATTCGGTGCGCAGCCACCTGCTGGAGCAAGGCGTGGCCACCGAGTTTATCGATGCGCTGCTTGGTCATGAGGAGATGGGGACAGAGTTCACAAACCAGTACAGTAGTGCGGCGTTGAGCGATCTATTTACCCTGACGGACGTGCTGGACAAATGGCATCAAACCCTCGGGTTGAAGGTGATGGGCGAATGGACAATCCACTGATCGATTGGCGTGAACAGCTTCGAAAGGAAGATGAGCGTGCAGCGAACGTTCTTCGGTCTGGTCGGGCTATGCGTCGGGATCGTCTCAAACGTGCTCAGGTGCAAATAGAGCGTCGAGCACTGGATGCGCTGTTGCAACATTTGCCCGGCCTATTCAAGGAGCCAGCCGATGTCCGAGGGTTTGAGTATCTGTGGCCATTGGCGATGAGCACGTTGACGGGCAAGTATAGGCGACAGTCTGAATTCAAGGCTGGGCTGCGAGCCATCCTGCTTTGCCTGCAGCAGGGCAATACCAGCGGGTATTGGCAGTTGCCGTTGCCGACAATCCCCCTGACGGTGCTTCGGCGCCCGCTACCTTACACTGAAAAGTGGTTTGACAAAGCGCAGCGCTGTAGTCAAGCGCTGCTGAACTGGCATAGACAGATCGAGGCCCGCGACACTAGCCTGATCGAAGCTGAAGATTTACTGGCCGACATTCTTCATAGCGCGGTGTTTTACTGCGGTGTACACCAGACGGCGATTTTGCACGCACTGATGCTGGCCATCGCTGAGCGGCGAAGATTATGCACGAATGGCTCAGTTGTTTGGTTGCCTTTGACGTTAGAGAGCAAGGCGTTGGCCACCAATGCGCACGATAGAGCAGGGAAGGGGGTTACCGAGCTCCAGATTTTCCTAAGCCTGCCGACTCTGGGGTTGGTACAGCGCTGGTATCGTCGGCGCGGCAAAACGTTTGAGCTTGCCGTTGAGCTCGACACATTCAGCTTATGGGCCCAGAGACATCTGACTGCACCCCTGCGCGGGATCAAAGAGTTTTGCCAAGGGGCGAGTCTGGTAACCGGTGGGCAAGCCGGGGTCCGCTGGCCACAGATCCTGACTCATGTGGCATCTGGGGCGTTACACAGTGTACCGCTGCCTCATGAAAACTGGCTTTCACTGCATCATCCGACGGTTGCGGATGGTCACCAAGTGGTGTGTTTGGCGCAGGAGGCGAGTACCGGATTAGTCGATAACCTGACGGCAGGCAGTTCCAAGCGTTGGCGCTACCATGGCGAAGACCACCCTTATTCATCCTTACTGGCTCGGTTGCGAACGGTGTTGGCGGAAAAGGAGAGCGCGACTCGCAAGCAGACGAAGGCAAGCTGCCTCGCAGGACTGAACCGGTTGCGCAATGAGCAGACCCTCAGCAAGTCAGAGCAGATCCTGGTTGGGTGGCTACATCAATGCATCGCAAAGAACAAAAACAAGCCTTCGACGCTGCGCAGTTACCTTAGTCGCGGTGGTCAGCAATGGCTTGTTCGGTGCTTTGATCATGATCTCGGCTTATGGGATGGCGATCGTTTTCTGAGCTGTTATCGAGCATTGCTGGAAGAGTATGGGGGGACTTCAAATCTGGTCGTCGACCCGGCGCTCTCTGGTGCGGTTGAACGGACGGACCTGGAAAGATCCTCCTCCGCAGAGCCGGAAAGTTCCTCTTCCGAGGCGCCCGTTAGCCAAAAGAATGCTGTCAGCTACATGGCTGCACGCTTGACCAGCCTGCACAGCTATGCGGTGGCGAGTTACCACTTGGCCCCATTGCCGGAGGAGCTGGTCCCGCGCGAGCGCCAGAGGCCCCATGTGCGTGCCACCTATCTCAGTGAACCTCTCTTTCGACAGTTGCTGCGTGGAATGGAGCGGATGACGCACACCTCATCGAGTTACCGAGAGTGTCTGAGCGCGTTATACATCGTGGCTTATCGTGCTGGACTGCGCTTGAGCGAGATCCAAAAGCTCAGGTTAAAAGATATCGAACGCAGTCCAGAGTGCTGGCTATATATCCGCGATACCCGGCTTGATGATGGCAAGAGTGACAGTGCCACCCGCAAGATCCCCCTGGGGGTCTTGCTGACCCCGGAAGAGCGTACTCGATTGGATGCGTACTTGTCTGGGTTATGGCCGCGAAAGGCGAAAAACGCGAACGCGCTGGCGTTTCCCTCACAGAGCGGTTGGTTGATACCGATGTCGGATGAAGAGATCAGGGGGCCGTTAACCAGTATCCTTCGGCAGGTTGGTGGGAAATACTATACATTCCATCATCTGCGGCATACGGCATTGAGCCGCCTGCAACTGCTGCTACATCACGAAGCTCTGGCACTGCACAGTTTGCCAGGGTGGGCACATTTCCTGCCTTGGTCGGCCGCACAGTGTACCTCTATCTACCAGACCATCACACACTCATCCACTCAGGGGGATTATTGGGCGCTGGCCCAGTTTGCTGGCCATCAGAGCCCGGAGACGACGTTGCACTCATATTTGCATTTTACCCACTGGGTCAATGCAGCGTGTCTGTTGCAGGCCAAGTACGACTGGTCTTTGTCACTGCGACACCACTTCACCGGGCTGTCTCGTGCAAAGCTCACACAGAACGACTGGTTGGAGGGGCCCTTGACATGGCAGCGCTGCCGGGAGGCCCTGCTCCAGTCGCTTTCGCCTTATCTTCAACAGGTCTCCTGGGTCCTGATGGAGTGTGCACCTTACCCTCCCTTGGTTAAACACAAGCTGGATTTTGATGCCGCTCTGGAGCTGATCGCACGGTTCGCACGACATGAAGATATCACCGATCAACTCAATCGTTATCAACTCACACCCGCTATGGTCGATGAGTTAGTTGAAAAAATTCATTTACTTAAAGCATTTAAGACTCAGCGGGGAGCACAGCGATTGCTCTACTCAACGTCACATCATCTGAATTTGCTTCCTGGAGCCTTGCGCAGTCATAAGGAGCAAGTCGAACTCCGTAAAGTGGTTAAACTGGCTCGCCAGGTCTATCGCGAGCAACGAGCGGCTTTCATCGAATGGATTGGCTATCTGCTAGTCCGAAGCAATACTCGCAACACTGGGATCCCCTTCACGGATCCACAGATGTTGCAAGCCTTCCTGAGTGTGACGGTGTTACTGCTGCCAGCGACACGGATTGCGATCGAGGTACGATGTGGCGCCAAACGGAGTGAAAAATCCCCATGGCGGGAGGTCATCTCACGCTATCGCGTGAAGAGTGAATTCATTGAAAAAAGTGGGGCTAACCGGGCACTACTGCGAATAATTCATCCTGACGAGGCGGGTATCTGTCAGCGTTCTACTGAGCGGCAGCAAAATGCTGACACGGTAAAACCAATGGCGCGCTACAGCACTCCGTTGCTACGGACAGTCGCCTATGTCGTGGCGCTGAAAGTAATGAGCATCCAAGAGCTGGTATCGCTAGGTAACAAGAAGAAAGCCGACTTTGCACGTCAAACCGCGCGTGAGCTTACAGATTGAACGTGCAACATGCTGAAATAGAATAAAATCTATTTGCTTCGCCATTTTGCCAGCTGCCTGACCACTGCGCGCTGCGCATCTGATGTGGATAGGCCCTGAAGGGGCAGGAATTGCTCTGCTTGCCGGCGCTGCTGTCGAGGGCTGAACCAGCTTTTCCCATCCTTATCCATGTTCCAAGGGCTCGAAACGGCGCATTGGAGTATTGGCAAAAAGTCATCCGTCGTTGCGTCGTGTGATAGCTGGCCACGCAACTGAGCGCGCCAGCGTTTGTGCCAAATCCGCTTGTCTTCAGCTTCAGACGTCGCTGTTGTGTAGCCAAACATGGGGGTCTTTCGTCGACTTCGGCTCATTTCTTGCCCTCATAATGCGTTTCGTTTGAGGTAGCTCGTGGCTCTTCACTTTTGCACTGCCAAGTGTGTTCGACGAAAGCGGGTTGAGGACTTGACGCTTTGTCTGCGTCCTAGCTCTCAGTTGGTAAAGATAGCTATCGTTAATCAACGAACTCATACAGATCTTCAATCTTTACATTGAGATAACGGCATAATGTTTCAATAGCATCAAGTTCTATTCTAGTCGCAGTTTCGTTGTACATGCGCGTAATCGTGCCTCTGTTGAGTCCTGTCTCTCTGGCAACATCGGCAATTTTTAGCCGTTTCTCACCCATGATCTTGGATAAATGACACTTAATCATGCTCTCTCCGTAACCAAAATAATCTCCTGAAGATTAAAATGGCTTGCAATTGTGTTTTCTTGTGTCTAGATTGTTCTTCAGGAGATCAATTTAATCTCCAAGTTAGATAAATCAGCGTTTGGAGAATGATTATGGCATACACCTACCTGACAACAGAAGAGCTCTCTGCTCGCATCAAGTTCGATCCACGTACTATCCGCAATCAGCTGAAAGACTCTGTCCTGCTCGAAGGGCTGCACTATATTCGCCCGTTTGGCGGTCGTAAGTTGTTGTTTCTCTGGGAGCCTATCGAAGAGGAAATGCTCAAGCACAGCGCAATGTTCGAGTCGTGTCAGGGCTAGGGGAGGTGGATTCTTATGGCAACAGTATATAGCCTTAACCAATTGCTTTACCTCGATTTTTGCTTCAAGGGGAAGCGCTGTCGTGAGCGCACTGGGTTACCCGATACAAGCCAAAATCGCCACAAACTGAAGCAGTATTGTGAACGGTTGGAGGCACAAATCACCCTCGGGCAGTTTGATTTTTGCAAAACCTTCCCAAACAGCCCGCGTTGTGGCTACTTCACCAAACTGGCCGAGCGGGAAGCCGTGTTGCGGGCTGGGTGCCCTCTGTTGTCTGATTTTGCTGAGCAGTGGTACCAGGAAAAATCGGCCGAGTGGCGAACCTCCCAGCAGGAGACCATCCGCGACATTCTTGATTGCCATCTGCTGCCGCACTTTGGCAATCAGCCGCTGAGCGTGATCGATAAGTCTGCGATCTTGGCATTCAGGACAATGATCGCTCGTTTGCCCGGGAGAGGTGGCAAGCCGATCTCAGCCTCACGGGTCAACCACATCATGACGCCGCTTCGCATGATGTTGGCAGATGCGGCAGATCGGTTCGGTTTTGACTCGCCCTGGCGCAATATCCGAGCACTCAAGATCCCCCGTAGCAACATCATGCCCTTCAGTCTTGAAGAGATTGGTCGACTGCTGGCAGTGGTGAGGGCTGACTTTCGCCCTTATTACACCATCCGGTTTTTTACCGGGCTACGTTCGAGCGAGATCCACGGTTTAACCTGGCGCCACATCGATTTCGAGCGCCGGCAGATCCTGGTGTATCAGGCATGGGTCCGCAATGAACTGATCCCGACGAAAACCGATGGCTCCTATCGCGCGGTGCAGATGAGTGAGCAGGTTTATCAGGCATTTCTCACTCAACGCGACCGCTACGATGGCAAGGTCTCACCAGATGGGTTTGTTTTCTGCACGAAGCACGGCAGCCCGTTCGAGGATCGCAATGTGGCCAATCGGGTGTGGTACCCATTGCTGTCGTTGTTAAAGCTGGAGAAGCGCAAGCCCTATCAGACAAGGCATACCGCCGCCACGCTCTGGCTCGCGGCAGGTGAGAGCCCTGAGTGGATAGCAAAGCAACTGGGCCATAACAGCACTCAGATGTTATTCCGGGTCTATTCCCGTTACGTGCCTGATCTGTCGGGTCGGGATGGGCATGCCTTTGAGCAGATGTTGGCGGGATTCGAGCAGCAGCGGCTTGCCTCGAAGGCGCTGGCGGAAAGGTGGGATTCACACGATGGGGAGGCGGGTCATGGTACACGTCACTGAATATGCGGATTGCGGCGAACTGATGTGGGCAACCAGACTGGCGGATAGCGAGGGCGAGTATGAGTGTTGGGAATTGTTATCGCCAAAGGCCGTCCATCGAGTCTCGGTCTCAGATAAATGCATGGCAACTATTGCGCCGTCGGGGCAGCTGGTACTGGCAATGCTGGGGATGGAGCAGCAGTCTGTCACATTGCGCAGTTGTCGCGCTCTGGAAGGCATCACAGGGGACGAGGGGCGTCAACTGTGGGAGTTTCACCTTGGTTTGGCCCTCAATGAGTCGCATGGCCAGATGATCCAGGCACTGTGGCGCTTCTATGCCATGTTACCGCCCGGCGGGTTACGGCGCTTTTCCCTCGGGATCCTACGTGACCGGCGTTTTATCACCGGGTTTTATCGAGGCAGGGCGAGCCATCACCATCATCATGACCATGTGGGTGGCTTGCTGGAGCACAGTGTAGAAGTGGCGATGACAGCCAGGATGTTGTGTCGTCAATACCGGCTTGATGGACGCACCGCCGACGTCGCCTTCCTAGGGGGATTGCTGCACGATGTGGGCAAACTCTACCTCTACTACAACGTGGAAGCCGGAGAGGGGATCTGCTCCCAGCATGAAGCCCTGAACTTCATGAAGTTGGAGCCACACCTGCAAAGTCTGATGAGCCAGGATCCCCGGGCATTTGAAGCCCTGTCGGCCTGCTTGTCCGCATCGATTGGCAAGCCGCTTATCCAGTATATGCCGGAGACTATCGTCAAGATGGCGGATCGATTATCGGCCGAAGTATTCAACTGGCGCAGGGTGTTTGCAGGATTGCCCGATTTTTACTGGTTTCGGAAATCGACCAGCGATACGCGGATTTACAAGCGGCTGGATTGATGGCGTGGTCGTGGGCTTAAACCGGTTTTAAAGAAGAGCTGGCAAGATGGCATCACCCACAACGTCCGATGGGGCTCTTGCCGGGGGTAAACAGGTTGCGTGTTGAGATAATGCGGGAGGCAATATGTTGGTAAAAGCGATAGTTCCGACGGAGCAGGTCGTAGATGTGATCTGTGATCTGTGATCTGTGATCTGTGATCTGTGATGTGTGTGGTGACAGCACGACAAAGACAATAGCACAGGAATACGGCACATTGTCAGCCCACTGGGGGTATGACTCGGTACGGCACGATGGCGAGAGATACGAAGTGCATCTCTGTGAAGATTGTTTCTTTGAGACGCTTGCGTGTTTGCGTCAAAACCATCGCTTGCAGAATATGTTTGAGGACGATTATGTGCCAGCCGATCCTGATCGTTTTGGTCGGGTGTAATGACGGATAAACAGTCAGGTGCTCGTAGTGGCGTTGTGAGCTGGGCCACTACAAAGCACCAGCCCGCTATGAAATTTGCAGATCTGCATTCTTGAGCTTAAAGATACAGCCTTGCCGGATCAGCTCCTCCCGGTTGGCGAGCACCAGTGGGTAGAGCAGGGGATTATTAGCATGTTCCCCGTTGTAGCTCACCTGCATCCGCTCCAGGGCGTAATGCATCAAGGGGACGCGCTGTTCTATCAGCAACTTGCCGTCGGTCATCGCATAGTCGCTGGCGATAATGGCCTGCTGTTCATCACCCAGACAGGGATTGGGGGTCACCACAGCGACCACCCGATTGTTCCACTCCAGATCCTGATCTCGACCGTGGGCCGAAGCGTCGAGTAGCTCCGGCTTGCCCCGAAAGCGGCTCATCACAAAGTCCAGATAATCCCTCTTCTTCTCGCAATCCGCCCGCACATGCCAGCGAATGCCGTCATAGACCAAGGTATGGGGAACTATATTGCGCCCGCTACGCTCGGCCGAACTGAGCGACACATAATCCACATCCACCCGTAACTGGCTGCGGGCCGCCTGCACCAGACCGCGTACGATGACGGGGTCGATATGGCGGTTAGGCACATCCAGGATCTCGATATGGCCGTAACGCAGGTCCATCAGTGGCAGCGCCAAGACACCTGCCTCATGCTGGCGCTGATGCTGCTTCTCTCTGTGCAGCAGCAACAGATACTCATCCACCTTGCCTTCGCTAAAGCGAGGGCTGAACTGGGCGGTAGGTTTGTAGCCCTTGAGATTGCGGTCGTACTCCAGCCCTTGTGGCGAGACCTCCTGGATATAGCGGTTGATATCCCTCGACGCCTGCTGGCGGCAAATGTTGAAGGCAGTGCAGAGGTGGTTGGTGGTTAGG
>JBOFBS010000137.1:0-8178 GCA_051645725.1 Aeromonadaceae bacterium | reverse complement strand
GATGGTGATGTGGTGCTGCATGCCATCTCCGATGCCCTGTTGGGGGCTATAGCCGCCGGGGACATTGGCCGTCACTTTCCCGATAATGACAATGCCTTCAAGGGGATAGATAGCCGTATCCTGCTGCGTGATGTTTATGCCAAGGTTGAGGCGGCCGGTTATCGCCTGGGAAATCTGGATGTCACCATCATAGCTCAGGCGCCCAAGATGGCGCCCTATGTGGAGGCGATGCGCGAGGTGCTGGCCACCGATCTCAACGCCTCCGTTCAACAAATCAACGTCAAAGCCACCACCACTGAGAAGCTGGGGTTCACTGGGCGTAAAGAGGGAATAGCCGTGGAAGCTGTGGTACTGGTGGTAAAAGCATGAGCCTGCCCGAGTGGAGTTATTTGCATGGCAAGCCGCAGTGCAGTGCGCGTTTTAAGCAACAGCCGGAAGATTTTGTCGTCATCGAGGATCTGGGATTCGAGCCGGATGGGGCGGGCGAGCATATTCTGGTTTATGTGCGTAAACGCAATGAAAACACCGCCTGGGTGGCGGGTCTGCTGGCCAAGGCGGCTGGGGTGCAGCGCAGTGCCGTGACCTGGGGTGGTCTTAAGGATCGCAATGGGGTGACAGAGCAGTGGTTCGGCATCCATGTCCCTGGCAAGGATGAACCGGACCTGAGCAGCATTGAGAGTGACACCATCCAGATAGTGAAGCGCAGCCGTCATTCGCGCAAGTTGCGCACCGGTACTCTAAAGGGGAACCATTTCCGCATTTTACTGCGGGATCTGCTCTCCAGCCCCGAGCTTGAGGCCCGCCTGCAGGCCATAGTGGCGCAGGGGGTGCCCAATTACTTTGGTGAGCAGCGTTTTGGCCGCAATGGAAGCAATCTGGATGCAGCGGAAGCCATGTTTCAGGGCAAGCGCATCAAGGATAGAGACAAACGCTCCATGTTCCTCTCGGCGGCGCGCAGCTATCTTTTCAACCAGGTAGTCAGCGAGCGGCTGGCTGCCGGGTTGGCGCATACCCTGCTGGCCGGAGATTGCCTCATGCTGGCAGGAACCCACTCCTTCTTCAGCGAGCCTGAGGTGAGCGAGGTGTTGCAGCAGAGGCTGAATGAAGGGGATCTGCAGCTGACGGCTCCTCTTTGGGGCCGTGGCCGCTCCGGAGCCCAGGGTGAGGCGCTGGAGTTTGAAACCAGCAAGCTGGAGGCGTTTGCCAGCTGGAAAGCGGGGCTTGAGGCGGCGGGTCTTAATCAAGAGCGCCGCCCCTTGCTGTTGCAACCGCGGGATCTCTCCTGGGTGTGGCAGGATGAGGGGTTGAGTTTGAGTTTCTGGCTACCTGCGGGTTGCTATGCCACCAGTCTCATCCGTGAACTGGTTAGCGTGGAGCAGGGGGATGGCCATGAAGATCCTGGTCAGTAATGATGATGGTGTCCATGCCGAGGGCATACGCGTCCTGAGCGAGGGGCTGCGCTCTGTTGGGGAGGTCGTGGTGGTGGCACCGGATCGCAATCACAGCGGGGCCAGTCACTCGTTGACACTGGAGAACCCGCTGCGTCTGGAGTCTTATGCCCATAATGATTTTTTCGCCATCAAGGGGACGCCCACGGATTGTGTGCACCTGGCGGTAAACGAATTGCTCAAGCCCGCGCCCGATATCGTGGTTTCGGGCATCAATCACGGCGCCAACCTGGGGGATGATGTTATCTACTCGGGTACGGTTGCGGCCGCAACTGAGGGGCGACATCTGGGGTTGCCAGCGATTGCCATCTCCCTGGTGGGACAGCAGCACTTTGCAACCGCTGCCCACTATGCGGCCATGCTGGTGCGCCGTTTGGCCCAGAGCCCATTGCCGGCGGATCAGATTCTCAACGTCAACGTCCCGGATCTACCGCTGGATGAGATTAAAGGGATAAGGGTAACCCGTCTGGGTAGCCGGCATCCGGCTGAACAGGTGGTGGTCGAGCAGGATCCTCGTGGTCGCACCATCTACTGGATTGGGCCACCAGGGCCGGAACAGGATGCGGGCGAGGGGACAGACTTTGCAGCCATAGAGGCGGGGTATGTCTCCATCACCCCGCTGCAGATTGATATGACGGCTTACCGGCACCTGGCCGGTTTGCGTGACTGGATTGAGGAGATGTAACCCCCATTGCGTAACAGTGCTGCCCACCCCCTGCTGCGCCAGCTGCTAAGCCAGGGGATACAGGATGAGCGAGTCTTGCAGGCTCTGGCCAATGTGCCAAGGGATGCCTTTGTCGATGAAGCCTTCGCCCATCAGGCATGGGAAAATATGGCCTTGCCGATCGGCTTTGGGCAGACCATATCCCAGCCCTATATGGTGGCGCGCATGACGGAGCAACTGCTGGTCGGGGACCCTAATCGGGTATTGGAGATAGGGACCGGCTCTGGTTACCAGACTGCGGTCCTGGCCCAATTGGTCAAGCATGTTTACACGGTCGAGCGCATCAAGAGCCTGCAGTATCAGGCCCGGCGCCGTCTGCAGCGGCTGGATTTGCACAATGTCTCCACGCGACATGGCGATGGATGGGCGGGATGGCCGACAAAGGCACCTTTTGACGCTATTATAGTGACCGCTGCGGCACGTATCGTGCCCGATGCCTTGCTTAACCAGTTGCGTGATGGGGGTCGTCTCATTATTCCGGTTGGCGAGAGTCGGCAGGAGTTGTTGCTTATCGAGAAGCGCGGCTCCCTTACCCGTACGGAAGTGCTGGAGGCCGTTCGTTTTGTTCCCCTGGTTCACGGAGAACTGATGTGAAGTTATTTTCCCGGCTCTACGACAGAGTCATGTCCTGGTCTCGTCACCCCAAAGCTCCCTGGTTTCTGGCGGCTAATAGTTTCGCCGAGTCCGTATTCTGGCCCATACCTCCTGATGTGATGCTGGCCCCCATGTGCCTGGCCAAGCCAGCCAGAGCCTGGCATCTGGCGCTACTCACCACCCTGACCTCTGTGCTGGGTGCTTGTGTTGGCTATCTGTTGGGTTATCTGCTGTTTGAGCCCGTGGTGCTGCCACTGATCCAGGTCATGAAGTATGACGCGCATCTGGCGACGACTCAGGCCTGGTTTGCCGAATATGGTGTCTGGGTCGTGCTGTTGGCGGCCTTTAGCCCCATTCCTTACAAGGTGTTCACTGTAACGGCTGGCCTGTTGCAGATGGCTCTCTTACCCTTCATCCTCATCTCTCTATTTGGGCGTGGGCTACGTTTCTTCCTGGTGGCGGCCTTGATGAAGTGGGGGGGGGCGCGCATGGAGAGCAAGTTACGTCAATTTATCGATGTGATTGGCTGGAGTTGTGTCGTGTTAGCATTGGTTCTCTATTTCGTATTCAAGGGATGATGTTGCGTAGCATAAGGATGTGGCCTCTGGTTTTGGCATTGGCGGGGCTCACGCTGTTGAGCGCCTGCTCCTCCTCCTCAACTTCGCAGCCGGCTCCGGTTCGTGAGGCAACAGGCAAGTCTGCCAAGTCAGCCAGGGTGGCGGCGCCATCGGTTAATGGCTCTCGCACTAACAAGCCGGAAGCCACATCAAAGGGAGATGCTCGAACTTACCGGGTCAAATCCGGTGATACCCTGTATGCGATAGCCTGGCTCTATGGCCTCGATTTTCGAGCCTTGGCCCGTTATAACCGTATTGAGCCCCCCTATGGTATCAATGCCGGTCAGTTGATCCGTCTGGATCTGGATGACCCAAGCCAGGGGCGTTATGTCGTCAAGCGAGGGGACAGTCTGGGTGTGCTGGCGCGCAATTATGGTGTCTCCATGAATAGCTTGGTCAGGCTCAATGGTTTGAAGAAACCCTACACCATACACCCTGGTCAGTTATTGTTCTTGGGGACCCAGGTTAGAGTAGCGGCTCAGGCTCCTAATGAGAACCGTGATCAGGATCGAGAAGCTGCACAAAAACCAGGCTATGGTGTAGTAAAAAAGGTTGATGCTCCATCTGGAAAAGCATACTCTCATACCCGAGCTGAACAAAATTACAACAAGCTGTTAACCTGGCGCTGGCCAACCAAGGGCCGCATTGTCCAGGGTTTTTCACTCTCCGAACGGGGCAATAAGGGGTTGGATATCGCTGGAACCCGGGGGCAAGCAGTAGTTGCTGCCGCCGCAGGTAAGGTGGTCTATGCCGGTAGTGCTCTGCGCGGGTATGGAAATCTTATAATAATAAAGCATGATGAAGATTACCTCTCTGCTTACGCACACAATGACGTGTTACGCGTACAGGAGCAGCAAGAGGTCAAGGCGGGTCAGCGTATAGCCGACATGGGAAGCAGTGATGCTGATGATGTCCGGCTCCACTTCGAAATCCGCTATCGGGGCCAGTCGATTAACCCGATGCGATTTCTACCAAAGCGATAAACCCTGTAGAGAACGAATCTGAGGGGTTGGGGAGAACAACCTATGAGCGACACAGCACTGTTACAGACTGAAAACGTTTTCGAGGTTGACGATGAACTCGAGTCCATGGAGGAACTGATCGAGGAAGAGTTGGCAGAAGAGCTGGATGAACCAATAGCCGAACTCGCATCCCCTGAATCAGTGCGTGTCTCCATGGATGCTACTCAGCTCTATTTGGGAGAGATTGGCTTCTCTCCGCTACTGACGGCAGAAGAGGAAGTCTTCTTTGCCCGTAAGGCGCTGCGTGGTGATGCGGCCGCCAGAAAACGCATGATTGAGTCCAATCTGCGCCTGGTCGTCAAGATTGCCCGTCGTTACAACAATCGAGGTCTGGCTCTGCTGGATCTGGTAGAGGAGGGGAACCTGGGCCTGATCCGTGCCGTCGAAAAATTCGATCCGGAGCGCGGCTTCCGCTTCTCGACCTATGCCACCTGGTGGATTCGTCAGACCATAGAGCGGGCCATCATGAATCAGACTCGCACCATTCGCCTGCCCATTCATGTGGTCAAAGAGCTGAATGTTTACTTGCGTACGGCTCGGGAGTTGGCTCATCGTCTCGATCACGAACCCACGGCAGAGGAGATAGCCGCGGCGTTGGATAAGCCGGTGGAAGATGTCTCTCGTATGCTCAAGTTGAACGAGAAGATCTGCTCAGTCGACTCACCGATAGGTGGTGATGGAGACAAGGCGCTGCTTGATGTGCTGACCGATGAGCGCGGCATGGGGCCCGAACTGGAGACCCAAGACGATGATATGCGCGTCTCTGTGGTGCACTGGTTGGAGCAGCTCAATGCCAAGCAACGCGAGGTGCTGGCTCGTCGCTTCGGTCTGCTGGGCTATGAGCCCGCTACGCTGGAAGATGTGGGACGTGAGATAGGCCTGACTCGGGAGCGCGTCAGACAGATCCAGGTTGAGGCGCTGCGCCGTCTGCGTGATATGCTGACCCAACAAGGCCTCTCCATCGATGCCCTGTTCAATGGCGAATAAGGGGCAGCTCAGCAAGAGGTCAAAGGGGAGCCACAATGGCTCCCCTTCTCTTTTTTCATTCTCTACCGAGGTGTCATGGCTCGTTTGCACTGCCGTGATTGTGGCTACTTTGTCGTGGCGATACGACGTTGCCGCTTTCACAACCGCCACCCCCAAGGCCTCTGCTCCGCTTTTATCCGGCAGCGAGAGCAGCTCACAGCAACTGCTGTAACCGATAGAGAGCATCCAGAGCCTGACGAGGCGACAGTGCATCGGGATCCAGGGCGCGAAGTGCCTGCATAGCCTCAGATTCCATCGTCACAACAGGCTCAGGGTTAGCACGGCTCGGGGGGTGATCCGGTGCCTGTTGCTCCAGTTCATGGAGTTTCTGCCGTGCCCGAGTGATCACGCTGCGTGGTACCCCGGCCAGGGCGGCCACCTGTAGGCCGTAGGAGCGGCTGGCCGCCCCCTCTTGTACCGCATGCATGAAGGCTATGGAGTCACCATGCTCGACTGCATCCAGATGGACATTAGCGAGTCCAGGCAGTTTCTCGGGTAACTGGGTCAGCTCGAAGTAGTGGGTGGCGAACAGAGTGAAAGCCCGAATGGGGCCAGCCAACTGCTCGGCACAGGCCCAGGCCAGGGAGAGACCGTCATAGGTGCTGGTGCCACGACCTATCTCATCCATCAGCACCAGGCTTTGCGCCGTGGCGTTGTGCAGTATGTTGGCCGTCTCTGTCATCTCCACCATGAAAGTGGAGCGTCCTGAGGCCAGATCATCCGAGGCGCCGATTCGGGTGAAGATGCGATCTATGGGACCGATGCGGGCACTGTCGGCGGGAACATAGGAGCCTATGTGTGCCAGCAGAACGATGAGGGCGGTTTGGCGCATATAGGTGGATTTCCCACCCATGTTGGGACCCGTGATGATCAGCATGCGGCGAGCGTCGTGCAGGGCTATGGGGTTGGCGATAAACGGAGCGGTGAGAACCTGCTCGACTACGGGATGGCGGCCATTTTCTATCTGGATCTGGGGCTCATCCACCAGGTGTGGGCGGCAGTAGTTGAGGGTTTCGGCGCGCTCGGCCAGATTGGCCAGCACATCCAGCTCGGCAATGGCACTGGCCGATTGCTGCAGATCACCAAGATGGGGCAGCAACTTGTCGAGCAGTTGCTCATAGAGTTGTTTCTCCAGTGCCAGGGCGCGGCTTTGGGCTGTCAGCGCCTTGTCTTCATAGGCCTTGAGTTCGGGAATGATGTAGCGCTCGTTATTTTTCAGCGTTTGACGGCGCACATACTCGGCCGGAACCAGATGAGCGTTGGCCCGGGTCACCTCTATATAGAAGCCATGTACCTTGTTGTAGTCCACCTTCAGGGTGTTGATACCGGTACGCTCCCGCTCCCTCAGCTCTAATTGCTGCAGATACGCTGTCGCCCCCTCGGCCAGGGCGCGCAGTTCATCCAGCTCCGGATGATAGCCACTGGCGATCACGCCACCATCACGAATGACAACGGGTGGTGTCTCTACCACGGCGCACTCGAGCAGCTCGCACAGTTGGGGAAAGCTAGCCGCTCGTTCGGCTAATTGTTGCAGTGCTTCGCTCTTAGCGCGACCGAGCAAGAGTTGCAGATCGGGGAGCTGCTGGAAGGCGGTGCGCAGGCGGCTTAAGTCACGGGGGCGGGCGGAGCGCAGGGCCAGGCGGGCCAGCACCCGCTCCATATCGCCAATTTGGCGCAGCAGAGGGGTCAGCTCTTCGCTCAAATGCAGCGCCATGAGTTCGGCAATGACCTGCTGACGGCCCTGTAGCAGAGGGCGATTGCGCACCGGCTGGTGGATCCAGCGCTTGAGCAGGCGACTGCCCATGGGGGTCGCGGTGGCATCCAGTACCTCGGCCAGCGTGTTATCCAGACCGCCGGCCAGATTCTGGGTCAACTCCAGATTGCGGCGGGTTGCGGCGTCCAGTATCACCATGTGCTCGGCCTGCTCCAGGCGAATGGCACGGATGTGGGGCAGAGTGGTGCGTTGGGTGTCCTTGACATACTGCATCAGGCAGCCGGCGGCGCAGAGCGCCGTCTTGGCCTGCTCCACACCGAAGCCTACCAGATCCTGAGTGCCGAATTGCTGGCAGAGCAGGCGCCTGGCCGTCCCCAGTTCAAACTCCCACTCGGCACGACGGCGCAGCCCTTTGCGCTCGCCGAGCAGGTTTACAAAGGCAAAGGAGTCCGGGTAGAGCAGTTCAGCCGGATCCAGTCGCTGCAGCTCTGCCAGCAGGGTCTCTTCGGCTGCAAACTGGTTGATGCTAAAGCGGCCAGAGGTTACGTCCAGCATGGCCAGGCCAAATAGGTCGCCATCGTGATAGACGGCGCCGATCAGGTTATCCCGCCGCTCGCTCAGTAGCGCCTCATCTGTCACTGTGCCCGGGGTGACGATCCGCACGACTTTGCGTTCAACAGGCCCTTTGCTCAGGGCCGGATCGCCTATCTGCTCGCAGATGGCGGCAGACTCACCCATCTGTACCAACTTGGCCAGATACCCCTCGACGGCATGATAGGGCACCCCCGCCATAGGTATGGGGGTGCCAGCGGATTGGCCGCGTTTGGTCAGTGAGATATCCAGCAGCTGCGAGGCCTTGCGCGCATCGTCATAAAAGAGTTCGTAAAAATCACCCATACGGTAGAAAAGCAGCACGTCGGGGTGTTGCGCTTTGAGCCCAAGATATTGCTGCATCATTGGGGTGTGTTGCTCGATATTTCTGTTGTTCATCAAGCCTTTAACCTTTTAAATGTTTTATAAATCAATCGATTGC
>JBOFBS010000136.1:0-5740 GCA_051645725.1 Aeromonadaceae bacterium | reverse complement strand
GAGATCATGCGGGATAAGGATGGTGACAAGAACAGCTTCAAGTCACCAGACTCTGTTAACCAGTTTGACTGGAGCATGAAGGCGAGCAATGCCGATATCTTCAACTACTACAGGGATGTGATTGCCGTGCGTAAGGCTAACCCGGCTTTACGTCTCACCACCTGGGAAGCCATTAACCAGAATGTAACCACAACGACCCCGGCTGCCGGTGTAGTTGTAAACTACATCAAGTCTGGTAATAACAATGGTACGAGCTGGCCGGAAACCGTTGTGATCATGAACAGTGGTAACAACTTTACCTACAGTTTGCCAGGCGGTAACTGGGCTGTCGCCATGGAAAAGTCTACACCACTGGCTTCACCTCGTAGTGTCTCTGGCTCCATCGTAGCCGAAGGCACGGCGGTGACTGTGGCCTATCAGGTTCAATAAATCGCGCGAGCTAAATCCGGGCTGCCATTAGGCAGCCCTTTTTTTATCCAGGTGCATATGAGTTGTGAAATCGTAACCCTAAGGAAGGGGGGCAACAGTCGTCACTCGGCAAGGAGTCACGACGAGTGTGGGGGTTAATCAACTGTTGCGAATGGCCGCGCGCTCTTCATGGCAAGAGTGTGGCGCAGAGGGGCTGCTTAGCGCACTGCGTCCCTGCGACGCGCTTGGACGCTATTTAGGCGCCGTTATTTAAGCGTGAATTAGAGGGAGGTTTGATGGTGATGCTTGCTGGCAGTGATTTTGGCCGGGGCGTGCACCTCGCTGCGCTTTCCTTGCTGCAGATAGCGCCAGATAGCGCTACAGGTATAGGCGGTTTCACGGTAGAAACTGCCATTTATCTGACTATAGTGCAGCAAAAATTGGCGAAATTGCCCAAATAGCTGGCGATCTACGGGTGTTTGGGTGTGCCAGAACTCATCCAGTGTACATTGGCTCGTTAAGCCGGGTATATCGTAGAGTGCCTGACCTAAATTTAAGGTTGGTACCCCTTTTAGTAAGGCTGAAATCCCTACTGTGCTATTGATGGTTACGACTCCCCTGCAAAGGGGGTAGAGAGGGGGAAGGGGAAGTTCATGGCCATAGAATACGCGTTCGGCTATCCCTAGGCGTTTGCTAAGGGTGGTGATAAAAGCTTGATAGCTGATATGCCCTCTATCCATGGGATGGTGTTTAAACAGCAGGATTTGATCGGTTGCTGCATGATTAGCAAACGAGGTGATGACTTGCTGGATGAAGCTTTGTACATCGGCAAAGGGGGAGTGTTCGCGGATCTGAAAATCTTCGGCCACTTGCAGCGGGACCAAAAAAACGTTTCCTTGATGTTCACTCATGGTTTGCATTAGCCAAGCATCCCGCATTTGACAATGGAGCTTGACCCAGCCACTGTTCAGCCAGCTGATTGCCTCCCTCAAAAAGCTATGGGGTCTGTGATGCCGATAGTTTCGAAACCTGCTTTTTTGCATCTCCATGGCCCAATAATAGCGCATGGCATGATAGATGCGGCGACCGAAGGTCTGGCCTACTGGCGTAACAACGGCACCATTTTCCTCTTGAGGTGTCAACCAATGGAGATTACGACGATGCTCGAACCAGGGGCTGTTAGCATTTGCACCGCCTAACTCCAATGTGATGAAGTCAGGTCTTAGGTAGCCTTCCTCAAAGACCCAGAAGGGGATAGCCAGGCGCTTGGCGATTAGTTTTGCCTGTTTATGGTAATAGCGACAATCTCCATAGCAAAAGAGGGCGTCAATTTGATGCTGTTTAAGAAAGTGAGCCAGATACCGAGGCCAAGCTTTCGGGTCGCCTAAGTAGTCAAAATTTTCACCCTTCCCCCGATAGAGGGCATCGCCTCCATTGAAATGGATCCGGTAAACGTTCAACCCTCTTTGCTTGAGAAATGCGGCAAAGTCTTGAAAAAATGGTCCAATAGGCCCTTGTAACAATAAGACATTTTTCACTGAGCCTCCTTGTCGTCAGCGTGCAAAAAGGGTTTCTAACAAATAGCCCAATTTGCGACCATGGCGAGCGAGAGCGCTCTGCCGCTTGTTACAGAGCGTCTTTCGTTGTTGGGAGGCTAAGTGGGTAAATAGGTGCTCAGGTGTGGTGAAACAACCTAGCTGCCAGTCGTAATAGCGAGGATAGCAGCATAAGGTGATGTAAATCAGTGCTTCAAGCGACAGATCTCGATTTCGTCTGGGCTGGGGATAGATATCTCGAGTCAGCCCCCAGCCTGCATAAAATGGCCTCCCCCAGACGACAACTGGACAGTTGCGGATCAGCGCTTCAAAACCGGCCAGCGAGGTGATGGTATGCACTTCATCTACCTGTTGCAGGCAATCGTGTAATGCGCAGTCACCCAGTGTCAGATCGGCACATTGTTCCAGCTTCTTGCTGCTGAGTTGGCTCTGGCGATTACCATATAGCACATCAGGGTGAGGCTTGTAGACAATCCAGGCTTCCGGATCCCACGCCCTGACGGCCGAGAGCAGAGCTTGGGTGCTAGTGATCTGACAACTACCATACATAAGAGAAGCATCATCATCCACCTGGCCTATTACCAGGAGGATCTTGCGTCCCTTGGCCAGCATCCTGAGTGGTGGGAGTTCGTTACTCCCTACGTTATATTTACTCAGCCGCTGCTGGATTAGCGTATCACGTAGGAGCGCGGCATAAGCCAATTCTGTGCGCGTGGGGGAATAGTTGAGCAGCAAGCGCTCCAGGCGGCTCTCTTGTTGTGCATTAAAGTAGATCCCCACTGGATCCAGTGTCAGGGAGTGGGGGCGGCATAAATCAGAGCCCAGCCCTACTGAACGAACGAAACCATCTTCCACTCGCCAGGCTTCTCTTATCTCTGGGTAGCGCATCCCCCATAGCAGCAGTTGTTCACCCTTATGCAGTTTGGCAGGAGGCTGAGGGCAGAATTCCATTCTCTGCGCCATCTGAGCAAAAAAACGCCGAATAAACAGCTGCTTCCAGCGAGAGAAACCGACAGCATACAGGGTCGCTACGGGAGGAAGGGGAGAGTATTGTGCATCGATAAGCGCAAGAAGCTCTTCTGGTTCACATTGGCGCCCCGTACGCGGATCGTGATAACGGCAATATTTCAGCAGCGCGGCACTGACCAGCTTCAGCAGAGGGATGGGGCCGTTGCGCAAAGGCATCTCGACTCGGTCATCCGTCACCCCCCAACCAGCGTAGAAGGCGGCACCAAAGCAGACAACTTTCTTGCCTAATAGCAGTGCCTCGAAACCGAGCAGAGAAGAGACGGTATAGACGGCATCTACTTTCTCCAGCAGGGCATGCGGATGACAATCGGCATCCAGCAGTACGGTATGAGTGTCGGTAAGTAGCTGGCTCAACATACCAGGACGCCCTTTGAGCTGGCTGTCAGGGTGTGTCCGGATCAGTAGCTCTGCGTCGGGATAGTCTTGCCTGGCGCTTTTTAGCATTTGAACAAAACGCTGCTTATCGGCTAACGCACCCGCTATGGATTCGTCATTGGCAACCTGGTCGATTAAAAGGATCCGCTGTTTTTCACCGCTTAATTGCTGAGCCAGGGCGGCAGGGAGATCTTTGCTTGCATAGCGATTGTATTTGGTTGCACCCACCTCACGCCAACGACGTAAGAAGTGACTCGCGCGCACCATTTCACTTGCGGTATACCAGGAGTCATCTTCGAGTAAGTGCTGGAGTTGTGATGGACGTCGGGCATCATAGTAGATACCCACAGGATCGGCTATCAAGGAGAGTGCATGCCCATTTGCGGCGGGATGACCCAGATAACCGATGAATCCATCCTCAAGCCGGAACAGCGGCAACTTTTTACTATTGGCCCACTTTTCTGCTGGTTGAGTGTTCGCCTTGATACCCCAGCCAACCACACACGAATCAGAGGAGGGTTGCGACCAGGGAAGCACAAGCTGGACCGATTTACCCAAGATAGCCTGCAATAGGCGGCGTTTGCGGTAAATACCAAGAGACACGGTCCAGATCTTGCTCATCTCAGCCCTCCTGCTGATAGGTTCGCCAGGTATCTTGCCTGGCGTTGTGCATCTTAAAGCAGCACCAGAGCTCGAGCCGATAGTGCAATCTGATAGAAAACTTCGGTGAAGTCCTTGGTGATCTGCAGATTTTTGCTATCGACCTTAGGCACAACAAAGATTTCGTCACCGGCGAGCACTTTGATATTGCTGCTATCAATGTCATCGGCTGCGACTTTGCTGAAGGTACCGTCTCGGTGCAACAGGAGGATACGTGAGCTGCCCTCATTCTGGGTGAAGCCGCCAGCCATGTTGATATAGCCTTCGACAGTACGAGCCGGGTCCATCAAGATGGCATTAGGAAACAAGACATCGCCGTGTACCATCACCAGGTTGGTCTTGCGTGGAATACGGATGACATCATCAGGCTCTAATATGATTTGGTCCGGATTTTGCCCCTGTGCCAACACGACTTGTCCCCTGGGTTCGACGCTCTTGGCTCGCGAGACCCACTTCATTAGAAGATCGGCCTCACTGGTGCGCAGCGCGGCCTCATCTTTGGTGCTGGAGCGTGCGGTCAGAATGCTGGCTTCCAGAGCCTGCAAGGAGGAGTTGAGCATCTCTTTTTGACGCGACTTAACACTCTTGCGGTATAACTGCAGCGAACTCATGTCTGCATCGCTGGTCAACTGGACCTTACGCAGCACATCCCCCAGTCGCGCACCATAGGGCAGGATAAACTCCTGACTGCTGCTATGCTCACCCTCAACCCTTACCGCGATCGAGGCATATTTTTTATCGGCGATCACCTCGATACTGTCACCGGCTTGAATGCTGTACTGATTGGCCTGCTGGAGTGGCACATACTCCATACGGATATTTTCGCCACTGTTACGATTAATGCGCACATGAGTGGCTTCGGCATCGGGTTGAGCCAATGCCAGAAGATCAGGTAGTGCGATGCGGGCGTTGCGCAGCTCGAAGCGATTGGCATTATGGACTTTGCCAGTAACATCGACCCGGTACTGGAGGGGGGAGACAACCAGAGTGTCACCATCGCGCAACTGGGTGGGAACCAGTTTGCCCTCAAGCAAAAACTTGTAGAGATCAAATCGGGTTACCAAACGACCTTTGCGCATCAAGGTCACATCCAGGTAACTCCCCCGGTCGGGTGATATGCCGCCAGCCTTATCCAGATAATAAAGAACGGAGTCACCAGATTGGCCCGCATAGAGACCAGGCTGTTTTACAAATCCGGTAACAAAGACCTTGACGGGTTGACTGACATCTAGCGTGGCGTAGACGCTGACATTTTTCTGATAGATGCGGGTGACGGCCTGGCTCACTACATTATTGAGCTTGTCGTTAGTGATCCCGGCTACCTTGATCGGGCCAACTTTGGGCAAGAAGATGGAGCCTTGTTGATCTATGATCAGGTTGGCTTGATATTCGTAGCCCCCCCATAGCTGTAACTGTATCTGGTCACCGATCCCCAACACGTAATTTGGGTTGAAGCCACGAAATGACTCTTTGGCAAAATCACCGTTAAATAGCCAATGACCAAAGACCGGAAGTTCGGGCTTTGATAGGGATTCCTGAACCTGAGGCACAGGCTCTGTTGATGGGGCAACATTCATCTCTGCAGCGGAAGAAGCAAGGGTTAGCCCACAAAGAGCAAGCAGAGTTAGCAGGGCATGTTTGATCACTAAGTACCTCAACGATTAATCCTGATGCTCGCGAATAGTGGCCAACACCATGACCACCAAGCCATA
>JBOFBS010000135.1:0-1579 GCA_051645725.1 Aeromonadaceae bacterium | reverse complement strand
TAGAACGGCGGACTGTTAATCCGTATGTCACTGGTTCAAGTCCAGTAGGAGGAGCCAATTCCCTCGTAGTTCAGTCGGTAGAACGGCGGACTGTTAATCCGTATGTCACAGGTTCAAGTCCTGTCGAGGGAGCCACATTCGAAAGCCCAGCCTTATGGCTGGGCTTTTTTCGTTTCCCCTTTCTCTGCCGCCATCAGCCCTCTGTGCGCAAACAGGGATGCCCTCGATGGCGGATCCGCGCCATAATCAGCGCAACCTCACCCTCTTCAGGAGTTTTCATGCGCCGTTTCAACTTCATGCTCAATGGCAGCCGGTTGATGATGTTCCCCTTCTATGTCTGCATTCTGGTCTGCGTGGCCCTGCTGATGGTGAAATTCGCCATGCTGCTTTATGCCCTGTGCATCGACATCGTGGGCATTCACTACATGGATCTCATCACCGGCGTGCTCACCCTGGTGGACTTCGTGCTGGTGGCCCAGATGCTGATACTGGTCTCCATCTGCGGCTATGTGCAGTTCATCCAGACCCAGGAGCAGCGCGAGGCGCTTGGCAACAACTGGCTCAGCAAGATCAACTTCGCCTCCCTCAAGCTCATCGTCATCAACTCCCTGGTCACCATTGCCGGGATTGAAGTGCTCAAGGCCTTCCTGGATGACGGGGTCGGCAACGAGGTGGAGATGAAGTGGTCGGTGATCGTGTTCCTCGCCTTCTCCACCGCGGCGCTCATCTACGCGGTGACCGAGCGGCTGGCGGACCACAAATAGCGCCGGTTTTCATTCAGCCTTTATTCATCAAGAGCGGAATTGATAACTCTTTTCATTACCTTTCCTGCATTGTAAACTTGCTCCCCCGGGCTGCACTGCCCGGGCGTTGGAGCACCTATGACAAGCCTTTCCCTCTCACCACGACACTGCTGGCAGTGGCTGGCCTATCACCATCAGGCCGCCGAGGGCTCCCTCTATCTGATGTTCTTCTCCGGCCTGCTGCTGTGGGAACCGCTGACCCCGCTCTGGTCGCTGGCACGCTGGAACCTGTTCCTGCACGTCGCCCTCTCGCTCACCCTGTTCCCCCTGCTGTTCGGCGCCTTCTGGCTCTCTCATCGCAGCCTGCTGCGCAAAAGCCGCAAGCCTTTCTTGCGCACCACCGGCCGCATCATCGAAGCCTTGCTGTTGATCTGTCTGGCCAGCGGGCTGCTGCTGGTGCTGCACGGCACCCCGGGCGATAGCATGGGCAACCTTGCCAGCTGGGCCCACTGGCTGAGCGCGCTCGCGTTGACTCCTCTGGTGCTGCGCCACGCCTGGCGTTGGACCATCTTGAAATGGCGCACCTGATCTTATGTTGAAGTTGTTGTTATCCCTGATGTTGGCCACCCTGCTGCTGGGGACCGCCTCGGCCCAGGAGATGGGCACCGCCATGATTGCCTATGACGAGGGGAACGCTCCGCGCCTGGTCACCGCCAACCAGAGCGCCGGCTCGGTCACCCTGCTTGAGCGCAATAGCGGCAAGCGACTTAAAGAAATGCAACTGGGGGGCGATCTGCGCCAGCTGGCTCGCGCAGACGACGGTACCCTGCTGGTGA
>JBOFBS010000134.1:0-3656 GCA_051645725.1 Aeromonadaceae bacterium | reverse complement strand
GATGACATGGCGGGTCAAACTGCAGTACTGGATCGGTTGTGTGAAGAGCAAGAGGCCACGGTCAAGCAGTTCCAGCTGTTGCAGAAAAAATAGCCTCTAGTGCAGGCTCTGATGGTCACTCATCGCCGGGATCGTGTACCGATCCCGGCTTTTTTTCAGGTGTGGTTCACGCAGCTCTGTTCAGCGTGTCTTGAGTATTAGAGAATTGCATCCTAGCACCCATTTTTGATGTTGCAGTTGAGTGTGGGCGCTCGCTCTAGCAACAAGGGCTCGACTGCTTCTTTACCGTCTGCTCTTTGCATCCTCTATGTGGGTGTCCTCTATATGTCTATATGGGTGTCCTTTAGCGATACTAGCGTCGTGCTTGTTGACCTTGAGTCGCAGGCTTAAAAAGGAGTTTTATCTTTTATGCGTCAGACTCTCACCCTGGCTACGGCCTGTATCAATACCACTCCGCTGGATCTGGATGGCAACCTGGCTCTGATCCGGCAAGCTGTTGCTCAGGCTCAGCAGGCTCAGGCCGATCTGTTATTGCTACCTGAGCTCTCGCTGACTGGCTATGGCTGTGAGGATATGTTTTTTGTAGCCGACTGGTTAGAGACACTGCCTGCCGAGTTACTGGCGTTGGCAAAACAGCTGCCCGAGCAGCTACTGATCACGGTTGGCTTCCCCTTGCTGATCCCGGGTGGGCAGCTTTTTAACGCAGTGGCGCTGCTCTCTTATGGTCAAGTGCATGGCATAGTCTGCAAACAGCACCTGGCGCGCAATGGCATCCACTATGAGCCTCGCTGGTTTACTCCCTGGCCTGCCGGCCATGTCACGGAGATCATGCTGGCGGATCAGCCTATCCCGGTTGGGGATCTGGTGTTTGATGTCAAAGGGGTGCGGCTGGGCTTCGAGATCTGTGAGGATTCGTGGGTGGCGGCCCGACCGGGGCGCTCCCTGTTTGACCGGCAGGTGGATGTGATCCTGAACCCCTCTGCCAGCCACTTTGCTCTGGGTAAGCAGCAGCAGCGCAGCCAGTTTGTGCGTGAGGGCTCACGGGCCTATGGCGCCGTCTATGCCTATACCAATCTGCTGGGGTGTGAGGCTGGGCGTGCTGTCTATGATGGGGATGCGATGATCGCCAGTAATGGTGAACTGGTGCTGGTGGGGGAGCGTCTCAGCTTTGCGCCACTTAAATTCTATAGTGCAACTGTGGATCTGCAGATCAACCGCGCCTCACGCCTCATCAGCAGTCAACCGTTACTGCCAGGACGTCGCGAGGGGATAGCCGCTATCGATTTTGTCTGGGCGCCAGAGGATCCGCGTCGTGCGCTGGCTCGCCCGTGTCTCCTGGCTGCGGAAGATGAGCATGCCGAGGCTTGCCGGGCTATTGCCCTGGGGTTGTGGGACTGGCAGCGCAAGACCTACACAGGAGGCTATGCGCTGAGCCTGTCCGGTGGGGCCGACTCGGCCTTGTGCGGGGCCTTGGTGTTCATGGCGCAGGTACAGGCCTATGCCTCGCTGGGTGAAGCCGAGTATTTGGCTGAATTGGCCAAGGGGCGGTTGGTGCCGGCACCACGCGGTGAGCAGGCCCCGCTGGAGTGGCTACGCAGCTGCGTGATGCCCCTTATCCTGACCACCCTCTATCAAGGTTCCGAGTACAGTGGCTCTGTTACCTTCCAGGCGGCCTCAGGGTTGGCGGCCGACATTGGAGCCATGCATCATAGCTGGTCTATTGCAGAATTGGTGACCGGTTATCTCAATCTGGCGAATGGCTTGACACCTGAAGATCCACTGAATTGGCAGCGGGATGATCTGGCGTTGCAAAATATCCAGGCCCGGGTGCGGGCGCCGGGGATCTGGCTCTTGGCCAACCGGGGCAACAAGTTGCTGATCGCCACCTCCAATCTCTCCGAGGCCAGTGTGGGATACTGCACCATGGATGGTGATACCTCAGGTGTGTTGTCACCCATTGGCGGAGTCAGCAAGTCGCGGGTGCTGGAGATCAATCGCTATATCCTTGAGCAGGGTATTCCACTGCAGGATGCTGACGTGCTTGGCGTGGCGCGTTTGCGACTGGCGGCCATGGATGCCATCGTCAACCAGGCACCCACTGCCGAGTTACGGCCGGTAGAACAGACCGATGAGGCGGATCTGATGCCCTTCCCTGTGCTCGATGCGATCCGTCGTATCAGCCAGACGCAGCATCTCTCTCCCAAGGGGGTGTTGCAGGCCCTGTTGCGCAGCGAGTTTGCCCAGCACTATCCATTGGAGCAATTGACCGCCTGGCTGCATCGCTACTATGGCCTCTACTGTCGCAATCAATGGAAGCGCGAGCGGATTGCCGTAAGCTTCCATATTGAGGCGGATAGTGCTGATCCTAAAACCTATCGCCGTTTCCCCGTACTCTCCAGCCAGCTGAAGCGTGAATTGGCCCAGATGGAGCAATTTGCGCGTTCTTTGCACGCCTGAACTGAGGGGGGAGTCGCAGGAGGTTGGTAATTTGCATATTGCTAACCTCCTCCTTTGTGTTTGCAAATTGCAGTAACTCGCCCCTTATTTTCGCCTATTTCTCCTATAAAACGGGTTTTCTACTATGGCGTGGCCTTTGCAGTACTTCTTGCAGAGGTCGTTATGGTAGGGAGTCCCCCATGAAATTCACCACTAGCCTATTCCATGATGCGTTTCTTATCGCTCTGAGCGGTGAGCTTGATGCAATGAGTGTACGGCAGCTTGAACCGCTTATGGCCTCTTTGCCCGGAGGGCATAGATCTATACTCCTTGATTTGAGTGACATCTCTTTCATTGACTCTTCGGGCATAGGTGCTCTGGTTTTTCTATATAAGCGATTGCAAAACGAGATGTGCTATTTGCGCCTGATCTGTGGAGAAGGGCAGCCGCGAGACTTGCTGATGCTGCTGCGTATCAACAAGAGTATTCCTTGTCTGCGTTCTCGTGAGGAGTATTTGTTGGTGAGTGGTACAGGTAGTCAGTAAAACCAAGCTCTGCAGTTGGATTGCAGAAGGAGGTGATGAGATGCCAACTTGCTTATGGCAATCCGATGAGGCGGCAGATCTGCAAGGCGTTCGCTGTTTACGGCACCAATTGGCGGGAGTGCTTGAGTGGTTAGCCAAGGCACATAGAAGCCAGCTTAGTCGTGTTCAGCGTGAGCGCATCCTGTTGATCCAGACAGAACTGATGACTAATTCAGTGAAGTATTCACACCCCCACTCCCGCTATATTGGGTTTCAGTGCTGGCAGAGTCGGGGGCGACTATGGCTAGAGTGGTATGACGATGGCGGGCTATTTAACGCATTGGCGGAGCCCCAATTCATCAGGCTGCATTTGGATTGGCATGGTCATGGACTGTTTTTAATCCAGTTTCTGGCCCCCGGCATTCGGTATCGCGCCGTTCAACATAAAAATTGTTACTGGCTTCCCTTGTCATAATGGGTATGGCCCACTACCTGGCCACCAGGGTGTGAGTTGTGTGACAGGATTGCCAAAACAAGTAAGCCTAAAACTTGTGATGGTGCAACGGCTCTGTTAGACCCAATAGAGGCATATTATTTATTGGAGTCTCGGCCGTGCACTCATCCTGCCCCTTGATCTTTTTGGTGGAAGATAGTCTGACGTTGGCTGCGCTGTATCGTGAATATTTACGCAATGAG
>JBOFBS010000133.1:0-2812 GCA_051645725.1 Aeromonadaceae bacterium | reverse complement strand
ATGCAAGCCAAAAACAACCTTGAGCTACAACTGGTACCGCAAGGCTTGAGGATCCTCATTCGTGATGACGATGAGCGTGAGATGTACAGCCGTGGGAGTGCTAGGATCAGCCCCTTCTTCCGGCATATGCTAATGGCGTTGGCTCCCATATTTCAGCGAGTTGAAAACCGAGTCATGATCTCGGGCCACACCGATAGCACCCCTTTTGCGGGTGACAACTACAGCAACTGGGAGCTTTCATCTGATCGTGCCATGATGGCAAGGCGGGTCTTGCTTGCCGGAGGCATGCCCCCAGAACGGGTCGGGCAGGTTGTGGCCATGTCAGATACCATGCTGGAGGATAAAGCTGATCCTCAAGGTAGCCAAAACCGCCGCATCGAACTGCTGGTAATGACAAGTCAGGCGGAAAAAAATCTGGAACAGTTATTCAGTGTGCAAACGAAAGCAGCAGTGAAGCAAGCCAAGGACGACACTTCTCATGGACAACCTTGAAATGGACCTGCCGGGATCGGATACGCTGAGTGATCCTCGCCGTAAGGTCCCCCGTTGGTATTTGCATGATGGCAGTACTCCGCTGGAGTCACAAAGCTGTGGTATTGCAGCACGTCTCATGGTGTCGGGTCTTCTGTTCGATAAGAGCATCGGCCGGGTTGTGATCAAGGATATAGGGCCAGGGGGGGTTGGCTTTCTGGCACCTGCACGTTTCATCCTGCCCGAGATTGTCAGTCTGTCGCTCTCCCCACGTAATGTGTTGGATTGCCAAATCACTCATCGGCGTTCAATTGGTCAATACCTGAGCTTCTATGGCGCCCGTTGGTCAGATCCAGAATCAGTAGACCTGTCGCCAGTGCTCAGTCATTGGCGACATTGTTTCATGGTATCAGGAGGGGGCGCTTCGTCTCCAGTCCCAGTGGATCCGGTAACGGCTCCAGTCTGATAGCTCCACGGCTCATATCCAGACCCCTTGCTGCCTGCAGCAGCAAGGGGTCATGCAAGCTTTCTAATGAAATGGCTTTTTGAATGATGTTCTGCCCTTTTTTTGTGACTGGAGTAGGGGATTTCCCGCGACTATAGACGATGGGACAGTTGGTTACTCCAAGAGCGTTGGGTAGCTGCCAGGCAGGATTCCAGCGACTGGCCTCATTCATGGCTACACCTTTTGCCATTGCCCAATCCAGTAATGAGCAGCTATTCGGATGCCGTATCACCTGCAAATCTTCCCCTTCCTGCCAAGATGGCAAAACGAATTGGTATTGTTCTGCGCGATCCAGTAGCTGAGATAGTGCAATGAACCGGGCCACATATAGCCGCGTTTCTGTCGGTAGGGATAGTTCCCACACATTACGAGTTCCTGCATCGAGTACTGCTTTCAGCACCCGCCCCTCTCCTGCGTTGTAAGCCGCCAAAGCCAGCAGCCAATCTTGACCAAAAAACTGATAGAGCCAACTGAGATAGGTGAGTGCCGCATCGGTTGCGAGTGGTAGAGAGTAGCGTCCATCGAAACCTGAAATCATGGGAATGGAAAAACGAGCCGCGGTACTTGGCATCAACTGCCAAGGTCCGGCAGCCCCTGCAGCTGATACAACATCCAGCCGATAACTGCTCTCAATCAAGGGAAGGAAAGTGAGCATGGTAGGTAGCTTACGTTCACGAACCTGTTGTCCGACCCACCGGATCATTGGCTGCGACTGAGTGATCCTTTTTTGCAGATGCTCACGTTGCTGCAGTAGGAACTGAGTCTGTTGAGTGACTAGTTCGACTCCTTTTCCTTGTACAGGGGTAGGAAAACCAGCCTGCCAATGATAGTTATGATAGGAATAACAATAGGGAGAGGTCAGTAACAGAGTGCCAACTAGCCAACAGAGTACCCGAGTCATGATGTCAGGGGGATGCAGGGAGGGCTGAACAATAAAAACATGATGTATCTCAACAGTTTTTGACAGTTTTTGTCGACTGTTCATGTGGAATCCAGGACGTGGTAAGCATGATAACACGAGTAAAAAAGACCCCGACAGCGGGCAAGGCGATCCAGAAGTTTTTACTGTATTTGATTCTCGCCAATTTTGTGTTGATGGGTCTCTATGTCATGTATACAGGGGAGCTGGCCTTTGGTACTAATCTTCTGCTGACATTTCTGCTGATCATCTACAACTTGTTGCTCTGCCAGCTGGTTTGCTTGCGGGCACGGCGAGCAGGAGATGACTACATCATTTACCCTGTGGTCGGCGTCAGCATCATTTTGTGCACCGTTGTATTGTACCGCTTCATTATTTCTCCCTGATTATGGCGGTTTATACCCCAGCCCAAAATTAATCGGTTTTATTTCTACACAAATAACTCGTGGAAAATCAACTCATTTAATCAGCGCTGCCCAATCACTGCGTCAATATGTTCCCTATGCCCGATATCCTCGCTTGAAAAGCCCTCAGCACGTCCTTAAACTTCAAGGTGGGGAAAAGTGGATCAAAGTGGTTTTTATCGGGCGATTTGCCCCCTTAACTCATTTTCAGGGACTGCAATTTGTTGCGTGGTGCTCACGCCATCAGCCTGGACAGCAAAGGGCGATTGGCAATTCCGACCAAGTACCGTGATTGGCTGTGCGACGAAAGCGAGGGCCAGCTGGTCTGCACCATAGATATTGCTCATCCCTGCTTGCTGCTTTACCCCCTGAATGAATGGGAAGAGATAGAGCGCAAGCTCAAGATGCTCTCCAGCATGAACCCCGTAGAGCGCCGCTTGCAGCGGTTGTTGCTCGGCCATGCGACCGAATGCGAG
Source organism: Aeromonadaceae bacterium (assembly GCA_051645725.1). Lineage (GTDB taxonomy): Bacteria > Pseudomonadota > Gammaproteobacteria > Enterobacterales > Aeromonadaceae > Pseudaeromonas. The sequence continues at coordinate 37 of JBOFBS010000133.1, read as the reverse complement.
CTGGATGGCAATGGCCGTCTGCTGCTGAGCCAGCCAC